>JAIBBD010000119.1 GCA_019694855.1 Dehalococcoidia bacterium
TGTCGGTCGTCCCACTGGTCGAGTGCGGGCTGAGCACGCAGCCGGCTACGAGCGCGAGCGGAGCGAGACGCGCCTTCGAGGTCATCATGGGGTCGAGGATGCCACCACTCATGGGGAAACCTCTCCTCGCGCCGTCCGAAGGTCTCGAGAAGGTCCGGTCTGCCGCGCACGGGCAGGGCCGCTACTCCTCCGCGAGCGCGCCGAGCATGTCCGCCAGCGGCAACCAGGCCCGCGCGATGCGGGCGGCCGCGTCGGCGGCGCGGCGGGCGGCCGTGTTCTCGAAGCGGGTCCAGGCGGCCAGCGCGGCCTGGGCGTCCTCGCAGCCGACGTGCTCGGGGACGAGGCAGGCGGGTCCCTCCGTGCTCGCCGTCGAGGTGCCGCGGAGTAGCGGTGCGAGGGCGCCCGCGAAGATGTCGGCGGAGGCGAAGCGCTGCGCCGGGTCCTTCGCCAGCGCCCGGAGGACGATCGTGTCCAGCTCCGCCGGGATCCCGGCCGTCGGCGCGACGACGCTCGGCGTCGGCGGCTCGACCTCGACGTGGCCCTTGAGCACGGCGTAGTCGTTGCCGGTGAAGGGGAGGCGCCGCGTGAGCAGCTCGAAGAGGATCACGCCGACGGCGTAGAGGTCGGCGCGCTCGTCGACCGGGCCGCCTCGGGCCTGTTCGGGCGCGAGGTACGCCAGCGTGCCGACGATCGCGCCGGGCCTGGAGCGGCTCACGGACGGGCGCCCGGAGCCGCTCGAGACGAGGTCGGGCTCCCGGACGCGCGCGAGCCCGAGGTCGAGGAGGTAGAGGTGCTCGCGGCCGTCGCGTCGCGTGACGAGGCAGTTCTGCGACTTGAGGTCACGGTGGAGGACGCCGCGCCGATGGAGCGCGGCGACGGCGGCGAGGAGCTGGACGACCAGCAGGGCCGCCCGTGGCCACGCGAGCGCTCCGGCGAGGACGAGGTCCCGCAGCGTGGGCGCCCGGAGGAGCGGCATCACCAGGAACACCAGCGGATCGCCGGCACTGACGAGCCCGGCCTCCCCGGGCTGCGGCGAGGCCCCGGTCACCAGGAGGGTCTGCGGCTCCTCGCCGAAGTCGAGGAGCGAGACGATGTGCGGGTGCTCGAGGTGGGCGAGGAGCCGCGCCTCGCGGCGGAGATGCCGGCGCTGGGTCTCGGAGCGCGCGTGCTCGGGGTGGAAGACCTTGACCGCCACGCGCCGTCGCAGGAGGAGGTCGCGGGCGGCGTAGACGAGGGCCGTCCCGCCGCAGCCGACCACCTCGTCGAGGCGATAGCGGCCGACGAGCACGCGCCCGCGCAAGTCCAGGCCGCGGTGGCCGGCGGCGCGACGGGCGGGGTCGTTGACGGGGGACGGCATCGTGTTCTCCTCTCTGACAACTCGTGGATTACTCGACATCCTCGAATTACTCCCGGAGAACTTCAAGCCGGATCGGACTTGGCGCAGGGTACACTCGCGCCGTGCCAGGGGCGAAACCGAGCCGGTGGGCAACCACTGCTGAGGTGGCCGAAGCCGCCGGGGTGACGGACAGCACCGTCATGAAGTGGGCGCAACGGGGCGTGCTGCCCCCCTACACCACGGTGCACGGTGGGGCCCGAGGGCGAGCTGCCCGGTGGCCCCTGTTTGCGCCAGAGCAGGCTCGATGGGTGCGGGGTCGTCTTGAGGAGGGACTCACGTTCGAGGAGATCCGCGCGATGCTCGCCGCCGGTGAGTTCAAATCCTCCTCATCTGAGGACTAATCTGCACGGTGGGTCGACTCCGTAGTCGCACCAGAAGCGCTCGGATCACCAGGGTTGTCGTTCCGCCAGGTGTGGGTAGAGTCGACTTGTGCGTCGACTCAGCATCGTCTGGCTGATGTTCGCGGGCTGCGCGAGCGAAGAGGCCGTGCCGCTGTGTCCGGGCGAGATGCCGGTGCGGGTGTGGTCCGGCGGCGATTCCTTTCTGGTCTATGGCGCCGGGATGCTTGGCGATCGGCTGATCGTCCAGGCGTACCGTCCCGACGGGGACCAATTGGGCGGAAGTACAGTGCTAGTGTCTCCGTGCGGCACCGAGGCGGTGGTCGTCGATACGGAGCGCCATCTCGTGCCGATCGAGGGGCTCGAAGTCCAGGAGGGAGCGACGAGCGTGTGGATGTGCGGGGCGGGCGCGCCCTCGTCGATCGTCGAGATCGATCGATCCGGAGAGACAGCCGCTCGCGAGGTGCTTACACGCTGGACGTGCCCGTACGTGACCGAGTTCGGAGCGTTCGCGGGCCAGCAGGAGTCGGCCGCGGGCGACCTCGGCGACGTGTGGTGGCTCCCGCGGTTCCCGGCGGAGGACGGGGCGGTCAAGCTCGCCGACGAGGTGTACTTCCACGAGCACCGCCGGCGGATTGGCGACACCGTGTTCTTCCTCGAAGGGATCACGCTGCACGCCTTCGATCTCGCGGAAAGTACCGATCGGGCGCTGGCGAGCGGTGTGGCGATGTTCGACACGACCGACACGCACGTGTTGTGGTTCGGAGGCGGGCGCGCCGTGGTACGCGACCATGACGCCGGCACGGAGGTCGAGCTCGAAGGACCGTTTGGCACGGCCAATTGGCGCTTTGATGCATCCGGGGAGTATGTGCTGCGCGTGCCATACCAGGATCCATCCTCGCCGGACGAACCGGTCGTGAGCGCATACGATCTGCGCGGCGCACCGATGGCGATGCCCGCGTACGGACGGATCATCGAGTATCTGTCGGATGGCGGGCTGCTGCTCGAAAATGTGGCCGGTCAGCTCGCGCATGGCCGAATCGGTCGGTCGGAGGTGACGCTCCTCGACTATGTCGTAGTAAGCCCCCTCTTCGAGTCTCGACGGGTGGTCGAGGGGCAGATCGAAATCGTCAACTCGCTCGGCGAGCTCTGGCGCGTACCACTCGACGGAACCCCGGCGGCTCGCTTCGCTGTCGACATCGGGCGCTACGAGTACCTCGACGACGAGCGCCTGCTGACCATCGCACACGGCAAGTTGACGTTGGTCCACATCCTGACCAAGCAGCGCAACATCCTGTCCGAAGGTGTCTACGACTTCCACCTGGCGTCCGAGGGCGGGATCTACTTCTTCAGAGAAGGCGTCCCTGAAGATCCGCAGCTCAGCGTGTGGTACCGGCCGCCGGGTGGCCTGAAACTCCCCCGGTGAGTCGCTCGGACCCGCCGACGATCGCAGCTACCAGCCGCGGCGCCATAGCGAGCTACTGGGCATCGCACGCCCGTCTCGACGGCCGAGCCGCCGCCGGCTGCGGGGCACGCGGAGCGGAGGGTCCGGGCAGACGCAGAAGGCCGTGATGCGCGGCGGCGCGATCTCCTGGTTGTCTCGAAAATTCGTCGCGAATTTGTCGCGAAGTGCCCGGGATCCGCGACAAACCCGTCTCTACGGGCTCGCAGGGCGATCTAGCTGCGGCCACGCCTGAGATCACGAA
>JAIBBD010000042.1 GCA_019694855.1 Dehalococcoidia bacterium
GGCCACCGTCGCGCAGCCAGGCGTCGCGGGCCGCGCGGTCGTCCGGATGCAGCAACTCGTCGACGAGGTCCGGGTTCGCCCGGAACTCCTCGGACCGATAGCCGAAGATCCGCAACGAAGCCGGGCTCACGTAGTCGAACGCCCGGCGCCCGTCCGGCGTCAGGCGACCGAGGTAAATCATGTCGACCGCCTGCTCCGCCAGCAGGCGGAACTGCTCCTCGCTCTGTCGCAATGCCTCCTCGGCCGCGACCCGATCGCTCACATCACGAGCGGAGCCCTCGATCGCGATGACAGTGCCCGCATCGTCGCGGATCCACGTTTCGACGAACTCGAGCCACAACCAGTCGCCGTCGGCCTTCTGGACGCGGATCGCCGGCGACGGTTGCTCCTCGCGGGTGCGAGTCGCCCATGCTTGGTGAACGCTTCGGTCGTCGGGGTGAATCGTCCTGAGGCCAAACAACGGGTCCGCGTAGTAGTCATCGGGCACGTGGCCGAGGACCTTGACCGCCGCGTGACTGACGTACTCGACCCTGGCGGGCGCGCCCGTATCGTCCACCCGGATCCGGTACACCACGTCCCGCGCGTGCTCCGCCAGCAGCCGGAACCGCTCCTCGCTGCGCCGCACGTTCGCCTCCGCGACGACGCGCTCCGTCACATCGCGCGCCGAGGCAGCCACGTAGGGTGCCCCCTCGACGTCGAGGGGGCTGAGGGAGATCTCGACGGGAAACGCGCGACCATCCGCGCGCAACGCCGTAAGTTGCAGCCGCGCCCCCATCGGGCGGGCCTCGGGATGTCGGGCAAAGCGGGCGCGATGCGCGCGATGCGCGTCGCGCAGCTCGGTGGGGACCAGCGTTTCGATGGATTCCCCGACGAGGTCGGCCGCTGCGTGGCCGAACATCCCCGCGGCCCGCTGGTTGGCGGCCACAATCGTCCCCGCCGAGTCGATCAACAGAGTCGCGTCGGGTGCGTGCTCACACGCGGCCGCGAAGTCGGCGAGTGTGAGTGAGTCGCCCATCGCTTGCCCCTTCGCAGCGGAGAGGTCCGCGCTGGCGCGGGTGTACTCCGATGCGCGCGGAGTAGGTTGCGGGGGCTCTTGCGACCGGCGTACTCCGCGAGGATTCTAGCCGATTCAATCACGGCCGGGCGCAACCTTCGTCGGCCCGTGAGCACCTGCCACTCGGGCAGACGATTCCGGACGTTCATCACGAAGAGGCATGGCCGGAGGGCCCTCTGCGCCGCCGCCCACTCGAGGCCACCATGCGCGGGCCGGCGGCAATCGTCGCCCTGCCTGCCGGCGAACTTACTGGCGAGGTCTCCCGGGTCGGCCGTGGGGGCCTCGCCGTCCAACCCTGCGTCAGGAACCGCCTGCCAGCTGAGGCGACGGCGGCGTCCCATCGGTTCCCGGCAACATTCGAGGGCGACCAGCCGGAGGACCACGATGCGCGCAACGGACATTCACGAGTTTCAGCAGGCTGCACGGCAGGGCACACGTCGGGGCGCGACGACCAATCGGCACTCGACCACCGCCGAGGCCGCGTGCCCGCGCTGTTCCGGTCGACTGCTTTACGATGGCGACAAGCTCTCCTGTCTCGCCTGCGGCCATGAGCAGGCCAGCCCCGTGCGGCTCCTGCGGAATCCGGGTGACCTGCTCGACGCCCTGCCCTCGCTGCAGGCGGACCTCATCGGACATACCGACTCGCTCGGCGCGCGCCCGGAAAGCGGCTCCCCCGGCAACCTGGAGCTCCGCGGCGCCAGCGAGGCGGAAGCCGCCGCCCTCGACTACGCGCGCCTCTACGCCCACCAGTGCCTGACCTCAGCCGGGCACGCGCTCATCGCGCTCGCCCGCGGCCTCGAGCCGCCGGCTCCCGAGTACGGCACGTGGAGCATCGCGCGCTCCATCCTCGACGCATCGAGTCTCGTTAGCTGGCTGCTCGAACCCAATCTGCCGAGGCGCGAACGCGCGTCACGCGCGCTCGCGGCTCAACTCGCCGACCTGGACGATGAGAGTTCGTTCCTCGCTGCACTGCTCGCGGAGCGGCCCGGCCGGACCGACGCGGACGGCTTCACCGATCTCCAGGCCAGCATCCGGGTGCGCCGCCAGGAACTCCTGTCACTGCGCGCCGAATTCGGGGCCCAGCAGGCCGTGCCGGCGCCGGCTGAGCGCGCCCCGCTCCTGCACGCCGAGTTCGACCGCCTCATGTGCAGTTCCCTCGGGAGCGGTCGGCCCTGGGCATTGCTGATCGCCACCACCATCCACGCCGATCGCCTCGCGGACCGCGTCCGCTCCATCCTCGAGACCCAGGTCCAGCTCTCCGCGATCTGGTACGGCCGCGCGGTCTGGACCTACGCCAGTTGGATGAGCCGCGAGTCCCTCCCAGAGCTGCAGTCCTCCCTCGAACGTGGTTACGACTCGCTCGGCCTCCCCGACGAGGCCGAGACGCGTTTCTGGCGGCGCCCCCGCTCAGTCCGACAGCGCGCCCGGGCGGCAAGTTGAACGCCGCGCGCTCGATGCGGCCGCCCCACGATGGCCAGCGTGCAGGCCCTGCGGGCAACCGCTTCCCGGCCCTTCATCACCGAGCTGGCGTGACCAAATGCCCTCCCCGCGCGAGCTCCGTCGGTGTGCAATCACCTCGTCGGCAGCAGACCCCCGTACCACCTCGTTGCCGGCGGTGATGGGCGAGGCCTCGCGGACATGTCGCGGGACCTCGCCCACCACACCAGCGTCGCGACCGCCGACGAAGGAGCGCGCACGATGACGACACGCCTCGTCCTGGTCATCGAGCCCGAGGACGGCCTCGGCCTCCTCTCCGACCGCGTGCTGCGGCTCGACGGCTGGTCCGTCTACCGCGTCAGTACCTTCAAGGCCGCGCTGCATCAACTGTTCCAGCGCGATTTCGACCTCGTTACCTGCGAGTACAGCCCGGAGGCCGGACTCGACGAGGCAGCGGTCGCGCACCTGCACACGCTCGCCCACGGCCGGCCCTTCCTCGTCACCTCCACCAACACGGACGGCGCCCGTGTCGCCCGCTCTCTGCGCACAACGTTCCTGCGGCAGCCGGTCTCGACCCTGAACCTCGACGTGGCGCTCGGAGCGGCGCTCGCCGCGGCCTAGCGGATCGAGACAGTCGGCCGCACTCGCTGGCGCGTCCGTCCCCCGCTCGACGCCGGGCTGCCCGCCTACGCAGCCCGATGAAACGACCCCGCGATGCATCGCGTCGCCCGCGTTACGTCATCTAGATGGCGGAAGCTCGCCCGTGCCGAGGGCACCATGAAGGCACCTCGCACGTTCGCCTCTTGCCCGCGCCCCGCAGGAATGCGCCGTCCGAGTTGTCACAGCGCTGCGACGACGAATGCCTTGCCGGCATGGGAATGGCCGGAATCTTGCATACCGTCATCTATACGGGAGTTTCGATGGACGAGAACACGGCTCCGCGGGAGAACCGGCTCCTCGCCTCCCTGGCCGAGGCCGACCTCCACGCGCTGCGCTCGTCGCTCCGTCCCGTGACCTTGGACAGCGGCACCACCCTCTTCGAGCAGGACGAGCGTATCGACCAGCTCGTCTTCCCGCTCACCGCGGCCGTCTCGCTCCTGACTGTCCTCGAAAGCGGCGACGCCCACGAACACGTCATGGTTGGCCGCACCGGCATGGTCGGCTTCTCCGCCCTGCTCGAGGACGGGCGCTCACCCTTCCGTGCCCTCGTGCAGGTGCCGGGACAGGCGCTCGTCCTGCCGCGCGCCGACTTCCACAGCGCCGCTGCGGATGGCCTCCGGCAGCTCGCCGCCCGCTACTCGATCATGCTGCTGCGGCTGGCCGGGCAGGCCGCCGCCTGCTCCGCCAACCACCGCGTCGAGGAACGCGTTGCCCGTTCGCTCCTTCGCCTCGAGGACCTCACGGGCCGCGACGCCATCCCCATCACGCAGGAGTTCATCGCGCTTCTGCTCGGCGTGCAGCGGCAGACCGTTACCCTCGCCGCCGGCCGCCTCCAGCGCGCCGGACTCGTCCAGTACAGCCGCGGACGCATCGTCATCGTGGACCGGGACGGCCTCGAGGGCGCCAGCTGCGAGTGCTACCTCACCATGCGGCGGGCCGAAGATCGCCTGTTCGACTGACGATCCCGAGAATCCCGATACAGTGGGGCTGCGCGGCTGGCGCCAGCCGCGAACGAAGGTTGAGGCGCAGGTGCCAGACAGAGTCCTCGTCGTCGATGACGAGCCCGCGATTGGCCGCTGGCTGCGGCTCGAGCTCGGCGCCGCCGGCTTCGAGGTCCTCACCGCCACCGACGCGGATGATGCTCTCCGCCTCGCCACCGGCGAGGCGCCAGACGTGCTCGTGGTCGACCTGACCCTCCCCGGCGTCGACGGCCGCACGTTGGTCGAGCGCCTGCACGCAATCACGCCCGCGCCCATCATCGTGATGAGCGGCTACGTCGACGCCGCCCACAAGGACCTCGCCATGGCCGCCGGCGCGACCGAGTTCATCACCAAGCCCTTCGACGGCGAGACGCTGGCCGGACTCTGTCGCGCGCTCCTCGACACCCGGCGCGAACGCCTCGCCGAGGGCCCGTCGCCGGACTGATAGACTCGATCGCATGTCAGACGAACTGATGGACGCCTCGCACGACGCCTCTGTTGAGGACGCTCCGGCGCCTCCGTTGAAAGTCGAGCGTCCACGCGACGAGTTCGGCCGCCCGCTGCCGATGGGCAGCGAGAACCGCCTTCACCTCGAGCCCTTCGAGCTGCTCCCCCTCCCCGAGGTCGAGGCACTCGCGATCGAGCACTTCAACGCCGGCCGCTACTTTGGCGCGCACGAGGCGTGGGAGACCGCCTGGCGTCTCGAACGCGGCGAGCCTGACGAGGAGTTCTTCAAGGGCCTCTCCCAGATCGGCGCCGGGTACACGCACTACCTGCGAGGCAACACGCATGGCGCCCGCGCGCTCCTCGAACGCGGCCTGCCGCGCATCGAGCCGTACGGCCCGCACCATCGCGGCGTCGATGTCGCCGCCCTCCTCGCCACCAGCCGCGCGCATCGCGACGCCTTCACCGAGGCCGACCGCTCGAAGAGCGCGCTCCCCTCGATCGATCCGCCCCGCGCCTGACAGCGCGAGGGCACGCTCAGCGTGCCCTCGCAACGTGGCCTCGAGCCCTGGCCTCAGGGGGCGAGCACGAAGGCAGCGGCCATGTCGACCCGAGGCACGACCGGGCTCGACCACCCGTCCGTGCCTGAGTGAGTGACGACCAGGTGCTCGCTGAACCCGGCCACCGGACAGTCTTCGAGCAACTGACCGACCGAGGCCGTCGGCGCCGCTGGCATCGCCGCGACGCTGTTCGCCGCGGTACCCGACGTCGTCACCCGCACGTTCGAAGGAACGCCGCGCGACACCTCGAACGCGTACCCCGCGAACCCGTTCCGCTGCACCGCCACGAACGGCATCGTTACCGTCTCCCCGGGTCCCCCGTAGTTCAACACCCCGCATTCATCGCCGGCCGGCGCTCCATCGAGGAGAGGGGCAGGGATCTGCCCAAAGATCGGGTTGTTGTCGAGGTACACGTTGAGGACCATCCGGTTCCACGCGGCGTCCACCAGGCCGTGCGCCGCTGCGTCGTCCGTATCGATCGTGCCCGACAGGTCGCCGCTCTCGGGAATGCGCCACACGATCCCGAGGGCCTCGGGGTCGACGAGCGCGCCGGAGGCGTCGAACAGCTCGACCTTGATCTGCCACAGACCGCCTTCATCCGGCCCCAGCGGCGCGCCCGCGGCATCGAACCCGACCCCCGGCGCCACGCCAGCCACGTTCGTCGGGATCACGGCGCTCTGCGTGTCGAGCACCGCATTCGGGATCGACCACTGCCCGAGCGGTGGGAGCGCCGGCGGGATCTCGTAGAGGTGCGCCGAGGCGCCCACCGTCTTTGGCCCGAGCGCGTACTGCTCGAGGATCAGGTCGCCCGCGACCTCGTGCGTGTAGTGCCGGTTCACCGCCTCGCTGCTCGGGCGCCACTTCGTCTCGTCTTCAGTCGCGCGCTTGGAGGACACGCGGTAGTAGTGCACGTTGAGGTCCGCGCGGAGCGACTGGTCGAACTCGATCCGTGGCCGCAGCGTCCCGCCCCACGGCCGCGTCCCATCGAGGAGCCCGGTCGTGTGGTCGATCAGCGACACGGACGTGTTGCCGATCGCCATGAACAGCACCCAGTTGTTCGGGGCGATCACCGGCGGGCAGGGCGGCCCCGTGTGCGCCCAGAAGTTCGTCGTGGTCAGGGTGACCTCGGTGCCGCAGGCGTAGTTCCACCACGTGTAGCAGCCAACCGGCGTCGGCTCGTAGAGCGTGACCCAGAAGTTTCCAACGACGCGCTGCCGCGCAACGAAGTACAGGTCCGGCTGGTCGAAGTCGAAGAGCGAGCGCCAGATCGTCTGCTGGAAGTGGCCGCAATCGTCCGTTGTCGTGGTGGCGATCTTCTGCTTGGTGACGTGCATCGGGTATAGCCAGCAGAGCAGCGGCCGCAGCAGCTCGATGTGCTTGAGGACCGCCGCCTCGAACATCGGACGCGACGCCCGCGACGCCAGCTTGAGGTCGGCCGGCAGGCCCAACGCCTGCGCCATGCTCACCCCCGTCGCGAGCGCCGGCGACTTCGCCGCCACGGGAGCCCCGAGGTCCCAGCCCGCATTCGCCCGCGTCTCGACCTGTACGCCCGCAACGCCGAGGAACGCGCTGGGGTGGATCGCGTCAGCCGGGTTGGCGGTAATCGGGGGCAGCACCATCTCCTCGGGCGGCCATGGCCCGTCGATGACCTCCCGCAGCCGGCTGATCTGCAGGTCCGGGATCTTCGGCAGGATCAGATGCCACGGGTCGACCTCGTAGATGTCGATGGTGGCGCCGCGCACCGGGAGCGTCAGGGTCACGCCGCCCGATCCGACGCGCTTCACCAACTTGCCGCGCACCAGGCAGCTCCGCAGCATGAGCCTCGCGACGTCCGGCGCCCCGAGGCGCACGTGCAGCGGGTTCAGCCGCTCGACGTTCGGCCGCAGCGCGACCCGCTCCTCGAAGGCTCCGCGACGCAGCAGCTCACCGGCGTCCGGCTCTTCGCCCTCGAGCTCCGGCCCGATGAGCAGGCGCATCGTGTCCGGTTCACTCCGCGTCGGAATCGGCAGGCGCGTCGCGCCCGAGGCGTTCAGCGCCTCCGATGCAATCAGCCTGCCCCCGCTCGTGAATGCGTACGCCCGCAGCGCGGGCAGGCCGTCAGGCCGCTCAGCGAGGTCCGCCTGCACCTCGAGTGCGAGCGACCGACCTCTCGGCGTTCTCGTGACCATCGGTAGGTTCCTCCTGTTCGTGCGATCGCCGGTGGACGGTCGCACTGTAGGGAGGATGTAAATTCATATCTGTGAGCTGCTTCACACTGCCGCGTGTATGTTTCCGGCACGGCGGAGCCAAGAACTGCGTGCTGGCATTCGCCTAGGAAGCCGCGTCCGTCACCGCGGGCCCCACGGCCCTCGCCGTCCGTGACTCCGCGCCCATCCACGCGAGGAAGCAGCCGCCGGCCGCGATCAGCACGACCAGCGCCATCGCCCCGAACGCCAGCTGGAGCGACCGTTGCGCCAGCGCGCCGACCCCGATGCCCGCCATTCCGAGCACCAGCGAACTGCCGAGCGGCGCGATCGAGAGCACCGTCGCCCGCACCTCCGAGGCCGTGCGGTCGTTCACATAGGAGCCGATCGCCGGGAACGCAATACCGGCGCCCGCCATGCACGCAGCGAGGCCGGAGAACGCCATCACGTGGTCGACGGCCGTCAGCACCAGCAGCCCGCCCGTCCCCAGCCCGATCGCGGCGCCCAGGGTCCCGGCAAGCCCGATGCGGCGCACCAGGCGCCCGCTGATCAGGCCCGTCCCCGCCCACACGAGGTGCACCGGCGCGACCAGCACGCCGAAGAGGACCAGCGGCACCTCGTGTTGCCGCATGAACGGCTGCGCGAGCAGGAAGAACGCCGGCTGCGCTCCGTACAGCGCGATCTGCAGGAGCAGCATCCAGCGCAGCCCCGCGTCATCGCGCACGGCGGCCAGCGCCCTGCGCAGGGTGACGAGGTAACTCGCCCGCGTATGCGCCGGCTCGCCGCGCGGCGGCTCCTGCATCCGCCAGACCACCGGGGCCACCAGCGCGTACGGGGCCAGCGAACCCAGCACCGCCCACCGCAGCCCGGCCAGGTCCGCCAGCAGCCCGCCGAGCAACCCGCCGATCAGCACCGCGCTGATGCTGAGCGCCCAGTACACACCGATGCGGTCCCCGAACTCCGCCTGCCGCTGGCCCACGGCCAGCGCGTCGTACAGGTATGCCTCCTCGTTCCCCGATCGAAACGCGAGTCCGGCCGCCCAGATGCCGTAGCTCACCATGAGCAGCCCGAACCCGGCCGCGAGGGCGAATACCACCACCCCGCTCGCTTCCAGCACCAGGCCGGTCACGAACGTCAGCCGCCGCCCATAGCGGTCGGCGAAGGCGCCCGAGGGAATCTCCGCCCCGAGCTTGATCAGCCAGAACAGCCCCTCCATCAGACCCACCTGCGCCAGCGTGAGGTGGCGGTAGTCCGTCAGGTAGACGACCCAGATCACGAGCAGGGGGCTCAGCTCGCGCAGGAAGCCGAGCACGTAGAAGAGGCGGACGTTTCGAGTTACCTCGAACGATGGCGAGCGGTGAGGCGCAGCCTGTGACAAGCGGAGTACTCCTCGTCCGCATCCATACTAGGTCACGGCGCCGCCCGAGCGCCCGGGACGCAGCCGGTCCGCCCCGTATACTCGGATCGTGCTCGAACTCCCCCCGCCCGAGGTTGAACGCCGTCCGGTAACGCTGGCTGCGCGCCTGCTCCAGGGCGGTCCCGTCGCCCTCGTCACCACCGCCGACCGCGGCAACGCGAACGTGCTGCCCGTCGCCTGGATGATGCCGCTCTCGACGCGGCCGCCCCTCGTGGCGATCGCCATCGAGCAGTCGCGCCACTCCGCCGAGATGATCAGCCACTCCGAGCAGTTCGCGCTCAACTTTCCCGGCCGCACGCTGCTCCACCATGTGCAGTACCTCGCCTCGCTCTCCGGCAAGGACATCGACAAGTTCGAGGCCACCCAGCTGGAGACCTTCGTCGCCGCGCACCTCAGCGCCCCGCTGCTGCGTGACTGTCTTGCCTGGGTGGAGTGCGAGGTGCAGAAGGTGCTGCCCTTCGGCGACCACTTCCTCTACGTCGGCCTCGTGGTCGCCGTCCACGTCGACCCGCAGGCATTCGACGAGCAGTGGCTGCTCGAGTCGGACGACGCGCGCCCGCTGCATTTCCTCGGCGGCAACCGCTACTCCACGCTCGACGGTCTCCTCGAAGCTCGCCTCCCGCGGGCGTCGGAGGCGCCCGAGCGGGTCCTCTCCGAGCGTGTGCAGGAAGAGCTCGAACTTACCCGCGAAGCGCGCGAGCGCCGCGAAGAATTGATCGATGAAGTCCTCCGCGATGTCGACGCAGGTAAAGTCGTCGATCTCGGCCGTCTCACCGCCTCTGGCCTCGTAATCCCGACCCCGAATCCGCCTGACGCGTCATAACGTTTGGCGGCACGAGTTCGATAGCCGCTCGGCTGCACTCGTAGCGGTTTTGCAACCCCCCATCCGCTCACCTGACGTACAAAGGAGCTGGCGAGGGATCCTCCCTCCGTCACGCGCGGCCGCCCGGCGGCCAGCCTCTCCCCGCTCCTGAGAGGATCCGCCTGTCCGTGGCCATGGGCACCGCAGCGCTCCTTCGGCTCCTCGATATCCACACCCCGCCGCTCAGCGGCTCCCGCGCGTACCGGTTTGCCCTGGTCGTCTCGCTACTCGCGCTCCTGGCGGTCGTCCTGCTGCTGTGGGGCACCGGCGTGATCATCCTCACGCCGGCCCTCTTCGCCGTGCTCGTCGTGACCTGGTACGCCGGGCTTGGGCCGGGACTCGTCTCCTTCCTGCTCGTCGCATCAGCCGCGCCGGTGTTCATGGCTCTTCCCATTGGCTGGCACTACTCGGGCGTCCAGTACGCCGCCTCGATCGCCGTCGCCACACCCCTCGCCGTCCTCTCAGCCGTCCTCCTCCACGAGGGCCGCAATTCGATGACCGTCGCCCGTCGCAGCGAACAGCGCTTCGAGGCGTTCATGGGGCACCTCCCCGGGTCCGCCTGGATGAAGGACTTCCACGGACGCTATGTCTACGCGAACGCCGAATCGCTGCGCATCCTCAAGCTCTCTCGGGAGCAGCTGTACGGGAAAACGGACGCTCAGCTGTTCCCCGCGGGGCTCGCCGGCCAGCTCCACGACCCTGACGCCCTCCCGATCGCGAAACGCGACGTCGTCGCCGCGGTCGAGTCCTTTACCCAGGACGATGGCGACCATGACTACCTCATCGTGCGCTTCCCCATCCTCGACGAGGCCGGGCAGCCCGAGTTCATTGGCGCCGTCGGCATCGACATCACGGACCGGGCCCGCGCCGAGCGCCAGTTCGCTGAGCGCACGGCACAGCTCCAGCTCGTGATCGACCAGGTCCCCGCCTTCGTGGCGTACGTCGATCGCGACCATCGCTTCGTCACGGCCAACCGCCCGCTGGCGCAGTGGTACTCGCTCCCCGCCTCCGAGATGCGCGGCCGGCGCATCGAGGACCTCGACCCGCCCGAGACCCTCCAGCGCACCGGCCCCTACATCGAGCAGGCCCTCGGCGGAGAAGCGGTCCAGTTCGAGATCGATGCCGCGCCCGCCCCAGGGGTTGCCCGGCGCTGGTTCGAGGCGCGGTTCACGCCGGACGTCGCCGAAGACGGCAGCGTCGCTGGCTTTTCGTCGCTCATCCTCGACATCACCGACCGCAAGGAGGCCGACTCCGAGCGCGGCCTGCTCGCCCGCCTCACCGACCTGCTCAACCGCACCCTCAATACTGAGGAGACCGCCCAGGCGCTCGTCTCGGCCCTCGTCCCCGGATTCGCGGATGGCGCGGCCATCTATTTCGCGCACGCTGACGCGCTGCGAGGCGTGACGCGGCCCGACACCGAGCGGGTCGCCAGCAGCTTCGCGGACTACCGCGTCGACCAGGAGGCCCGGCGTGGCGTGGCTGAGGTGCTGCGCAGCGGACTCCCGGAGTTCTACCGGGAGTCGCCCGCCGATCTCCCGGAGCCGACGCCCGTCGAGGAGTCCGGCCCGCGCGAGCGGTCCGCGCGTCATCGTCGCGCCTCGACCATGCTCGTCCCGCTGCGCGTCCACGATCGCGTCGCCGCGGTCCTCACCGCCTGGACCGACGAGTCCGGCCGCACCTGTCAGCAGCACGACTTCGACCTGTTGCAGGAGGTCGCCCGCCGCGCCGAACGCGCGCTGGAGCATTCCCTCCTTTACGAGGAATCGCTGCACATTGCCGAGGAGCTGCGCGTCGCCAACAACGCAAAGGACGAGTTCCTGGGCACCGTCTCGCACGAGCTGCGCACGCCGATCACCGTCGTCCTCGGCAATGCCTCGCTGCTCGCGACCCGTCATCGCCAGATGGACGAGCCGACTCTCGCGGCCTCGCTCAACGACCTCCTCGGCCAGGCCGAGCGCCTCCACCGCGTCGTGGAGAACATGCTAATCCTGACCCGTCTCGAGACGGGGACCGCGGACACCGAGCCCATCGCCATCTCACAGAGCATCAGCCGCGTCATCGCCGAGGCGCAGCGGCAGCAGTCCGGCCGCGTAATCCGCCTCGAGTCAGCTGACTGGGGCCTCTTCGCCATCGCCGCCGAGAGCTACGTGCACCAGGTGATGCTCAACTACCTCACCAACGCCATGCGCTTCAGCCCGGCCGACCGCCCGATCGAGGTCTCCGTCCAGCAGGCGGGCGAGAACATCGAAGTGCGCGTCCTCGACAGCGGCATCGGGCTCGCCGAGGAAGACCTCGAGGCGCTCTTTACGCCCTTCTATCGCTCCTCGCGCGTCCCCGAGGATATGCGCGGAATGGGCATCGGGCTCTCCGTGACCAGGCGTCTCATCGAGGCCCTCGGCGGGCAGGTCTGGGCCCGTCGTCGCGAGCAGGGCGGCGCCGAGTTCGGCTTCTCGCTCCCCTCCGCCTCCGATGGCGAAGGAGCCCTCGAACTCACCCCGCTCGCCACAGACCTCGGCCCGCCCGTCGGGCATGAGGACTCAGCCGATGTCCCGGAGCCGAGTTAGGACGCCCGTGCTCTCGCGGCCAGCCCGTCGAGCACGCTGCGCGCAACTTCACGCACTTCACGTTCGTCGCGCAGCCCGGATTCCACTTCCTCGCCCATAAGCGCGATGCGGTCGAGGTCGGCGCGTAACGGTTTCGCTATCCAGGCCGACAGGCTGAGTTCCGCCTCCCACCCGAGTAAGTCGGCGAGTCCCTCGCGTCCTTGGAGGTATGCCCCCAGACGATCCATCATCTCGAAACGAATATCTGCGTTGCGCATGAAGGTGACCTCGATGCCCTCAGTCAGGGTACCAGAGGCCGAGCTCACTCAGCTCTTTGATCGCCTCGACCTCTGGCACAAGGCGGATGTAGGCGTACTGACTCCGGTAGAGGAGCCAGGTGCTCGGATGCCGGCGCGGCTCTGCGAGGGCGGCCAGTCGTTCTTCGTCCGACTGCGAAACGCAGCCGGGCTGGATGTGGCACGCATCCACTACATCGCCTGCCCTGATGGCAACCTTCTGCGCTGGCCGTCCGCGCTCCTCCTTGGCGAGGTGACGCTCTACCGCGTTGCCCACGACTGACTAGGTCGCGCGCGCACGCCGCTCGAGGCCCCTCGCGATCTTCTCCGCCGCCGACAGCCCCTCGGTCGAACCGCCGAGACGAGCGGGAGCACCGGCCGGGAACCCTCGCATCGAGGACTCAGCCCCCTCAGACAGCCGCTGCCGGATCGAGGCAACAGTGCTCCGTGCCGCAGCCAGCGACGCATCCACCTCCTCGACCGTCTGCCCGGACACCAGCTCCGGAGGCAGCTCGGGCTCCGCCGCCAGAGCCGCGTCCCGGTAACGGGCCACCGCCGTCAGAGCCAGCCGCCGCTGCTCTTCCAGCTCCCGCCGCGTCGCCTCGAGCGCCGCCTCCACGGCCGAGGTCGAATCCGTTTCCGCCTCGCTCACCGCCGCCAGCTCCGCCAGAGCCTCCGCGCTCGGCTCTTCACCGTCGTCGTCCACCACGTCGATCTCGTACTCACCCGGCATCCGAGGCGCTCCCTTCGCCGCCGCCCTCCGCGACGGCGTCGCCACCGTAGCCACGCGCGGGCCGCAACTCGGAGCACCCTCTGGCACACCACCGCACCCGCCGAGCAAGCAGCGCCCTCTCGGAGCTTCCCCGGCCCGCCGGCGCAACGATCGGTCTTGATACACTGGCGTAATGGCGACTGTCGCGCAGGGCCACGTCATCGTCCGCCGTATGGCGGACGCCGACCTGAAGCAGGTGCGCCGCATCGAGCGCGCGGCCTATGGCGCGTCGCTCCCCGGCACCCCGTTCGAGCGCGAGTTGCGCAATGGCCTCGCCGAGTACCTGGTCGCCGTCGAGCACCCCGAACCGACCGTCACGCCCGCCGAGGAGCATCGCTCGCTCCTCGACTCGTTTCGTCGCCTCTTCAGCCACGAACCCGAGCCACGCGTGCTCGGCTTCCTCGGCGTCTGGTACACCGTCGACCAGCTCCATGTCGTTACGGTCGCCGTCGACCCGGCCGAGCAGGGCCGAGGCATCGCCCAGCGCCTGCTCCTCGAGGCGCACCGTCTCGCCGTGGAGGCCGAGCTCGCCACGATCGCCCTCGAGGTCCGCGTCACCAACGAGCGCGCCCGCCGCCTCTACGAATGGTTCGGCTTCACCCAGGCCGGCACCCTGCGCCGCTACTACTCGGACAATGGCGAGGACGCCGTCGTGATGCTCACCCCGCCCCTCACAGACGACGCGTTCGAGGCACACGTGCGCGGCCTTCGCGCCACCCTCCTCGACCGCTTCGGCGACTGGCAGGCCGACCCCGGGGGCTAACGCCCGAACCGTGGCTCAGGCGCTGAACTCCACGAGCCGCGGCGACGGCGCTTGCTCGGGCTGCAATGTCGTATGGGCGATCCCGTAACGGCCTTCGAGGATCGTCGCCGCATGCTCGATGCTCATCTGGGGATCCGCGCCGGGCGCGAGCTGCAGGTGCGCGGCGAAGGCGATGAACCCGCTCGCGATCGTCCAGCAGTGCATGTCGTGCACGCCGGTAACGCCCGGCACTGTCAGAAGCGCCCCCTCTACCTCGGCGAGGTCGATGCCGCGCGGGACACGGTCCATGAGCACCTCGACTGCCTCCCGCAGCAATCGGACGGCCCCCACCACCACGAGCGCGACGATGACGAGCGAAAGGACGGGGTCGATGCGCGTGGCGCCCGTGACCTGAATCGCGACGCCTGCGATCACGGCGACCAGCGACCCGCCGAGGTCCGACAACACATGCAGCCGCGCCGCGCGCATGTTCATCGAGTGCGAGTGCCCCAGCACGACGGCCGTCACCGCGTTGCTTCCGAGGCCGATCGCGGCGATCGCGGTCAGCCCCGCGGCGTGCACGTCGCCCGGATCGCCGATGCGTGCGAGGGCTTCGCGCACGATGAACGCCGACACGACGAGGAGTGACAGCCCGTTCAGCGCCGCCGCGAGGATCTCGACGCGATGGAAGCCGAACGTCCACTGCAGGGTGTGAGGCCGAGCGGCGACGCGCACACTTACCAGCGCGAGCGCAAGCGCGACGAAATCCGTGGACACATGGACCATGTCCGAGAGCAGTGCCAGCGAACCGGTGACGATGCTGCCCCACAGCTCGCCCGCCGCCGTGACCAGCACGAGGATCAGCGCGACTCCGAGCCGCCGGGCGTCCCCGCCTCCGTGCTCGTCGGCGTGCTGCCCCGTCATCAGGCTAGGATACGCGGCGCCTCGCGCCGGCTACCGCGTCAGCGCGACCTTCCAGTCCTTGCCCTCTTCCTCGACCGTCACCTTCCCCTGCCCCACCAGCCTCGCGAGGTGCGCGCGCAGCTGCCCGCGTGCCGCCCGCCGCAGGCCCTTCTGCAGCTCCGGGTACAGCGCGTTGCGGATCTGCCGGTCGTTCGTGTACCCACGGTCGACCAGCGCGAGGATCTGCGCGTCCCGCGCCGCCCGATGGTCGATCAGTTCCTGCACTTTCGCCGCCGTCGCAGTGACCACGGGCCCGTGCCCCGGCGCGAACAGCTTCGACTGCAGCTCGCGCATCCGCAGCAGGCTCTGGATGTACTGCTCCATGTCGCCCGCCGGCGGCGGCGCGATCGCCGAGGTCCCGATACCGAGGATGTTGTCCCCGGTGAACAGGATCCCCAGCTCCTCCACGAAGTAGCAGTTATGCCCTGCGGTGTGCCCCGGTGTGTGCACGGCCCGCACCGTCAGCCCGCCGACACGCACTGACTCCCCGTCCGCGAGCGGCACGTCCACCGGCGTCTCGAGCGCCTCCGCGCGCCAGATGCGCGCCCGCTTGTCGATCTCCGCGTCGTCCGGCAGGTCCTCGTTGCTCTCCGTCGGCGTGTGCAGCAGCACCTCGTCGATCGGGTGCATCGCCACCTCGGCGCGCAGCGCCTGCCGCAGCCGCCGCCCGCCCGAGGAGTGATCGAAGTGGTGGTGCGTGATCGGGATGTACTTGAAGTCGAGGTTGCTCAACTCCTTCGTCAGGTAGTCGATGCGTACCTGCGCCGACGTCTCGTCGCCGAACCCCGCATCGATGAGCGCCGCCTCACCCCGGTCGTGCAGCACCCACACATTCGAGGTGGGAAACGACCGCGTGAACAGCTTCACCGACACGATGTGCTGGATCAGGTGTTCGTTGATGACGGTCGCCCGCCCCTCGACGACCTCTTTGCCCTCCGCCGCCGAGGGCTTCGCCGTCGGCTTCCGCAGCCAGCCCAGCGGTCCCTCGAAGTGATGCGTGCGCTTCTTCCTGCGCGGCGGGTCCCCCGGCATCTGCGGCTCCTCGTCTGTTCGCAACGTCTGCGAGGACTATACCCGCGGCCGCACTCACGTCGGCGCTCCGCCCCTCCCCACGGTTGGCACGCCCTGAACCCCCGCCGTACGATCCGCCGGGCGGCGTCGACCGCGCCGCTCGGTTGGAAAGGGGCGCCGATGCCCTCGGAAGCCTATCGCGAGGCACGTGCCACCGCGAAGCAGGCGCGCGCCACGGCGAAGGAGGCACGCAAGCGCTGGCTGCACTTGCGCCCCTGGTACTTCAAGAAGCGCTTCATCCTCGGCATCCCGATCCTGCTCGCGATGGCCGCCGTCGTCGCCGTCATCACCATCAGCATCGAACGTGAGTCGTCGCCCGCCACCGAGGTCAGCGGTCACTCCGCCGACGTCTCCGCGACGGGCAGCGCCACCGCTGCCTCGAATGCCTCCGAGCCGGGACGTCTCGGCGCTCTCGTGCGCATCGGCAGCATCGACCTCACCGTGCTGGCCTTCGAGCCCATCGACAGCCGCACCTTCAGCCCGGCCAACGATGCCAACTACCGCATCCGGTTCCACATCACCAACGCGCGCGGCCCCGCCAGCGAGAACTATCGCCTGGTCGACGCCGCCTTCCAGCTTGTCGACGGCGCCGGCTCCGCCCACGACGACTGGCGCGCCGTCTGCCAGAACTGCCCGGACGCCCTCGGCTCCGGCGTCTCGCTCACCCTCAACGGCTCGGTCGATGGCGCCGTCTACTTCCGCATCCCCGCGGGCCAGACCCCCGTCGAGCTCCGCTACCAGTCCCCCAACTCCACGAACAGCGGCCGCATCGCCCTCCGCTGACCCGACCGCGCGAACCGCTTGCCTTCCGCCGAGCCCCCCTCGATGCTCGTTCCATGACCACCGACGCCGGCCAGCAATGGGACGCCGCCGCCTACGGGCAGCGCTTCGGCTTCGTGGCGCAGCTCGCCGAGGACCTCGTCGGCCTCCTCGACCCGCAGCCGGGCGAGCGCATCGTCGACCTCGGCTGCGGCACCGGCACCCTCGCCGCGCAGATCGCCTCGCGCGGCGCCGACGTGCTCGGCATCGACGCCGACCCCGCGATGATCGACGCCGCTCGCGCCGCCTACCCCACCCTCCGCTTCGAGGTCGTCAGCGCCTACGATTTCACCGCCGACGCGCCCCTCGACGCCGTCTTCTCGAACGCCGCGCTCCATTGGATGACGCGCCCCGAAGATGTCCTGCGCCGCGTCGCCGCCGCGCTCCGCCCCGGCGGGCGTTTCGTCGCCGAGATGGGCGGGGGACGGAACACCGAGCTCGTCTCGGCCGCCATCCGTGACGCCCTCGCGCGGCGCGGCATCCCGCCCGAGCGCCAGGCCCGCCCCTGGTACTTCCCGACGCCCGCCGAGTACGCCACCCTCCTCGAACGCCACGGCTTCGAGGTGCGCGCCCTCTGGCACTTCGAGCGCTTCACCCCGCTCGCCCCCGGCGATCACGCCCTCGCCGACTGGCTCACGATGTTTGCCTCGCCCTTCACGGGCGACCTCACCGCCGAGGACCGCGCCGCCTTCCACGCCGAGGTGGAGGATGCGACTCGCCATGCTCTCTACGTCGACGGCCGCTGGCACGTCGACTACCGCCGGCTGCGCTTCGTGGCGGTGCGCATCTAGCCCGATCCGCGCTGCCTTGCGTTCGCGTGAGACGATCGAACGCAGT
>JAIBBD010000043.1 GCA_019694855.1 Dehalococcoidia bacterium
TCGATGCCGGGGAGCATGACGTCGAGGACGACGAGGTCGGGTGAACGGCGGCGGTAGGCGGCGAGACCCTCGTTGCCGTCGTGGGCCACCTCGACGTCGTAGCCATCGCGGCGCAGGTAGCGCTCGACGACGTCGGCGACCATATCTTCGTCCTCGACCACGAGGATGCGCCTGGGACCGGCCATGCTGGGGCCTCCGTCTCACCTACGTGCAGCGACGATACGCACGAAGGCTTACCGAAGTATGACGCGGCCGCTCAGTCGGCGGCGGCGAGGTGGGCCTCGATCGATGCGACCTTGGCGTCGAGGGCGTCGGTGACGCCGGGGCGGAGGTCGGCCTTGAGGACGAGGCTGGCGCGCCCCGTGCGCGCGGCGACGGCCTCGGTGGCGGCCTTCACGACGGCCATGACCTCGTCCCAGTCGCCCTCGATGGTCGTGAACATGGCATCAGTACGGTTGGGGAGGCCGGACTCGCGGACGATGCGGACGGCGTCGGCGACGGCGTCGCTGACGGAGGTAGACGCGGTGCCGATGGGAGTGACGGAGAAGGCGGCGAGCATGTGGTCTCCTCGATGGTGGCAGTCTGTGTAGCGCTGACCGCGCTCACACGGAGCGAGTAAGATAGCGGGCGCCGTGCCCGTCAAGGGCGGCGAACGCGAGACGCAAACCTCGGAGGAATGCCCCTTGGTCGCTACGGACAAACCATACACGACGATCGGGACGCGGCCGGTGCGGCCGGACGGCGCTGACAAAGTCACCGGGCGAGCGCAGTACGGCGCAGACCTCTCGCTGCCGGGGATGCTGTATGGACGGGTGAAGCGCAGCCCGCACGCCCACGCGCACATCAAGAAGATCGATGTCTCGAAGGCGCTGGCGTTGCCCGGCGTGAAGGCCGTGATCACGAACGCGGACTTCCCGGCGGCGGACGACGTGATCGAGGACCTGGGTGAGAGCGCGACCAACCTGAAGTGGCTGCTCGACAACGTACTGGCCTCGGACAAGGCGCTCTACCAGGGGCACGCGGTCGCCGCGGTCGCGGCGACGGACCCGCACATCGCCGAGGACGCGCTGCAGCTGATCGAGGTGGAGTACGAGGTGCTGCCGCCGGTGCTCAACGTGCGCGACGCGATGCTCGACTCGGCACCGCTGCTGCATCCAGAGATGCGCACGGTGAAGATGCTCGCGCGGTTCGTGCCGGGGCCGGAGCGCGGCGACAAGGCGACGAACATCGCCAGCACGCTGCAGTTCAAGCACGGCGACGTGGAGCAAGGGTTTGCGGAGTCGGACATCATCCTCGAGCGCGAGTTCGAGACGACGATGACGCACCAGGGCTACATCGAACCGCAGAACGGTACGGCGTTCTGGAACTCCGACGACGAGCTGACGGTGTGGACGAGCACACAGGGCGCGTTCTCCGTGCGCGACCAGACGGCCAAGATCGTGAAGCTGCCCGTCTCGAAGGTGCGCGTGGTACCGATGGAGATCGGCGGCGGGTTCGGCGGAAAGATTCCGATCTACCTCGAGCCGCTGGCGGCGATCCTGTCGAGGAAGACCGGGCGCCCGGTGAAGATGAGCATGAACCGCGAAGAGGTGTTTGAAGGGACGGGGCCGACCTCGGGAGCGTACCTGCGGGTGAAGCTCGGCGCGAAGCGCGACGGGACCTTCATGGCCTCCGAGGCGTTCCTGGCCTACGAGGGTGGGGCCTACCCTGGATCGCCGGCCGGCGGTGGCGCGGTGTGCATCTGGGGGCCCTACGAGATCCCGCACACGCTCGTGGACGCCCTCGATGTGGTGGTAAACAAGCCGAAGGTGGCGGCCTACCGGGCGCCGGGCGCCCCCGCCTCGGAGTTCGCGTTTGAGTCGCTGGTCGACGAGCTGGCCGAAACGCTGAACATGGACCCGATGGACCTGCGTCTGAAGAACGCGGCCAGGGAAGGCACGCGCCGCACCGACGGGACCGTGTTCGGTGTGATCGGCAACATCCAGACGATGGAAGCCGTGAAGAACAGCGAGCACTACCGCTCCGAAATCCAGGGCCCGTTCCGCGGGCGTGGCGTGGCGATGGGGTACTGGGGCAACGCGGGGATGGAGTCCTCGGCGTATGCGTCTGTGGTGGCGGACGGCACGGTCGCGCTGGTGATCGGCGCGACCGACATCGGCGGCAGCCGGGCGAGCCACGCGATGCAGCTCGCGGAGACGCTGGGCATCCCGTACGAGGACGTGAAGCCGAAGGTGGTGGACACGGACTCGGTGGGGTACACGGGCGTGACCGGCGGGAGCCGGACGACGTTCGCGGGCGGCTGGGCCGTCTACGAGGCCGCGATGGACATCGAGCGGCAGCTGGAGGAGCGGGCCGCGGCGATCTGGGAAGTGGACCGCGACCTGGTGAAGTACGAGGCCGGCGGGGTGAACGGGCCGAACGGGAAGCGGTTCAGCTTCCGTGAGCTGGCAACCCAGCTGCCGCACACCGGCGGCATGATCCAGGGCCGGGCGGACATCAACAAGAGCACGCAGGGCCCCTCGTTCGCGGCGCACATCGCGGACGTGGAAGTGGACCCGGAAACGGGGAAGGTGCAGATCCTGCGCTACACGGCGCTGCAGGACGTGGGCACGGCAGTGCACCCCTCGTACGTCGAGGGGCAGATCCAGGGCGGCGCGGCGCAGGGCATCGGAATGGCGTTGTCGGAGGAGTATTTCTACGACGAGCAGGGGCTGATGCGGAACGCGAGCTGGCTCGACTACCGGATGCCGACGACGCTCGACCTGCCGATGATCGAAACGGTCCTCGTGGAAGTCCCGAACCCGGGGCACCCGTATGGGGTGCGCGGGGTGGCGGAAGTGCCGATCGTCCCGGCGCTGGCGGCGGTCGCGAACGCGATCTACCACGCGACGGGCGTGCGGGTGCAGAAGCTGCCGGCATCGCCTCGGGCGTTGCTGGAGGAGCTGCTCGACAACCCGTCGTAGCGCACATTCGCGGCCAGAGCGAAGCCGGGGAGGCCTTCCTCCTCGGCTTCGCTGTTCTTCAGCGGCGGCGGATGGGATGCGCGCAGTAGCCGAGCGGGTATGCTCGGACGCGAACCAGCGAGCTAGTGGGGAGCAAGCGTGAGCGGCGGTCGTCTCATTCTCGGCGTGGCCGCGCTCTCGTTGCCTGCCATCTTCCTGCGCGTTACCGGGACGCACACGGGGACCGTCACGGACACGGCGATCTTCGGGCTGGCGATCGTGGCAGCGGCGTTCATCCTCGCGTGGGCGGCTGAGGCGGCCGAGGTCGACATCTCGCAGGCGCTCGCGGTGGCCTTCGTGGCGCTGATCGCGGTGCTGCCTGAGTACGCGGTGGACATGACCTTCGCCTGGAAAGCGGGGCAGGACCCCTCGTTCGCGCCCTACGCGGTGGCGAACATGACCGGTGGCAACCGGCTGCTGATCGGCGCCGCCTGGCCGATGGTCTTCTTCCTGTTCTGGCGCCGCGCGCGGGTGCCAGTGATGGCACTGGAGCACGGGCACGCGATCGAGATCGCGACCCTTGCCGTGGCCACGCTGTACTCGTTCACCATCCCGCTCAAAGGCGAGATTGCGCTCTACGACACGGCGATCCTCGGGGCACTGTTCGTCGGGTACGTGTACGTGATCGCGCGGGCGCCGACGGAGGAGCCGGAACTGATCGGGCCGGCACGAACGATCGGGATGCTGCCGACGTATCAGCGCCGAGGAAGCATCGTGTTGCTGCTGCTGTACGCGGCGGGAGCGATCTTCGCCTCGGCGGAACCGTTCGCGGACGGTCTCGTGCATACGGGCGTGCAGCTCGGAATTGACGAGTTCCTGCTGGTGCAGTGGCTCGCCCCGCTGGCCTCAGAGGCGCCGGAGTTCCTGTTCGCGGGCATCCTGGCGAACCGGGGACGGGCAGGCGTGTCGATGGGGGCGCTGCTGTCCTCGAAGGTGAACCAGTGGACGTTGCTCATCGGCGGGCTGCCACTGGCGTATGCGATCTCGAGTGGAGGGGCCCACGGGCTGCCGCTGGACACGCGGCAGGTGGAAGAGGTGCTCATCACCGCCGCACAGTCGGCGTTCGCGGTGGCGATCCTCGCGAGCCTGACGATCACGAAGTGGGAAGCGATCCTGCTCTTCGGGCTGTTCGCGATTCAGTTCGCGATTCCGGTGGAGCAGATCCGGATGGTGATCGCCGCGATCTACATCGTGCTCGCGGTGGCTATCCTGCTGCGGCAGCGATCGGAAGTGGCGCGGTTGTTGCGTCTGTCGAGGCGGACGATCGCGGGACATCACGACGAGCTGGCAGCCGAAGCAGCCGACTGACTCCGCCGCGCGCCTGCCGTTACGGCGCGCGCAGCAACTGACCAGGGATGAGCTGGAGGTCGTTCACGGCGGCGAGGGCCTGCGGCGTCGCACCGAGTTCGGCCGCGACCGAGCGCAGCGTGTCGCCGGCGAGCACCAGGTGCTCGCGGTGGCGGACGGCGGGCGGGCGAAGCTCTCGAGGCTGGGTGGCGGGCGGAATACGCAGAACCTGCCCGGCCTGAATCGAGTCCGGGTTCGCGATCCCGTTCGCCTCGATGATGGCCTGCAGGGGAACGCCGAAGCGGGCGGCGATGCGGCCCAGGATGTCGCCGGGCTGGACGGTGTAGGTCTGATCTGCCACGGGGGGTGGGGGAGGCGGCTCCGCGACCGTGGGGCGACCGGGGATGCGGAGGCGCTGGCCGGGCGCGATGAGGTCCAGGTTCGCGATGCCGTTGGCGGCGGCGAGCGCGGCGGCGGTCGTACCAAAGCGCGCGGCAATGCGGCCCAGACTGTCGCCGGGCTGGACGACGTAGACATCCTCGGTGGCGTCGCCCGGGGCGGGCGGTTGGGCGGGCGAGCCCTGGAGCTGCTCGAACGCCGCGACTGCCGAGCTGATGAGGCCGCCGTAGAAGGCGGCTTGCCCGTTGCCGTTGTACCCGGTCGCGAACGCCTCGTAGTTGCGGACGCGGAGCGCCTCGAGCATGGGCGAGGAGTCGCCATGACCTCGGATGAAATCGAACATGCCGAGAATTTGAAAGCGGATATCAGTGCTGAAGCGGTCGAACATCTCGCGAACGCTGTCGTAGCCGATCAGCGTGTGGTTGAAGCCCATGATCTGTGCGACGCCCATCGAGATAGACATGAGGGCGGCGGTCTCATCGAGGCTGCGGGCGAACTCGAGGACCTCCCACTCACCGGCCTGACTCTGGTGGCAGGGCTGCCAGGCATCGCCTTCACGGCAGAACTGGTGGCCCTGCCAGACCGTGGCGGGGTCGTAGCGGAAGTGGGCGTCGAAGAGGCTGGCGCGCTCGTCGCCGAGATAGCGGCGGAAGAGGTGGTTCTCGAAGCGGATGATCATGCGGCCGTCGGGGCCCATACCGCGCCCGCCCGACTCGGTGTGCATGACGGCGGCAATCGCGGCTGGATCGACACCCACGACGCGACAGAGTGCATCGAGGAGGCCACCGTAGGCGTTCCACGCCGAGGCAACGGCGGCTGAGAGAGCGCCGACGCCCGCACCGAGGCGGCGGTCGGCCGGGGCATCGAGGGGGACCGCGCGGAGATCCTCGTGCTGCCAGAGGTAGTCGGCGACCAGCTCACGGGAGGTGACGCCGAGGGCGCGTTCGCTGACCCAGCCGCGACCGACATGGCTATCGACCTCGTACCAACCGGCCTCGTGGCGAAGGATTTCAACGGCGGCGCCTCGCGCCAGCGAGGTCCCAGAGCTGGCCTGGGCAGGCGCGCGGCGGAACTCGGCGGCGGCGGCGAGAACGACGGCGGGGCGGGTGGGGCGGGGGGTGGGGTCTGGCATCAAACACCTCCGGCAGAAGACGCCGAGATACTAACCGATGGCCGCGTGCACCGCGGTGCACTGCGTTACACGTTGTGAGCTGGCACCGCACCGCGAACCGCGGCGCGATTCGTGGGACACTGGATGCATGGAAGCGCGCGTACTGTACTGCCCTCGTGACGGGTCGCGGCTCGCGGAGGAGCGGATGCACGGCATCCCGGTGGACCGCTGCGCGGCGTGCCACGGGTCCTGGCTGGATCCGGACGAACTCGGACGCCTCGAAGCAACGGTCGCCGACGAAGAGGTGCGGCGCGGCATGATCGAGTACGCCGAGCACCCCTCGGAGCTGCCGTGCCCGGTGTGCGGGCGAGCCATGCAGGCGTTCAATTACCGCGCGTACAACCTGCAGCTCGACACGTGCGAGGAGCACGGGTACTGGCTGGACGAGCACGAGGACCGAGCGGTCCTCGACGTGATCCGGGAGCGCCGGCGGGGGCTGCAGCGGGCGCCAGCGGCGGAGGCGGCGTGGTATGCGGCGCGGCGCGGCGGCGGTGGGAGCTTCACGGACCGGGTGCGGCGGTTCTTCGGCAGATAGCCGAGAGATGTCAGGGCGTGTCTTCGGTGGAACCGTACCGCGCCGGGCGGCAGCATGCGACGACGGGGGCACCCGAGGGAAACAGGCAATGAGGCGCCTCGCGGGGCCGTTCACAGGCGCATTACATCCGCGAGATGAGCCGTTGACCTCTGGGCTGGAGGATGGAATGAGCAGTAGCGGAAGGTCGCCAAGGTGACACAAAGTCGCTCATTCAAGGGAATGTTGTTTGCGGTGGTCGTCGTCGTCTCGTTGCTCGCGGGCGGGGCGCTGACGCTGACGTTTGCCGGGGGAGGCGACGGGAGCGCGGCGCCCTCGGCGGCCACGACCGAGGCGAGCGCAACCGGGAGTCCAATCGCGATCGCGACCGTGAACGCGCAGGGGTTGCCAGGCCTCGTGGACCAGGTGTCCAACTCGGTGGTGACGATCCGGACCGTGGTGGGAACCGGGTTCCGCCAGGGGAGCGGTACCGGCACGGGGGTCGTCCTCGATAAGGCGGGGAACATCGTGACCAACTACCACGTGGTCGACGGCGCGCGGCAGATTACGGTGACGTTCAAAGACGGGACGGTGGTGCCGGGCACGGTTGCGAAAAGCGACGAAAGCCAGGACCTGGCCGTCGTGAAGGTGTCGGTGTCGGACAAGGTGTTGTCCCCCGCGAAGTTCGCAGATACGAGCCACGTGCGCGTGGGCGACCCGGTCTTCGCGATCGGGAACCCGTTCGGGCTGAGCAACACGGTGACCTCGGGCATCGTGAGCGGGCTCGACCGGCAGTCGCCGACCGGCACGGGCGGCCTGCAGGGGATGATTCAGACGGACGCGGCGGTGAACCCCGGCAACTCGGGCGGCCCGCTGTTCAACGCCGCCGGCGAGGTGATCGGGATTAACACCTCGATCGAGAATCCCTCGGGAGCGAGTGTCTTCGTCGGCGTCGGGTTCGCTATCGCCTCCAACACCGTCCGCAGCTTCATTCCTGACCTGATCGGCCACTAAGTCCCGATTCGGCCCACGTTTCCGGATCGCGAGAGCGCCCCGAGGATGCGATACTCGGGGCGCTCCCCGTTCCTGGCGGTGGTCTCGTATGCGCGTCGCAGCCGTGATTCTCGCGATGTGCGCCGCGCTGCTCTTCGTTACCTCGAAGGCCACGGCGCTCAGCCCCTACCCTCCCGGCAGCATCGGATATGACGTCTCGTTTCCCCAGTGCGGCAGCGCGTTGCCGGCGCAGCCGTACCCGTTCGCGATGGTAGGGGTGACGGGCGGGCGGGCGTTCACACAGAACCCCTGCCTGCGGGCTCAGTACAGCTGGGCGTCCGCGAGCGGCCGTCCGCCGGGGCTGTATATCAACACGAAGTACCCCGCGGGGACGACGATCGGGCAGCGGGACACCGGTCCCGCCGGGACGTGTGCATCGACCGACACGCGCTGCCAGTCCTACAACTACGGGTACAAGACGGCGCAGGACGCGGTGGCGTACGCGAAGACACAGGGCGTGGTGGACGTCTCGACGTGGTGGCTGGACGTGGAAACGGAGAACACGTGGTCGGCCGATAAGGCGATGAACGCCGTGGTGCTCGGCGCGGCCATCGACTACCTGAAGACCCAGAACTATACGGTGGGGATTTACTCGACAGCCTTCCAGTGGTCGATCATCGCGGGCAGCTACAGCCCCGGGCTGCCGCTGTGGGTCGCGGGTGGGACGGACCAGACCCACGCCCAGCAGCTGTGCTCGACCGGCGCCTTCGGGGGCGGCGAGGTGCAGATCGTGCAGTTCGTGGCGACGCCCGCCTCGAAAGACCTGGTGTGCGGCGGGACGCCGACGGCAACCGCGACCGCGACGCCCACGGCGGGCGCGACGGTTTCGGCGACGGAGACCGCGCAGGCGCTGACCGGCGGCACCATCCCCGCCGAAGGCGGGTTCGGGCTTGCGGTGTTCCGAGGCGGGGCGATCGACGACCTCGTGACGTCGACGGGGTGCCCGGTCTCGACGATGGTGCTCTATTTCACGATGAACGGGACGTTCGTGACGTTCATCCCGGGGTCATCGGTGGGCGCGGTGAACGCATCCTTCCTGCTGGCGTTCCCCGGCGGGTCGCTGCCGGCCAAGACGGCATTCCTCGGAAAGTGCGTGTAGCGGCGGGGGCGCGACGGCGACGATTCACGATGGTGTGTCGCCGCCATCAGGCGGACGCCGTTACAGGTCGGAGACCTGCGCGATGACGTCGCCCATGGCCTTCAGGACGCCGGGCTCGTGCACGTTGGACACGGTGCCGATGCAGGTCTGCACGCCGACTTCGGCGAAACGGCCGATGGTGTCCACCAATTCGTCGACGCGCTCGCCGGAGGCGCCGGGATCCATGCGCAGCGTGATCGTGCGGTGGATGTCATCGTAGTTGCGACGCTCGGCCTCGCAGTGGCCGGCCAGGATCTCGAAGCGGCGTTGGACCTCCTCGGGTGAGTCTCCACGGACGTTGCAGGCGTCGCCGTAACGGGCGACGAGGCGCAGCGTCTTCTGCTCGCCGCTCCCGGCCACGAGGATGGGCGGTCGTGGCTGCTGGAGCGGCTGGGGGACGCAGAGCGTCTCCTCGAGCTGGTAGTACTTGCCTCGGAAGGCACCGTTGTTCTCGCTCCACATCTGGTTGGCGATTTGCAACACCTCGTCGAGGCGCTCGAAGCGTTCCTTCAGGACGGGGAAGTTGAAGCCGAGGCCGTGGTGCTCACGCTCGTACCAGGCGGCGCCGATGCCGAACCACGCACGGCCGCCCGAGAGGACATCGAGGCCGGTCACCTGCTTCACGAGATAGCCGGGGTTGCGATAGGTGACGCCGGTGGCGAGGACCCCGAGCTTGAGCCGGCTGGTGCGCGCGGCGATGTAGCCGAGGATGTTGTAGGCCTCGAACATCTCGGCGTCGTAGGGGCCGACGCCGGGAATCTGGAAATAGTGATCCATGACGGAGAGGCGGTCGAACCCGACGCCCTCGGCGTCCGCGACGATCTCGTCGAGTTTGCCGGCGAACTGGGACATGTCGTCGACCCAGGAGAAGTTAGCGAGGTGAATGCCGAGCTTCATGGATGCCTCCGTGTGCGTGCGCGTGCCGGGCCGACGATACCGCAGGGAGACGGTGGTGTCCTCGACAGAGCGGCGCCCCGGCGGAGCCGCGGGGGAAAGCGAACGGGCGGGATTGCTCCCGCCCGTTCTGAGGCGCGACCCCCAGGGGTTACTTGATGAGGTAGAGCGCCGGGTAGAAGAACACCCAGACCACATCGACGAAGTGCCAGTACATGACGACGCCGGAGACGCCATAGGCCTTGAGGCCGCCGCCGTCGTAGTAGCCCTTGCCCGCCTTGCGCCAGGCCAGGAAGAGCAGGAGCACACCCGAGGCCACGTGGGCGGCGTGCATGCCGGTCATCGAGAAGAAGGAGGTGCCGTAGCCCTCGGAAACGGTGAACTCCGCGATGGACCATTCCATGACGACGCCCGCGAAGAAGCCGACGCCCAGGAGGATGGTGAGCATGAGCATCAGGCGACCATGGGCGACGTTGCCGTGGTGCAGCGCTGTTTCACCTCGGTAGGCGGTGTAGCTGCTGATCAGGAGGACGGAAGTGATGATCAGTCCGAGCCACTGCTTCACGTCCGGCGCCGTGTCCGTGCCGTTCATGTAGAAGCGCGCGCTGAGGAGCAGGGCGAAGACCAAGCCGTCCGAGGCGAAGAAGAGCCAAAGGCCGAGGCGGTTCATGCGAACATGCTTCACCTCGTCGTGGGGCTCATGGGCGACAGCGTGGGCAGCTTCGGTGAACGCAGCCATTAGCTAGGCCTCCTCACCCTGCCAGACGAGCGGCAGGTGCATGAAGTACATGACGATGAGCCAGGCCTTGACGACGGCGATGGCGGCCAGGATGACCACGAGCGCGGCCGGCGCGTCGAGGACGACGGCGAAGATGTACTCGACGAGGGTGAAGACCGCGAGCATGGCGATGACGGTCAGGCCGCGCTTCTGGTCGGTTGCCTCGGAGCCACCGTGGTGACTGCTGGCGCTCGAAACCTGTCTTGTCACGAGAGGTGCCTACCCTTCCTCGGTCGCCAGCGCGCCGCCAGCGAACGGCCTGTGGTGAGCCGGCCCGCCGCCGTAGCCGTACGGCGTGTCGGTGATGACGGGGATTTCATCGAAGTTGTGCTCGGGCGGCGGTGACGAGACCTGCCACTCGAGGGTGCTCGCGCGCCAGGGGTTCGGCTCGGCGACGCGGCCCTTGAGCCAGGCACTGGCCATGTTCCAGACGAAGAACAGGAACGAACTGCCGAGGAGGAAGGCCGCGAGCGAGATGAAGGTGTTGTAGCCAGCGTACTCGTGCGGGTAGTCGGCGATACGGCGGTTCATGCCCTGGATGCCCACGCGGAACATGGGGATGAAGGTCAGCTGGAAGCCGATGAACATGAGCCAGAAGTGAATCTTGCCGAGCGTCTCGTTGTACATGCGGCCGGTGAACTTCGGGAACCAGAAGTAGATGGCCGCGAAGAGGGCAAAGATCTCGCCGCCGACGATGGTGTAGTGGAAGTGGGCGACGACGAAGTAGGTGTCCTGCAGGTGCAGGTCGGTGGGTACGTCCGCGAGGTAGATACCGGTCACGCCGCCCATGAGGAAGTTGAAGATGAAGGCGAGGGCGAACAGCATCGGCGTCTGGAGCCAGAGCTTGCCGGCCCAGATGGTGCCGATAGCGCCGAGGAAGATGAGGCCGGTGGGAATCGAGATCATCTCGGTCAGCACCAGGAAGGGCGCGTGCAGGTAGGGGGCCATACCACTCGTGAAGAGGTGGTGCGCCCAGACGATGCCGGAGAGCATCACGATGCCGATCATCGCGCCGGCAACCCAGCGGTAGGCAAAGAGTGGCTTACGCGACAGGTGCGAGAGGATCTCGAGGGCCGCGCCAAACCCTGGGAGCACCATCACGTAGACCGCGGGGTGCGAGTAGAACCAGAAGACGTGCTCGTACAGAACCGGGCTGCCGCCCTCCGCCTGGCGGAAGAAGGAGGTGCCGGCGATACGGTCGAGCAGCACCATGAGGAGCGCCGCCGCAAGGGCCTGCGTGAAGAAGAACGAGATGAGCGAAGCGGCGAAGGCGCCCCAGACGAAGATCGGCAGACGGCTCCAGGTCATCCCCGGGGCGCGCTCGTAGATGATGGTCACAAGGAAGTTGATGCCACCGAGGATCGAGACCAAGCCGAAGGTGATGACGGCGAGGTTGAACAGCACCTGCCCGTGCTTCGTGTGGAGACTCGAGAGCGGCGGGTAGGCGGTCCAGCCGGACTCCCAGCCGCCCATGAGGACGGCGATGATCAGCAGGACCGCGACCGGCGGGACGAACCAGTAGGTGAGCGCGTTGAGCCTCGGGAAGGCCATGTCGCGCGCGCCGATCATGAGCGGGACGATGAAGTTGCCGAAGCCGCCGAGGAGGACAGCGACTGCAACGGCCACCATGGTGATGCCGTGGAAGCCCATCGCGGCGTTGTACTGGTCAGGGGTGAAGATCTGCTTCCCGTCGCGCATGAGCTCGACGCGGATGAGCATCGCGGTGAGGCCGGAGAGCAGGAAGACTACGATGAAGGTGACGGCGTACTGGATGCCGATCACCTTGTGGTCCGGGCTGAAGCCGAAGTAGCGCTTCCAGCCGGTGAGCGTGTACGGCTTCGCCTCGAGGCCGAACCACTCGCGGCCCCAGTGCTGCCAGCCGCCGACGCCGGCGAGCCAGCCGATGAGCGCGAAGACGTAGCCGACGGACATGCCGACTTCGATCTCCCAGAAGGATTGTCCGCGGGCGGTGCGAATGGCGCCGAGAACACCCGCGCCAAAGGCGAAGCCGATGATCGCGAGGACGAGGCCGACGACGATAGGTGCGCGCACAACTCGAGTCATGGCTACTTGGCCTCCGTAACGCTCTGCTGCTGCTTGAGCCAGGCATCGAACTCGGCTTTTTCGACGACGCGGACGGGCATGGTCATGATGGCGTGACCCAGGCCGCAGAGCTCGGCGCACTGCAGGCGGTAGGCCGCATCCGACTCACGGTCGCCGACGCGGTCGGGGGTGATGTAGATCTTGTTGATCTGGCCGGGAACCGCGTCCATCTTCTGGCGGAACGCGGGGACCCAGAAGGAATGCAGGATGTCGATCGAGGTGATGTCGACCTCGACGGTCTCATCCTTCGGCAGGACGAGCTCCTGCGCGCCGAAGACCTTCACCTTGGAGTCCGGGTATTCGACGGTCCACGCCCACATCTGTGCGGTGGCGACGATGCGGAGGTCGGGATCTTTGTGGTCGCGCAACTCGAACAGCCCGGTCAGGCCGGGGTAGATGATGACGATCGCGCAGAGGAGGCTACTGACTCCGAACCAGACGACCGGAAGTGAGCCGGTGCCGAGAATGCGCTCGCCATCGCCGTTGTTGGGGCCGCTGGAGCGGTGCTTCAGCAGCGCGACCACCATTGCCGCGATCACGATGCCGAAGACGGGGCAGGCGAGGTAGGTCAACGCCATGAACGCGTCGTCGATGACGCTGGCCTCCTCGGCGCCGTGTGTCGGGAACGACATGTCACGGAGGATGAAGTAGGCGACGGCCAGGCTCGCGGCCGTCACGAGGGCCCAGACAATGGTGAACAGAGTGAAGTCACGACGCATGTACAGCCCCTCGCTTTCGGGAAGCCAAGCGCTCTTGAATCTCGCGGGGCGAAGTCCCAGTCGCTAGTGACGAAAGTCACATATGTGTGGGACTATCGCCCCTAGGGCACACGAGCCCCTGCGTCACGATGCGGTGGGTCATTCAGCGCGGCCCGTGGTGGGCCGCCGATTCAGGGAGGGGAACTAGACATGCGGAAGCGGATGGCGCGGGTGGCGCTCCTGGTGGTAGCGGTGGGCGCAATGGCCGCACTCGTTGCCTGCGGCGGGAGCGACGACAAGAAGGAAAGCGGCAGCAGTAGCAGCAGCGCGTCGAGCAGCTCCGGCGGCAGCATCAAGGTCGAGTTGAGCGAGTGGGCGGTGAAGCCCGCGGCGACCAGCGCCAAGGCCGGGGACGTGAAGTTCGAGGTCACGAACAAGGGGGCCGCCCCGCATGAGTTCGTCGTGATCAAGACGGACACGGCGCAGGACAAGCTGCCCGTCACCAACGGTGCCGTGGACGAGAAGCAGGTCCCGCCGGTGGGCCGCACGGCGAACATCGCCGCTGGTAAGGAAGAGGACAAGAGCTTCAACCTGACCGCTGGCAAGTACGTGCTCCTCTGCAACATCCCGGCGCACTACGGGCAGGGCATGCACGTGGCGTTCACGGTCGAGTAACCCTCAAGCGGGGCCAGACACGAAGAAGCCCGCCGGACCGGCGGGCTTCTTCGTGTCTAACGCGCGCTGCTCGCGTCGGTCGACTCTCCCGGGAGCGACAGGGAGGAACGTGGCTCGACCGATCGGCTCGGAGCACGTCCTCAGCACTCTTTGATCATGTCTTGGTCAACTCGATTGACTACATTGGTCACTTCGGTATATCTTCGAGCTGTGGTTGGCAAAGAGATGCACAACATACCGACTTCACGACGGAGGCTACCGATGACCAAGATGATTTCGAGCGTGACGCAGTGCCGGCGGTGTGCGCGAGGACGCGTGATGTTCGACGGTGAAGACCTGTGCTGTGTGCAGTGCGGTTGGCGCTGCGCGATCGACGTCACGCCGGCTGAGGCCGTGCGCCTCGCCGCGTAGCGCTGAGGAACACGGTGGACGACGCGTGGTCCGAAGCGCCGAGTGAACGAGCGATTGCCGCGTTCCTCGACGACTACGAGCAGGAGATCGCCCTTCGGCAGGCGAGTGAACGCGAGTTCAGCCCTCTGTCCTCAAGGTTGCGCAGCCTCCTCGAGCGGTGGACCAGCGGTGAGGTAGGGGCAGACGAGACTCGCGACGCCCGAGCGCGCTACGTCGAGGCATTGCGACGATGGCAGCCGGACCTCGAACACTGGGTGGCGATCCGCGGGTCGGGCGACCGACTGCTGGCAGCCGTGGAATTCATGACGGATGCACAGTGGCTGCGGTTCAGCGCCCTGCAGGCGGCCGAGATGCGCTCCGGGATCTCCGAGAGCAGCCTCGACCGTGATCAAGCGGTGATACGGTCGCTGTTGCCGCGGTTCGAGGCCTCGCTCCCGCCGGAGAGTTAGCCTCGAGGGGTGTCCGAGCATACCGGGACGCTCCCGGCATGAAGGAGAACGAGCGCGTGCGGGTACTCGTCTTCGGCGCAAGCGGGTATATCGGGAGCCATCTCGTGCCGCGGCTCGTGGCCGCCGGGCATGTGGTGCGAGCGGCATCACGGAGCGGCGCCGCGCTGTCGGACCGTGGATGGCGGGACGTTGAGTGCGTCTCGGCCGACGCACTCGAGCCGGGCTCGCTCGACGAGGCATTGCGGGACATCGAGGTCGCCTACTACCTGGTGCATTCGATGGCGTCCGGTCGAGACTTCGCGTCGCGCGACCGGCAGGCAGCGCGGAACTTCCGCCGGGCCGCGGAGCGGACGGGGGTGGAGCGCATCGTCTACCTCGGTGGACTGCAGCCGAGCGGAGAGCGCTCGGAGCACCTCGAGTCGCGCGGTGAAACGGGCGAGATCCTGCGTGACGGGCCGATCCCCGTCACGGAACTGCGGGCGGGCATCATCGTGGGCGCCGGCAGCGCCGCGTTCGAGGTGATTCGCGACCTGAGCTTTCACCTGCGTGTGATGACGACGCCGCGCTGGGTGCGGTCGCGCACGCAGCCGATCGCGCTCGAGGACCTGCTGGCCTACCTCGTGGGGGTGCTGGCGGAGCCACAGACCGCCGGCGAAACTTACGACGTCGCGGGGCCGGACGTGCTGACCTACGAGGGGATGATCCGCGGCTTCGCGGAGGTGGTCGGACGGCGGGTGACGATCCTACCCGTACCGGTGCTGAGCCCTCGGATCTCCTCGTACTGGCTGGACCTGGTGACGGCGGTGCCCGCGAACGTCGCGCGGCCGCTCATCGACGGGCTGAAACACGACCTACTGGCGGATGATGCCGCCATCCGCGCGCTGATCCCGATGCGGCTACACGGCTACCGCGAGGCGATCGAGCAGGCGCTGGCGGACGAACGCCGCGGGACAGTGCCGGCGCGGTGGCAAGAAGGCGCGTTCGTCTTTCGCGCCGGGCGACCGGACGTGTCGTTCTACTCGAAGCGCGCCGGGGGAACGGCCCCCTGCCATGCCTCCCCTGAGGCCGCGTGGCAAGAGATCGTGTCGGTCGGCGGGCAGAATGGCTGGCCAGCATACGAGGCGCTGTGGCGCGTGCGCGCGACCCTCGACCGTCTGGTGGGCGGGGTCGGCTTTCGCAGAGGTCGGCGGCACCCCTCGGAGGCACGGGTTGGTGACGCCATCGACTGGTGGCGGGTGGTCGCGATTGAGCCGGGGCGCCGGCTGACGCTGCTGGCGGAGATGAAGGTGCCGGGGGCGGCCGTGCTGGAACTCGAAGTGCTGCCGGGCGCCTCGGAGTCAGCGTCCACGATCGCGGCGACGGCGTACTTCCACCCCGCGGGAGTGTGGGGCCTGCTGTACTGGCTCACGCTGCTGCCAGTGCACGGGCCGGTGTTTCGGCGACTGGCGGGGAAGCTCGCCGAACGAGCGGAGGCACGGGGCGGCGGAACCGCCTCGTCCTCCGGCCGGGCGGACGAGCCCGCACTGACCTCATGACGCCGTACGTGCCGGGTTCACATCGCGGTTGAAGCCGCCGCCTGCTTCAGTTCCCTTGTGAGCTCGCGCTTGCGACGCGCCATCTCGACGCCGAGTTCCTGCAGGCGGTTATTGCCCAGCAGCCGCTTCGCGGCTGGCAGCATCTCTTTTTCTTCCTCGTCGATGTGGTGGCGGACGTTCTCGGCGAGGACGGTGAACTTGGCAGCGGTCCGTTCGTCGACCTCGGGCATGTCGCGCAGCTCGCCGATGAGCAGGTGCACGACGTGGTGCTCTTCCTCTGCCTCGAGGACGATGTCTTCCTCCTCGGACTCCTGGGCGGCCTCCTGATAAGCAGGGTAGAAGATCTCTTCTTCGATGCCCGCGTGAACATCGAGCTCGAGAAGAGCTTGGCGGATGATGCGTTGCTGCGAGCGCCTGTTGTTCGTCTGCTCGAACTCGTCGAAGAGCTGCTTCACCTTCTGGTGGTCCTGTTTGAGGAGTTCGATGGGGTCGGCGCCGTCCGACTGGGGCACACGTGTCTCCGTTCTGCCGAGCATTTGGGGATATGAAAGGACGAATACCTCGGCCCCCCCCAGGGACCCGAACCCTGTCCTCACAACGAGTGTCAGGTGCGAAACGTGGCCGCGCCGTGGCGTGGGCACGATGAGGCATTGCTGCTGCGTGTCAGTTGCTGCGACGCGCCCCTCTTCGGCTCTGAACGGGTTGGTCAGAGGCTGACAATGGACCGAGGGGGCGCCGGCGGGGCGTCCCTCGGTCTTCGGGGCTTGTGAGCAAGTCCCCACAGAAGGGGTGACGATGACGACGAAGAGTGAAACTGACCGCGGGTCGCGGACGGCGGGAGCGATGCTCGATCGCGAGGGGGCCATGGTCGGGACGCTGAACCGCCTCGTGGCGCTGTCGAGCGACCTGCGCAGCCAGTTGAAGCAGGCGCACTGGAACACCGTGGGGCCGAACTTCATCGCGCTCCATCACCTGTTCGACGAACAAGCCGCGATCGTGCTAGCGCACGTGGATCTGTATGCGGAGCGCGTGCGCGCGCTGCAGGGGGTCGCGAAGGGCACGGTCCGGGCCGCCGCCGCGGAGTCGCCGCTGGAGGAGATCGGGCGCGGGGAGCTGTGGTGGCATGACGCGGTGACGTCGCTCCTCGAGCGGTTTGAGCAGTACAGCCGGACGCTCACGGACGGGATCCGCGAGGCGGACGAGGCGGAGGACCTGACAACCCAGGACCTGCTGATCGAGGCACAGCGCGAGGTGGATCTGCAGGCATATTTCCTGCGTTCACACCTCGGCGAGTCGAGCAGCACGCGGTAAGGCCAAACCGCC
>JAIBBD010000120.1 GCA_019694855.1 Dehalococcoidia bacterium
ATGGCGCAGGCCTTCGGCGCCGACCCCGACGAGATCGCCATCACCGACAACACCACCCACGGCATGAACATGGTCACCGCCGGCCTGACCGTCGAGGCGGGCGACGGCGTCGTCACCTCGGGCGTCGAGCACGCCTCGGGGCTCGTCCCCGTCTACGCCCTCCGCGAGCGCCGCGGCGCCGAGGTGCACATCGTGCCTGTGGCCGCCGAGGACTCTCCGGGCACCGTGCTCGAGGCCTTCGGGCGCGCCCTCGATGCCCGCACCCGCCTCGTCCTCATCTCCGGAGTCAGTTACTCCACCGGCCAGCGCCTGCCCGAGGCCGAGATCGCCGCGCTGGCCCACCAGCAGAACCCGAACGCCTTTGTGCTCATCGACGGCGCACAGACCGCCGGCCACGAGCCGCTCGACATGCACGCGAGCGGGGTCGACGCCCACGCCTTCCCGATGCACAAGTGGCTCTGCGGCCCGGGCGGCCTCGGCGCGCTCTACATCCGCCGCGACCGCATCGCCGACGTCGAGCCCGCCGCCATCAGCTTCCACGGCGCCAGGCAGTTCGACTTCGCCGGTGGCTTCGAGCCCGAGCGCAACTCGATCGAGAAGTTCGAGCTGACGACCGTCTCCGGCGTCCTCCTCGCGGGCGGCATCGCCGCCGTCGAGCAGTACCTCGAGTCGGGGCCGCAGGCCGTCTGGGATCGCGTCCGCGAGCTGAACGTCGCCGCCGAGCGCCGCATCGGCGGCATCCCCGGCGTCACCGTCACGAGTCCCACCTCGGACGCCACCCGCAGCGGCCTCTTCGCCTTCGCCGTCGAGGGCATCCCGCCGTCCGAGGTCTCTGCGCAGCTCTGGCTGGCGGGCCGCGTGGTCTGCCGCGCCGTCGCCGAGACGAACTGCGTCCGTCTGACACTCCACGTCTACAACAACGAGTCGGACATCGATGTCGTTGCGGGCGTCATCGAGGACGCCATCAAGAACGGCGTCTCCGAGGCGGCTCGTGAGCTGGCGGCCATCCCGTTCGGCCAGCCCGCGCCAACCTCGCTGACGAACTAGCCGTAACGTGCTTTCAGCACGGCGCACGCGCGGAGCGTGACCCACTTCGACGGCTCACCCTGCCGCTCGATGTCGACGGTCGTCCGCCCGTTGTAGGCGTACCGGTTCCGCCAGCGCCCGTCGTCGTCCTGCCCGGACAGCACTAGCTCGTACGCGTGGTCGAGGCGCGCGTCGCGGGCGTGCCCAAGCGCGGCCAGCACCTCGAGGTTCTGCAGCACGTCGGCGACGTACGCCGAAGGAAAGCCGAATCTGAACCAGGACGCGGCCGGCTTTGTGTTGCCGTAACCCATCGGGTAGTCGGCGGCCGCCGGGTCGCGCGAGAGCAGGAATTCCACTCCCGCCTCGATGGCCTGGCCCACCCGGGTTGAGCGTTGTTTCTGGGGGATGAGCGCCAGGGCTCCCAGTTCTTTGATCGCGCCCCACGCGCACGGCAGCCCGTCATTCGCGACGCACGCGAAGCCAGGGCCGCTCGTTCCCGACCGGTAGTACGTCACCTCGTCCGTCCCGAGGATCGACCGCGCCGCCCAGTGCACGCCGGCCTGCACGGCGGGGGCCTCGAGGTGCCCGAACGCGATCAACGCGTGCAGCAGGTTGCCGTTCAGGCAGTGGATGACGCGTGAGGGCGGCGGATTGCGCTCCTGTCCCACGCCGCTCGAGGCGAAACCACCGCTCGGCGTCGGCGCCCACCGCATGACGTACTCGCATGCGCGTCGCACCTGTGGATGCGATGGGTCCGCGCCCAACTGTTCGAGGAAGATGAGCTGCCACACCGTGCTGCGGTACTTCGGGCTGTAGCCCGGCCCCGGCTTCTCCCACCATCCGTCCGGCTGTTGCGCCGCCAGGATCGAGGCGATCGGGTCGACGTGCATCGCCTCCCGGCGCGCCCGCACGACTTCGGGATCGTCGAACGCGGCATCGAGGAGCCGCTGCAGCGTGGCGGCACGCACCGCCGGATTCGAGTGATCGAGCAGCCACGGGAGCGGGTCGCCGTTGAGGTGGTCTTGCCAGCCCATCCCACGAGGGTAGCGACTCCGCGTTCGATGTGAGGAGCGTGGGCGACAATGTTGGCATGACCATCCCGCCGAGGCCGCCTGGCCCCATCGCCGCGCTGCGCCGCATTGCCTACCTGCTCGAGTACGCGGGCGAGTCCTCGTACCGCGCGTCCGCGTTCCGGCGCGCCGCTGATGCCGTCGCGGAACTCGCGTACGAGGATCTGCGCGCGCGCGCCGAGGCGGGGACGCTCCGCGAGCTGCCCGGCCTCGGCGGCTCCACCGAGCGAGTCGTCCTCGAAGCGCTGGCGGGCCAGGTCCCCGCCTACCTCGACCGCCTCGAACGCGAGCATGCCGAGGCCCCGAAGCGCCCCGGCGATGGCCTCTTCACCGCCCTTCGAGGCGACTGCCACGTCCATTCGAACTGGTCCGACGGTGGCGCGAGCATTCGCGACATGGCGGAGGCCGCCGTCGATCTCGGCCACGAGTACGTCGTGCTGACCGACCACTCGCCCTCGTTGCGCGTCGCCCGTGGCCTCTCGCCGGACCGCCTGCGCGAGCAGCTCGAGGTCGTCGCCCGCCTGAATGAGGAGCTCGCCCCCTTTCGCATCCTCACCGGCATCGAGGTCGACATCCTCACGGACGGCGCGCTCGACCAGGAGGACGAGCTACTGAGCCGCCTCGACGTGGTCGTCGGCAGCGTGCACAGTCTCCTGCGAATGGAGCGTGATCCGATGACCGCGCGCATGCTCGCCGCCATCGCCAACCCGCACCTCGACGTGCTCGGCCATTGCACGGGCCGCATGCGTGCCGGCCGCCGTGACCGCCCCGAGTCGGAGTTCGATGCCGCCGAGGTGTTCTCCGCCTGCGCCCGCTACGGCAAGGCCGTCGAGATCAACTCACTTCCGCCACGTCTCGACCCGCCGCGCCGCCTCATGGCTCAGGCGCTCGAGGCGGGCTGCCTCTTTTCCCTGGACAGCGACGCGCACGCGCCTGGCCAGCTCGCCTGGAAGATCGGGGGCGCCGACCGCGCCGTCGAGGTGGGCGTGCCTGCCGAACGCATCGTCACCACCTGGCCCGCCGAAGATCTGCTGGCCTGGGCGCGCTCCCACGAGGCCACCCCGGCCCCGGCTTCGCGAGGCGCCTCGTGACCCCGCTCGCCTTCCAGCCGCCCCTCGAGCCGATGCTCGCGAAGAACGCGGACGCCATCCCCGATGGCGGCGGGGGCTGGCTGTACGAGCCGAAGTGGGACGGCTTCCGCACGCTCGTCTACTTCGATGGCGACGAGGTGTACCTCCAGAGCCGCGACCTCAAGCCGATGGGCCG
>JAIBBD010000121.1 GCA_019694855.1 Dehalococcoidia bacterium
GGCACTCGGACCGGGTGTGGCGCGCGATGGGCGGGCTGGTGCGAGGCGAGAAGACGTACGACGGCATCGTGCACTCGACGGGGCCGTTCGTCGCTACGCTGCAGCCGCTCGCGCGCGGGGCGCGGGTACTCACCGACCGCCGCTACGGGCGGCGGATGTAGCTCACGAGCCGAAGAGGCCCGCCACGACGAATGGCCAGCAGCCGACGAGCAGCCCGACGCCGGCCAACGCAGCTCGGCGCCACGAGGGACGAAGGAGGGCGCCGATCACGGTCGCGCCCCAGCCCGTGAGCACCGTGGCGGCGCCGACGTCGTTGAAGGCGAGCCAGCCGAGTGCGGCAGCGGCCGGGCCGACGATGAGCAGCAGAGTGGATGTGAAGGTGCGGCCATCGGGGACGCTCGGATCGGCTGGGCTCATGGCCAACGGTTCTTGCTGCCCAGCGACTCGCCGATGCGCAGGAAGAAGCGCAGCACGCGGTCCCAGCGGTCGTGGGAACGGTACTGGTCGTAGTACTGCATCTGCTGCGCGGGGAGCAGGTCGTGTTCGTCGGGCTTACGCGGCTCTTCGGGGTTCAAGGTCATGCGGGGTTCCTCTTCAGGCGCTCCGCCGCCGATCGGCGACCTCGGAGTACATCTGGCGGATGGTCGCGGCGGCGCTGCAGCCGGCCATCGTCAGGACGAAGACGATCAGGAACACCAGGATGGACATCGCGATCTGGGAGGCGACGCCACCCTCGTCGCGGTAGTTCACCTCGGGGCGGAACAAGATCGCGGGGACTGCAAACACAAGGAGCACCGCGGCGGGGAACGTTGCCACCGACCACGACCCCGAGATCGCCCCGACAAGCACCGTAAGGGTCGCGCCGAGTGCAGCCCTTACGCGTCCGCTGATGTCCAGCGACCCGAGCCATGGGAGGGCCGCGAGGTACGCGAGCGTCACGAAGGTCAGCCAGAGGAGCGACCGTACGCGCATTAGCGGCACCTCGTTCGGCGTGGCGTGTCTCGTCAGCTGCATCGCTCCGGAACGGATTCGGCAATGCGCAGGAGTTCGGACTGGTTCACGGTCTCCTCGAGCGCTGCGACGTTGTAGGTCCGGCCGCACATCTGCCAGGTGATGGCGATCGGGGTACCGTTCCCTCCGGTGAGCCTCGAGTAGGTCGCGGGTCGTCCATTGAGGGTGATCGGTTGCTGCGTGCCCTGGATCGGGACGAGTGTGTCGATCACCATTACGGAGAACGAGGCGCCCGAAGTCGCCGCGGTCAACGACACGAGCGTACGCCCCGTCCAGCCTTCCGCTGATTTCTGAACGCGCCACGCTGAGAGCGTGTCGACGACGTTGAATTGCCCCGGCACGTAGGCAGGAAAGGCGATCGGCCAGGGTGCGGCTGCTTCTACCTCCGCGACGCTTGCGGCGGCTCGCTCGCCGCTGTCGTTGAGAATGGACATCTCTTTCACCGGGTAGCCTCGATAGACACGGGCCGAGGTTGCGGCGGCGCGCGAAGCGGTCGCGGTGGCCGCTGCAGTGGCGGTGACCGTCGTCGCGGTTGTCGGTCCGGCGGCCGGGGTCGAGGTGCTCTCGGACGACGGGTCGTCCGAGCAGGCGGCAAGCAGAACGGCGAGGAATGCGGCGATGGCTGTCCAACGTGACATACGGGCGGTCCCATACCACTAACGGCTAATGCCGCCAGCATACGCTGGAAGTCAGTCGCATCGCTCGGGGACCGACTCGGCGATGCGGGTGAGCTCGGCCTCGGGGTACTCGCTCGCGAGGCCGGCGAGCGCGAGCTCATGGCCGCACAGCGACCACTGCAGCACGAGGACGGGCTCGTCGAGGCGTGCAGGCAGCTCGGTCAGGGTCGCGGCGCCGCTCGCGAGGAGAAGCGTCGCCGTCCTCGTGGGCTCGAAGCTGCTCGGCCGGTAGATGCCGCCGGTCTCGCGGAAGAGGTCCATCACCCCCATGCGGCCGGCGTACTGCACGTACAGCAGCGAGCTTGTCGCCGTGCGGAGCTCGATGGCGAGGTAGGTCGACTGGTCGGCGTCGATGTCACGACGCCACGGCGGGCGAAGGTAGGCCGTGACCATGGTCGACTCCGGCTCAACGGCCGACGGGAGCAGGATGGGGAACGGGACGACCGTCTCGACCTCGAGGACGCTCGCGAAATACCGATCGTGATTCGGGTCCTGAATGATGCGCGCGAACGTCTCGAAGTCGCCGAGCGCGCGGATGGGCGGGTCGGCGGAGCCGCGTGTGAAGGTGGTGACGAGCCAGATCGCGGTGACCGAGGCGAACAGCGCCGCGGCTCCGACGATGAACATGCGGCGCAAGGTCAGTTCCATTGCTCAGGGACCGACTCGGCGATGCGGATGGCAGCAGTATCACATTGAGGCCGCGTCTCTCCTCGTGCTATTATTCGTGGAGACAAACGCCTCCATCGTGAGACGTGGGCCGCGCGGCCCACGTTTTTTTTCGCAAGCGGCGGTGTGGGAGGCAGGTGGGACGGGCCTGATGCGTCGGGCGGTCCGGGATAGGGGCTTATGAAGAACGACTTCATCATCGCGATCGCACAGCTGTCGGCGGAGAAGAACCTCGACAGCCGGACGGTGTTCGAGGCGGTCGAGGCAGCCATGGCGTCCGCGTTCAAGAAGGACGAGCTGCAGTACGCGGACATCGAGGTCAAGATCGATGTCCAGGACGGGGACATCGCGGCGTGGCGCCGCTACCTCGTGATGCCCGACGATGAGATCGAGGACGACGAGATCCAGGTGTCGCCGGAACGGGCGCGCGAGATGGGGTTCCCGAACGCGCAGCTCGGCGAGACCATTCGCGAACCCCTCGAGCAGACCGCGCAGACTGGCCGCATCGCCGCGCAGACGGCAAAGCAGGTGGTGCTGCAGCGACTGCGCGAGGCGGAGCGCGAGGTCGTCTACGACGAATTCACCAGCAAGGAAGGCGAGCTGGTCTCGGGCACCGTGTTGCGCGTCGAGCCCGGGCGGCGGCAGGTGATCATCGACCTCGGACGGTCCGAGGCGGTACTGCCGGCGTCGGAGCAGGTGCGCGCGGAGCACTACCGCGTGGGGCAGCGGCTGCGGGTGTACGTGAAAGAGGTATATCGCGCCTCGAAGGGCCCGCAGGTAGTCGTGTCGCGGTCGCACCCGGACCTGCTGCGGCGGCTGTTCGAGCTCGAGGTGCCGGAGGTGGCGCGCGGGCTGGTCGAGATCATGGGAGTGGCGAGGGAGCCGGGGTACCGCTCCAAGGTGGCGGTGATCTCGCGGCAGCACGGCATCGACCCGATCGGGGCGTGCGTGGGCGTGCGCGGGTCGCGCATCCAGAACATCGTGAACGAGCTGGGCG
>JAIBBD010000044.1 GCA_019694855.1 Dehalococcoidia bacterium
GTGGCGCGCCCCGAGGCGGCCCACGGGAAGCGCGAGACGGCGACGTCGATGCCGCGGTCGAGTGCCTGCGCCTCCGTCAGGCCGCACCAGGCGACCTCGGGGTCGGTGAAGACGACGGCGGGGATGGCGGCGGGCTCGAAGGCGACGGGCAGGCCCGCGATCGCCTCGGCAGCCACGTGTCCCTCGTGCGTTGCTTTGTGGGCCAGCATCGGCTCGCCAGTGACGTCGCCGATCGCGAAGATCGAGGGCTCATCGGTGCGTCGCGCGCCGTCGACGCGGATGAAGCCACGCTCGTTCAGCCGCACCTGTGTGTTCTCGAGGCCGAGCCGCTGTGTGTTGGGCGTCCGCCCGACCGCGATCAATACCCGGCCGAAGTCGTGGTTGTCCGGCTCGCCCTCGCCCATGAACGTCGCGCGGATCGCGCCCTCGACTTCCTCGAGGGCTGAGACGCGTGTGTTCAGGAAGATGTCGCGGAACTCACGCTTCAGGCGCCGCTGCAGCGGCTCAACGAGGTCGCGGTCGGCGCCAGGCAGCAATCCGTTCGTCATCTCGACGACGGTGACCTGTGAGCCGAGCGCGGAGTACACAGTGCCCAGTTCGAGGCCGATGTAGCCGCCGCCCACGATGAGCAGCGTCTCCGGCACTTCCTCGAGCTCGAGTGCGGCTTCCGAGTCCATGACCCGGGGCGAGTCGAGGCGCAACACCTGCGGGATCGCGCTCAGGGAGCCTGTCGCCACAATCGCGTAGTCGAACTCGACCTCGCTGATCTCGCCGTCGCTGCGCACCCGCAGACGGTTGGGGCCCTCGAAGTAGCCACGTCCCTGCATGTAGGTGACACGGCGTCCCCGCGCGATCTGACCGAGCCCGCGCGTGAGCTTGTCGACCACGCCCTGCTTCCACTCCCGCAGTTTCGGGAGGTCGAGCTTCGGCTCTCCGAAGCTGACGCCCCATTCGCTCGCGGCGTGCGACTCGTGGATCAGGCCCGCGACGTGCAGCAGCGCCTTCGAGGGGATGCAGCCGCGGTACAGGCAGACGCCGCCCGGCTGCGGCGCGTCGTCTACGAGAGTGACCTCCATCCCGAGGTCGGCGGCGTGGAAGGCGGCGGCATAGCCGCCCGGTCCCGCCCCGAGCACGACGACACGCGGTCGATCCTCGGGGGCTGTCACGGGGGAAGTGGTCACGGCTCAGCCTTCCATCGCGACGATCAGCGGCTCGCGGATAGCATCGGCGATCCAGTTGAGGAAGCGCGCGCCGTCCGCGCCGTCGATCACGCGGTGGTCGATCGACAGCGAAAGCGGCAGCTGGAGCCTCGGCTGCCACTGTCCGTCCGTCCACACGGGAGTCTGCTCTGCGCGTCCCACGCCGAGGATGGCAACCTCCGGCCAGTTCACGAGCGGGGTGAAGTGCCCGGTCCCGAGGCTCCCGAGGTTCGAGATCGTAAACGTCGCTCCCCGCATCTCCTCGAGGGTGAGCTTGTTCTCGCGGGCGCGCTCGGCGATGCCTGCCATTTCGACGGCGAGCTCGATGATGTTCTTGTCGTCGACGCCGCGGATCACCGGCACGGCGAGGCCGCGCTCGGTATCGACCGCCATGCCGATGTCGTAGTACCGCTTGAGGATCAACTCGTTGGTCTCGACATCGAGGCTCGAGTTGAAATGCGGGTTCGCCTTGAGGGCGGCGGCCACGATCTTGAGCAGCACGACCGAGATCGTGAGGTTGCCGCCCGCCTCGCGTGCTCGCTCGCGGTAGCGCCGGCGCATGTCCTCGAGCTCGGTGATGTCGGTGGTCTGGAAGAGCGTCACGTATGGGATCTGCTCCCACGAGGTGGTCATGTTGCGCGCCACCGTGCGCCGGAAGCGCGACAGCGGCTCGCGGTCGACCGGGCCGAACTGCGAGAAGTCAGGCAGCGGCGGCGCCTGATGGCCGGCCGCTTGCCCCGCGATCGGCGGCGCCGCCGAGGCAGGGGCGGCTGCCGTCGAGGGCTCCTCGGCCGCCGGCCGCGAGCGCGCGTGGCGTTTCACGTCCTCCTCGTCGATCCGGCCACCTGGGCCGGAGCCGCGCACCTGGCGGATGTCGACGCCGATCTGCCGCGCGAACTGGCGGACCGAGGGCGCCGCGAAGACGGGTACGCCATCCGCCGTCGCGGCCTCGACCGGAGCCGCAGGCGGGGCCGTCTCGCGAGGCGGGGCGGGCGGTTCCGAGGCCGCAGGGGGCGGTGGCGGAGCTGCCGCGGCCTCGCCGGGCGGCCGCTCGAGCGCCAGCTCCGCGGTTGTCGCCTCGACGGGCGCCACCTCGGGCTGTGGCCTGGTCGGCACCGGCGCTTCAGCGGGCTCCGGCGTCGGTGCGGGGGAGGGCGGGGCCGGCGCCTCGTTGCGTGGTGGCTCAGGAGGTGGCGCAGCCGAAGCAGGAGCGGGTGTCGGGGCGATCGAGGCGTCCTCGAAGGTGATGAGCGGCTGGCCCGGGCGCACGGTCTGGCCGGGCGCGACGTGCACCTTCGTGACGCGGCCCGCGACGCCCGAGGGCACGTCGATGGTCGCCTTCTCCGTCTCGATCGTGACGAGCGGCTGGTCGACGGCGATCGTGTCGCCCTCGTGGACGAGCACCGTGAGGATGTCGGCCTCGGCGATGCCTTCGCCGAGGTCGGGCAGTGTGAAGTCCTGGCTCATGCCGCGCCTTTCGTCTTCGCCCTCAGCGGTGCGCCGGGTCAGGCCGCTCCGCATCGATGCGCAGCCGCGCCGCCGCCTCGTGGGCGAGCGACTGTGGCACCGCTTCTTGGCGCGCCAGCGCGGAGAGCGCCGCATGCGCGATGTGCCCGGCATCGACCTCGAAGAAGTCTCGCAGCTCCGAGCGTGTGGCGCTGCGGCCGAAGCCGTCTGTGCCCAGCGAGACGAGCGGCGCGGGGATCCACTTCGCGAGCCCGTCCGGGAGCGCCTTCATGTAGTCGGACGCCGCGACCACGACGCCCGCGCCACCATCGAGGCAGCTTGTGATGTACGGGATGCGCGGCGGCTGGTCGGGGTGCAGCACGTTCCAACGCTCCACCTCGAGCGCCTCGCGTCGCAGCTCCGTCCAGGAGGTGACCGACCAGACCTCGGCCGCGACTCCAAACTCCGCGAGCAGGCCCTGTGCGCGCACGGCCTCGTTCAGGATGGCGCCGCCCGCGAGCAGGCGGGCGACGGGCCGCCCGGCCGCCTCATCGGCGGTCCGGAAGCGGTACATGCCGCGGATGATGCCGTCGCGCACCTCGTCGCCCTCGGGCATCGGGGCCTGGGCGTAGGGCTCGTTCCCGACGGTGATGTAGTACATCACGTCCTCGTTGCGGACGTGCATGCGCTCGATGCCCTCGCGCACGATCTCGGCCAGCTCGTAGGCGTACGCAGGGTCGTAGCTCACGAGGTTGGGGATGGTCGAGGCGAGGACGTGGCTGTGGCCGTCCTGGTGCTGCAGGCCCTCGCCGGGCAGCGTCGTGCGCCCGGAGGTGCCGCCGATGAGGAAGCCCCGTGCCCGCGCATCGCCGGCCGCCCACACGAAGTCGCCCACTCGCTGCAAACCGAACATCGAGTAGTAGATGAAGAACGGCAGCATCGCCCGGCCGTACGAGGCGAGCGCCGTGCCGGCGGAGAAGAGCGAGCTGACGCCGCCGGCCTCGGTGATCCCCTCTTCGAGGATCTGGCCGTCCTTTGATTCCTTGTAGAAGAGCAGGTTCTGCGCGTCGACCGGCTCGTAGAGCTGGCCCATCGAGGCGTAGATGCCGAACTCGCGGAACATCGGCTCCATGCCGAATGTGCGCGCCTCGTCCGGGACGATGGGCACGACTCGCTTCCCGAGGTTCGCGTCGCGCAACAGCTTCGTCAGGATGCGCACGAACACCATCGTCGTGGACGCCTCGCGGCCGTCGGACCCGGTGCGGAACTCGTCCCACAGCTCCGGGGCCGGTGGCTGCAGGTCGCTCCTTGCGATGCGCCGCCGCGGTACTGGGCCGCCGAGGGCGCGGCGCCGCTCGTGCATGTACTCGATCTCGATGGAGTCCTCGGCTGGCCGGTAGAGCGGGGCGCCGATGACCTCGTCGTCGGAAAGCGGGATCGAGAGGCGGTCGCGGAAAGCCATCAGCTCCTGCTCGTTGAGCGCCTTCTGCTGGTGGGTGATGTTCTTGCCCTCGCCCGCCTCACCCAGGCCGTAGCCTTTGATGGTGCGCGCGAGGATGACCGTCGGCGCGCCCCTGTGCCGCACCGCGGCGTTGTAGGCCGCGTAGACCTTCTCAGGGTCGTGCCCGCCGAGGCGCATCCGCCACAGCTCGTCGTCCGAGAGGTGGTCCACCATGTGCTTCAGGCGCGCGTCGGCGCCCCAGAAGCGTTCGCGGATGTACGCCCCGCCGGCGACCGAGTACTTCTGGTACTCGCCGTCGACAACCTCCCCCATGCGGCGGGTGAGCAGGCCTTCGCCGTCGCGCGCGAGGAGGGCGTCCCACTCGCTCCCCCAGAGCACTTTGATGACGTTCCAGCCGACGCCTCGGAAGACGGCCTCCAGCTCCTGGATGATCTGGCCGTTGCCGCGCACCGGGCCGTCGAGGCGCTGCAGGTTGCAGTTCACGACGAAGATCAGGTTGTCGAGGTGCTCGCGCGCCGCGAGGCTGATCGCGCCGAGCGCCTCGGGCTCGTCCGTCTCGCCGTCGCCGAGGAATGCCCATACCTTGCGGTCGGTGCGCTCGAGGATGCCGCGGTCTTCGAGGTAGCGCATGAAGCGCGCCTGATAGATCGCCATGAGCGGCCCGAGTCCCATCGAGACGCTCGGGAACTGCCAGAAGTCCGGCATCAGCCACGGGTGTGGGTACGAGGTGAGGCCGCCGGCCTCGGCGAACTCGCGCCGGAAGTTGTGCACCTGCTGCCCGCTGATCCGGCGCTCCAGGTAGGCGCGGGCGTAGATGCCAGGCGAGGCGTGGCCCTGGAAGAAGAGCAGGTCGCCGCCGGTTGGATGATCCAGCCCGCGGATGAAGTGGTTGAACGCCACCTCGTACAGCGTCGCGGCGGAGGCGTACGTCGAGATGTGGCCGCCGATGCCGTGCTCTTTCTGGTTCGCCTCGACGACCATCGCCATGGCGTTCCAGCGCAGGATGTTTTTGATGCGCAGCTCGATGTCCCGGTTGCCCGGGTAGGGCGGCTGCTTCTCGATCGGAATCGTGTTCACGTACGGCGTGGTCGAGGTGACCGGCAGCCCGGCGCCGAACTTCTGCGCCTCGATCTGGAGCGAGCGCAGCAGCTCGCTCGCGCGACCGGGTCCGGCTCTGCGCAGCACGTCGCGCAGCGACTCGATCCAGTCCTGCGTCTCGAGGCGGTCAATGTCGGTGCGCAGCTCGTTCGAGCCGAGGTCGGTCGTCATCGGAAGTCGTCCGTTGTCGTCATCGCTCTATGGTAGGCCGCTGCGTACTCGCCTGCCGCGAGCCGCCCGAGGCGAGGCGGGGTCGGCGTAGCGAAAGCACGACCGCTCGTGGTCGTTCACCAGGCCCGCTGACTGCATGAACGCGTAGCAGATCGTCGGCCCGACGAAGCGGAAGCCGCGCTTCCGCAGGTCCTTGCTCAGCGCGCGTGACTCCTCGGTCTCGGACGGCAGCTCCGAGAGCGACTCGAAGCGGTTGTGCCGGGGCACGTCGCCCACGAAGCTCCACAGGTACGCGTCGAAGCTGCCCGTCTCAGGCAGCAGATCGAGGAACGCGCGGGCGTTGCCGATCGTCGCGTCCACCTTCGCGCGGTTGCGGATGATGCCGGTGTCCGCGAGCAGGCGCCCGCGATCGGCATCGCCATAGCGGGCGATCCGCTCGACATCGAAGCGCTCGAATGCGCGGCGGTAGCCCTCCCGGCGGCGCAGGATCGTCTGCCAGGAGAGGCCAGCCTGCGCGCCCTCGAGCGTGAGCAACTCGAAGAGCGCGCGGTCGTCGTGGAGGGGCACTCCCCACTCCTCGTCGTGGTAGGCGGTCATCAGCGGGTCGTTGCCCCTCGCCCATTCGCAGCGCGTTCTCGTGTCGGCTGTCTCAGCCACGATCAGTCCTCGATCGTCGGCTCGCGCAAGGTCGCGAGCAGGAGCAAGGCGAGCGCGCCGAACAGCACGCCGATCACGACGAAGCCGAGCGCGAGGGAGACGGCGGCGAAGCCCGCGGCACCCATCGGTCCCACCAGGAAGGCGGCCGCCTGCGCGCTGCCCGCGAGGCCAAAGCCGGTGCCCCGGCGGTCCCTCGGCACGTTCGTCGCGATCAAGGTGTTGGTGGCAGGGAGCATCATCGCCTGCACCAGCGAGATCAGTGAAAAGCCGACGACGAACATCGGCACCCCCTGTGCCCCCGCGAGCAGCAGGTGCGCGACACCCGCCACCGCGCTGCCGATGATCAGCGACGTGCGTAGCCGGCCGGTGCCGACGAACCCCTGTCCGACGAGCGCGACCCCGGCCACGGACGCCACGCCGCCGAGGGTGAACGCAAGGCCGGTGGACCCCGCGACGTCCTCGTGGCCGGTGATGTCCTGCAGCGCGATCGGGGTGAGCAGCCGCACCAGCTGATTGAGCGCAAAGATCAGGAAGTACAGGAAGATGGCGAGGTAGAACTGAGCGGAGAGCGTCCGCCAGAGCGGGCGCCCCTTCGCGTCGACGCTCGCCGTCTCCACCGTCGCGGTCCTGCGGACGCCGTCGGGCGGCACGACCCACAGCACGACCAGCGCCGCGAGCGCCGGCATGATCGAGGCGGCGATGATGGCGCCTCGATAGTCGAAGAGCACGGCGAGGCCCGCGCCAATGGCCGGGCCGACCGTACTGCCGAGGTACTGTGCGCCGTTCACGATGCCCAGCGAACGGCTCATCTGGGTGTCCGGGACGCTGACGGTGGTGAGCGCCACGGCTGCCGGGATGTAGCCCGAGAACAGCCCCTGGCATGCGAAGGCGACCGCGATATGCCAGGGCTCGCGGGCGAAGATGAGGATGAGCGTCGTGATGCTCGCGAAGAACAGGGCCCGCACGAACATGAGCTTGCGCCCGAATCGGTCGGCGGCGAGGCCCCAGGCCGGGCCGCTGATAACACGCCCCAGTCCGAGCGTGGTGCTTCCGACCGCGACCCAGAACACGGCGTTCGCCTCGTTGCGCGCGCCGAGTTCCTTCGCGTACAGCGGCAGGAAGGGGATCCAGAAGTAGGTCGAGAGACTGGCGATGCCCACGCCTGCCGCGATGCTCAGGGTCGTGCCGAGGACGCCGAAGCGCCCTCGAGATGGGGCTTCGCGCACGGACGGCGCCGCTGGCGGCGGCCCGGATGCCGAAGACGGGGGCGCGGCGTCGACGGTGGTGGCTCCTCGGGTGCTGGCGGTCGTCTCGCGAGCATCGTCCGCCCGGACGCGTGCCGCAAGCACGGACAGACGCTCATGAGGGGCGCGGGGTACGCTGTGAAGGTCCCGCCGCTCTGGAGGAGGAACGCGTGCACCTCGACCTGATCGAGATCGTGAAGTGGGCGGGCTACGTCGGCCTGTTTGTGATCATCTTTGCGGAGACCGGGCTGCTGTTCGGCTTCTTCCTGCCCGGAGACTCACTGATTATCACGGCGGGCGTGCTGGCGACGGACAAGTTCCCCGACCACCAGCTCTCGCTGGCCATCCTGATCCCGCTCCTGATCGTGGCGGCCGTAACGGGGGACGCGACCGGCTACCTGATCGGGAAGCAGATGGGGCCGCGGCTCTTCGTCCGCGACGACGCACGCTTCTTCCGTCGCAAGCACCTGGTCCGCGCGAGTGAGTTCTACGAAAAGCATGGCGGCAAGACGATCGTGCTCGCTCGCTTCCTCGCCATCATTCGCACCTTCGCTCCCACGGTGGCGGGCGCGGCAGGCATGCCGTGGGGCACGTTCACGTTCTTCAACGTGATTGGCGGCGCGAGCTGGGTCGTCTCGATGCTGCTGCTCGGCTACTTCGTCGGCGAGGCGATCCCGAACCTCGACGCCTTCTTCTTCGGCATCCTTGCGGTGGTCATCGTCATCTCGCTCGCTCCGGCCGTGTGGCACCTCTGGCGCGAGCGCTCAGCCAGCCGCCGGGCGCGTTCATCCACGAACGACTAGCTGCGAGGATGCTCCGGGCCGGGACCCGAACCGGCTACTGGTGCTCCGAGGGGGTGGGGTGGTGCTGCCACTCGCAGTCACGGCACACGAAGCGCTCGCAGCCGGCGCATGACTGGACGGTAGCGGTGCCGCAGTGCACGCAGGCGCCGACGCGGGTGGTGAGACGGTAGGTGGCCATGACTCGATGGTACCTCAGGCGCCCGTGCGCCGCGCGCTCGCGTCAGGCCCAGGACCAGCTGTCATAGACGACCGAGGCCACGAGCATCGCGATGGTCGCGGCGAACAGCGTCAGCGCGAGGCCCCAGACGAAGAGCTGGTTGATGGGATGAATCCTCGTGCGGCGGCGCTTGCGCGAGCCGTCCTCGCCGTCCGCTGACGTATCCGCCGGCTGGTGGTAGCCGGCCCGCTCGCCGCCTCGAAAAGCGGTGCTCGCGAGCAGCACGAACAGCAGCAGGAACGGCACCGAGACAATGAAGGCGATCAGCTGAAGCACCGGCACGGGAAACCCCACTTCCGTCCGCGTCACCGCGCGCCCGCATCATATCCACGCTTCGGTACACGGTGAAGCCGTCGTTCGTGCCTCGGGCTATGCTCGGTGACGCGTTGAGGAGCGAGCATGCCCGAGCTGCGAGCTGGTCGTCTGCTGGTTGCGACGCCCATCCTCGACGACCCGAATTTCCGTCGGACGGTCGTACTGCTGTGCTCCCACGACGAGCACGGATCCTTCGGTCTGGTGCTCAACCGGCCGCTCGAGGCGACGGTGGCCGACCTTGCCCCCGAGTGGGGACGGTTGGCGGCACCGCCGCCTGTCCTGTTCGCCGGTGGGCCGGTCGATCGCGTGCAGGCGTTCGCGCTGGCGCGGAGCGACCAGGCTGCCGAGGAATCCTGGTGGACGGCGATCCTCGAGGGCATCGGCCTCGTCGGCTTCGATGGTGACCCGAGCGCCCTCGACGGGATCGAGGAGGCGCGCATCTTCGTCGGCTATGCGGGATGGGGCGCGGGGCAACTCGAGGCTGAAGTCGAGGAGGAAGCCTGGTTCGTGGTGGACGCACACCCGAACGACATGTTCACGGCTGCACCAGCACGGCTGTGGCACGAGGTGCTGGGCCGCCAGCGCGGGGAGTTGTCGCTGTACCGACACTTCCCGCCCGAGCCGTGGCTGAACTGAGCTGCCCTCAGTAGAGCCGCATCAGGCTGAGGACGTTGCTGAAGTCATCGGTCCACAGCCGGGGGGCACGTGCGTTCTCGGGCCATTCCTCGAGGTGTGCGGCGACGTCCGCGGTGTCGAGGAACGCTCGATTGCTCGTGACGAGCACCCAGACGCTGGCGAGCACGCCCTCGCCATCGCCGGCCTGACCCGAGACCCAGTGGGCTTCCTTGCCGTTGTGCTCCGCCGCCGCACGCACGACCGGGCTGAGGTCGACATGGCGGTTCGAGATGTTGATGGCGAGCACGCCGTCCGGCTTCAGGACGCGCCAGTAGAGGTCGAAGGCTTCTTTCGTCAGCAGGTGCACCGGGATCGCGTCGCTGCTGAACGCGTCCAATACCAGTACATCGAAGGCGAGTTCGCCGCCGTGGTCGAGCTGCTGCTCGAGGACCGTGCGGCCGTCGCCGTGGAGGACGTGGAGGTGCGCTCCGCGGTCACGTGCGTCGGCGAGGTAGGTGAAATGTTCCTCGGCGAGCCGCGTGACCATCGGGTTGATCTCGTAGAAGCGCCAGTCGTCGTCTGGCTTCGCGTAGGCGGCCAGCATGCCCGCGCCGAGGCCGATCACACCGACTGACAGCTCAGACTCCGGCTTCGGGTAATCCCGGAGCGCGACACCGACTCCGCTGTTGGGGCCGTAGTAGGCAGCGCCGAGGCCGCGTTTCTCGGGAGCGGTGAACTGGAAGCCGTGCAGGATGCGCCCGTGCTCCATGACGACCATCGCTGACTCGGGGAACTCGCGGTTGAACTCGAAGACGCGGACCGAGCCGTAGAAGTTGCGGTCGCGCTCGACGAGGTCTTTGTTCGCGTCGTGGATGTCGCGCACGAGGAATGCGCCCAGCGCGGCTGTACCGGCGACTGCGGCCCCGCCGGCGAGCAGCACGAGGCCACGCCTCGGCGCCCGCGGACCATTGGGAGCCGACGCGCGCCGGCCGAGCAGGTCGAGGCCGCGCGCGGCGATGACGAGGACCGGCGTCAGCGCGAGGGTGAGGTGGTATTCCCAGTAGCCCCGGAAGATGACCGGCGCCACGAGCGCAACGAACACGCCGCCGAGCGCCCCGCCGACCGACACCGCGAGGTAGAACGCTGTCAGGTGGCGCGCCGCGGGCCGCAGCCGGACCAGTTCGCCGTGCAGCGCGAAGCAGCACATGAACAACGCGAACGAGTACAGGAGGACCTGCCACAGCACCTCGAAGCCGACTTTGTTCATCACGTACACGCCCGCGGCCAGCGCCAGGGCGAGGACGAACAGGTCGCGCGAGGGCCGGTAGGTCCGCTCGTCGCCGAAGCAGAGGATGAATGTCAGCAGGTACAGCGAGAGCGGGACGACCCACAGCAACGGGATCGCGGCCACATCCTGGGTGAGCTGGTTGGTCGTCGCGATCAGCAGTGCGGAGGCGCATGCGGGCAGCAGCAGCCAGAACGCGACCCCGGCCACCGTGACGCGCGTCCCCTCGGCGTCCGCCGTCGCGATCGGCTGTTCGAAGGATGCGGCGTGGCCGCTCGAGCCACGGAAGAAGCCAGTGGCGAGGAGGCCGCAGAGGGCGACGAACGCGACGTAGCCGCCGGACCACAACCAGGCCTGCGCGTGGAGCCCGAGCAGGCGCTCGAAGACGACCGGGTAGGTCAGCAGGGCGAGCAGGGAGCCGGCGTTGGACAGGGCATACAGCCGGTAGGGGGAGGCCCCGGGGTGGTCATGCGCGAACCAGCGCTGAATGAGCGGCGCGGTCGACGAGAGCAGCAGGTAGGGCGCACCGACCGCCACGGTCAGCACGAGCAGGATGCGCCACGTCGGGTCTCCCGTCCCGTCACCTCGCAGCGACGCGCGGGGGATGATCGGCAGCGCCGCGATGGCGAGCACCAGCAAGGCGAGGTGCAATGCGCCCTGCTTCCTCGGCGCGAGGCGGTCGGAGACGAAGTGGGCATAGGCATACCCACCGATCAGCGTGACCTGGAAGAACAGCATCGTGGTCGTCCAGACGGTCGAGCCGCCTCCGAACCACGGCAGGATGTACTTCGCGATCAGTGGCTGGACCTCGAACAGGAGGAAGGCGCTGAGGAACGTGGTGGCCGCGTAGAGGGCGACGGGGAAGCGCGAGCGGCGCGAGAAGCCCTCGGGCGGGGCGCAAGACTCGAACGACGGAGCTGCGCCCTCGGCGGGAGCGGTCATCGTGGTGTCGACGGCTCATGCACGGGCGCTATGGTATCCGCGCGCGCCTGCCGAGGCGATTCATTGAGGGTGATGGAATCGCGTGATTGAATGCCGCCTGCGGGCGCGTCGCCCTGAGGCGCGTAGTGCAGGGGGCAGGTAGGGTACATGCAGCCGCTCCCGCGTAGCTGGCAACGTTCGAGGGGCCTCGCGCTGCGCCCCCTCGCGCCCGGTGACCACCCCCGGAGCGGAAGGACACTGCACGTTCATGCGTCAGATCGGTGAGCCGCCGGCCGTACCCTCCGAACAGGCGGCTGTCGAGGAAGTTCGGCTGTTCCCGGCGGATCACCTGTACCTGCTCGGCGTCGTCGCGGCGATCGCCATCGGCATCGGCATCCGCGCCGCCCACCTCTTCGCCACCAACTTCCCGCTCAACGACGGCGGGCTGTTCTACGAGATGGCGCGCAACCTGCAGTCGGACGCGTTCAAGCTTCCCGAGACGACCTCCTACAACTTCGCGGATCTGCCGTTCACGTATCCGCCGCTCGGGCTCTATCTGGCCGCGCTGCTGGACAAGCTGACCCCTTTCAGCCTCGTCGACCTGTTCCGGCTGCTGCCGCTGCTCTTCACGTCGCTCTCGATCGTCGCGTTCTACCTCCTAGCGAAGCGCATCCTGCCCTCGCGCGTGGCCGTCGTGGCGGCGACCTTCGCGTTCGCCCTCGTGCCGAGGAGCTTCATCTGGCTGCTCATGGGCGGCGGCGTGACTCGCGGTCTCGGACTGCTGATGGCGATCCTTGCGCTCCACGAGATGCACCGCACGTTCACGACCTTCCGCATGCGGTACGCCTTCAGCGCCGCGGTGTTCAGCGGCCTCACGATCCTGAGCCACCTCGAGACCGGTTGGTTCCTCGCGTTCAGCATCGCGATCTTCTTCCTCTGGTTCGGCAAGGAGCGGCATTCGGTCACCAGCTCGGTGGTCGTGGGGGGCTCGACTCTGCTCGTGATCGCGCCCTGGATGCTGGCCGTGCTGAGCGCACACGGGACCGGGCCGTTCTTCTCGGCCAATAGCTCGGGCGGCTCCGTCTTCTCGGGCGGCAGCGTCACCGAGTACGCCCTGACCTCGCTGGTGCGGGTGATCTCGACCAGCGAGCCGTACTTCCCACTCATCGGCATGCTGGGCGTGGTCGGGCTGCTCTCGGCGATTAAGCACCGCCTCATCGCGCTCCCCGTCTGGTGGGCCGCCACGATCCTCCTCGACGTGCGGGCCTTCCCGACGTTCACCACGATCCCCATCGCGATGCTCGCCGGCATGGCCGTCAGTGACGTCGTGATCCCCATGCTCGACCGCGGCCGCGAGCAGTGGCCTCAGCTGGCGCTGGTTCGGGGCAGCAACGGCGACACCACGGCGCCTCACGCACAGTTCGTCGCCTGGCCCGGGTGGACCACGGTCGCGGTGCTGGCGGCGCTGGTGCTCTACGCCCTCGTGGGAGCGATGCTGCGGAAGCCGGGGCTTGGCGGCGAGGGTGAATACCTTGTCAGTCTCACGTCGGGGCAACGGGTCGCGATGCACTGGGTCGACGTGCGGACCCCACCGGACAGCTCATTCCTCGTCGTGCCCCGGTCTGCCTGGCAGGTCGACAAGGAGTCCGAGTGGTTCCCCGTGCTGGCGAACCGCCCCAGCGTGGCCACCGTGCAGGGGACCGAGTGGCTGCCCGACCACGGCTTCGACGACGCCGTCTCCGCGTATGACCGTGCCTGGGACTGCGGCTACCACACCTCGAGGTGCCTGGGGCTGTGGGCTGAGTCGACGGGCAAGTCCTTCGACTACGTCTACCTGACTCGGAACGACCGAGGCCAGTGTTGCGGCACGCTCCTCGAGTCGCTCGAACGGGACTCGGACTACCAGAAGGTGTACGACGGGCCGGGCGGGACCGTCTTCAAGGTCGTCGGCATTCTCCCGAAGAGCACTGACCCGCAGACGGACGACAGCAACTCGTAAGGAGGCGGGGCTACACTCCCGTACGTTCCCGCGTGAACGCGTACGAGGAGCAGACCATGTACGACCCCGTGGAAGCAGCGCGGTCGCTGCAGCCGAGCATCCGCGAGGCGGCAGAACGCATCGAGGACCTGCGACGGCTGCCTCCCGACCTTGTCGAGGCGATGCGCTCAGCCGGCTTGTTTCACATGCTCATTCCGCAGTCGATTGGCGGCCAAGAGGCCGATCCCGTTGCCGCCGCGCGCGCTGTCGAGGAGGTGGCGTACGCGGACGGCTCGGCTGGCTGGTGCGTGATGCTCGCCGCCCAGTCGACGGGCTTCGCCGGCCTCATGCCGGAGGCAGAGGCACGCGAGGTGTTTGGTCACGGCGGCATCATCGCCGGGACGGCGCGGCCTATCGGCCGCGCGGTCGCCGTACAGCGGCCGGAGGCCGGATACATCGTGTCGGGGCGCTGGCCGTTCGCCAGCGGCTCCAGTCACGCCGACTGGTTTATGGGCGAGTGCGTTGTCTACGATGGCGACCAGGTCCGCCTCGATGCGCAGGGCAACCAGGTGACACGAGCGGTGTTCGTGCCTCGCTCCGAGGTGACCACGTACGACACCTGGCACACCACCGGCCTGCGGGGGACCGCGAGCAACGACTTCTCGGTGACGGAGGTGTTCGTCCCGGAGGGCCGTGGATTCCAGATGCTGGTGGTCGAGCCGCAGCATCCGTGGGTGTTGTACGCGTATCCGCAGCTCGTATTCATGAACCATGGCAGTCACGCCCTTGGCCTGGCGCGCGCTGCCCTTGACGCGGCTACCGAGGCGGTGCGGACCAAGCGCGGCTGGGGCGACCAGCCACTGCGCGAGGTGCTACGCGTGCAGTCGGTCGTGGCCGAGGCCACGGCGCTGATCGAGTCGGCTCGCTGCTATCTCTACGCCACCGCCGAGGAGCTCTGGGCCGCGGCGCAGTCGGACGCAGCGGAGACGCAGGTGCTGCGATCGAGGGTGCGCCTGGCCGCGAGCCACGCGGCCCGCTCGAGCGTGCAGGCGATCGACCTGCTGCATTCGACGCTGGGGACGACGGCGATCTTCGTCTCAAACCCCCTCGAGCGGATCTTCCGGGACATCCACACGGCCGCGGCGCACGTGATGATCGGGCAACTGACGTACCAGGCGGCGGGGCGAGTCGAGCTGGGTATGGAGCCGGACTTCCCGTTCTTCTAGCCGGTCACCCCTCTGGGCGGCCGAGGAACGCCATGCACGTGCCGTATTCGGGGTGCGAATCCCGGCCGCGGTACGACCACACGTCCGCGCTCCCACAGCGCGTGCAGATGCCGCTGACCTCGACGGAGGTCACCCCGGCTGCCAGCAGCTGTCGGGCGTTTGCGGCCCAGAGGTCGAAACGGCCGCCGGCGACGAGGTCCTCGTTCCCGGGCCCGAGGCGCTCGGCGATCAGCCCCGCTCGCTCGTCGTCGATCGTGTAGCAGCAGGGCCCGATCGACGGGCCGAGCGCCGCAACAACGGTGCCGCCGCCAGACACGGTCATCGCCTCGACCAGCCTCGACGCGATCGCGAGCGAAGTCCCGCGCCAGCCGGCATGGGCCACGCCCAGGACGTCGCCGTCCTCGGACGCGACGAGCACCGGCACGCAATCGGCCGCCACGACTCCCAGCAGCAACCCCCGGCGCGCCGCCCACATCGCATCGGCCTCGGGCCACGCCGCGGGCACGTCGGTGACCTGCACGACTTCATCGCCGTGCACCTGCTTCGCTCGCGCCACGCCCCCGAATCCGAGCAACGTGGCCAGGTCGCTGCGGTTGCGCTGCTGTACCTCACGAGGCGTGGTGGTGTCCCCCATCGAGCCGAAGGCCCGGGTGGTGAAACCCGCGACGAGTCCCATCGAGGACAGCAGCGGTGAGCGCAGCAGCCCACCCTCGAGCTCCCACGGCCGCGTCCGAACGGCGCTCGGCGTCATGCGGACACGGTACCGCATGGCCGCGCTCCTCGGAGCCGCCGATTAGAATCGCCGCTGAGCGAGACGGATCAACGAACCGGAGGCGACATGGCGGACGACATCGAGCGGCTGTTGGCGGAGCTGTCGGAAGCGCCAGGCCCCTCCGGGTTCGAGGGCGGCATCCGCAGCGTGGTCCGCCGCGAGCTCGCAGCGCTGGTCGACGACCTCGAAACAGATGGGATCGGGTCGCTGATCGCGCGGCTCGGGGGCGCCGAGGCCCGGCCGCGCGTGATGCTCAGCGCGCACATGGACGAGCTCGGATTGATGGTGCGCCGGATCACCTCGGACGGGTACCTCATGTTCCAGCCCCTGGGCGGCTGGCTCGACCAGGCGCTGGTCAACCAGCGCTGGCGCGTCCTGACGAGTCGTGGCGAGGTGTTGGGCGTGACTGGGATTAAGACGGTGCACGTCATGAAGCCCGACGAGCGCGAACGGGTGTTTAAACGCGATGGCCTGTTCATCGACGTCGGCGCACGCGACCGCGCGGACGCCGAGGAGCGCCTCGGTATCCGTCCCGGGGACCCCGTCGCGCCACTCAGCCGCTTCGCCACCTTCGCCGGCGGCGAGCTGCTGCTGGGGAAGGCGTGGGACGACCGCGCCGGCGTCGGCGTGCTCATCGAGGTGCTTCGCCGACTCCAGGTGGAGCCGGGCCCGAACACCGTCTATGGCGCGGTGACGGTGCAGGAGGAGGTCGGGCTGCGAGGCGCGGGCACGAGCGCGAACCGCGTGGCCCCGGATATCGGGATCAACCTCGAGTCGGGCGTCGCTGGCGACTATCCCGGCATCTCAGAGGACGAGGCGCAGGAGCGCCTGGGCCGCGGCCCGGCGATCTTCCTGCATGACAGCTCGATGCTTCCGAACCTGAAACTGCGCGACCTCGTGGTCGAGGTTGCCGGCGACCTGGGCGTCGACCTGCAGTTCAATGTGCTCACGGGCTACGGTCAGGATGGCGCCGCAATGCAGCAGGCGTATGGCGGGGCGCCCGTGATCAACATCACGGTCCCGACGCGGTACCTCCACAGCCACAATAGCGTCATTCATCGGGGCGACTTCCTCGGGGCGGTCACCCTGGTCACGGAGCTGGTGCGCCGGCTCGATGCGGTCGCTGTCGAGGAGCTGCGGCGCTTCGACTGAGCCCGCCTGGAGGCTATGCGCGCGCATGGACTGCGCCGCAAGCCTCGCGTACGATTTGCGCGATAGAGCGCGGCTTTCTGTCTCGAGAGGTGAGCGCCATGGCGTTCGTGATCACGCAGCCCTGCATCGACACGCAAGACCAGGCCTGTGTCGAGGTATGCCCGGTCGACTGCATCCACTTCGAAGAGGGTGCGGACCGGATGCTGTACATCAACCCCCTCGAATGCATCGATTGCGGCGCCTGCCAGCCGGCCTGCCCGGTGCAGGCCATCTTCCCAGAGGGCGACGTCCCGGGAGACCAGAAGCCGTTTATCGAGATCAACGCGCAGTGGTACCAGGATGCCGCCGCGGCGCGCGCGAAGGTTGCGCCCATGGCCGCCGGCGGTGGCGGCGGCGCCGCACCTGCCACGGCCCCGGCCGCGGAGGGTGGCGA
>JAIBBD010000045.1 GCA_019694855.1 Dehalococcoidia bacterium
GGGCCGGCGATGCGCCAGTCGAGTGCGTACTCGGGGACTTTGCAGTCCTCGCTCGCGCCGACCACGCGTACCTGGCCGTTCGTCTTGTTCACGCAGGCATGGATGGAGTTCGTGTCACCGCCATGGGCGCTGACGACGGCGACGCCCCCCAGGAGGGCGGCCGTCACTGCTGCACCGGCGGCCACGCCGATGAGTTGGGATCGGAAGCGCACCGGCAATAGCCGAGGCAACATGTGGGAAAGCCCTTCGACTGCGAGGCGCGAGGAACTGTCAGTGGGTTCAGAAGCAGTCCGAGTCGGCCTGGGTCAGGCCAGAGCGACGTCGACTACCTTTCTAGCTGAGACGCCGCTATTCCAACTGAATCTAGCGCATATCTGCCGACGCAGGTAGGGCGGTCGGAGTTCCCACATGCAGAGATCGAGGCTCTCGATGCGAGCTTCGGCAGTTCGACCCAGCGCGAGTTCGACCGAGGGGCGCAGGTGGAGGGACTGCGTCAGGCGGCGACACGGCGTCTGGCTGGTGGATCTTCGCCGACCTCGAGCCGCGTCACCAGCGTCCGTCCTCCGCTACCACCAGCCGACTTTGTGGAGCCAGCCGGAGTGCTCCCAGCCGCGCGTGCCGGCCTTCTGCATGCGCTCGAGGTGCTTGCCGCAGAGCCAGAGGGTCAGGCGGTCGCGGTCGTCGCCGCGCCAGCGGAGGACGGCGACCTCCTCGCGGGGGCGCGCGGTGCAGAACTCGCAGCGTTCGAGGGCCATTGACCTTGTTCCTTCAAATCGAGGGGGTGCGCGGCGATCGTAGCAGCGGGGGAGGGCGCGTGCCGCTCAGTCCTCGGCGATGGGGAGCGTGAAGGAGACGGTGGTGCCACCGCCGGGGGTGGGGCGTGCCTCGATCACGCCGCCCTGAGCTTCGACCAGCCGACGGCAGACGGAGAGGCCGAGCCCGAGGCCCTCGGCCTGGGCGCGCGCGGTGCGGGAGCGAAAATGCGCGTCGAAGACGCGGTCGAGTTCGTCCGGGGCGAGGCCAGGTCCGCGGTCGGCGACGCTGACCTCGACCGCGTCGCCGGCACGCCGGGCGGTGAGGTCGATCATCCTCGTTTCGCCGCCATACTTCGCGGCGTTCGTCAGGAGGTTCCAGAGGATCTGGTCGACGAACGTCTCGTTGGCGAGCACGACCGGGAGGTCTGGATCGAGATGCAGCCGCAGACTGTGCGCCGGGTAACGGGCGTGGAAGTCGGCCTGGGTGGCGCCGAGGAGACGCGGGACGAGTTGCGGTTCGATGGGTGGGGGACTCTCGGGGTTCCCGGCCTGCGAGAGCACGAGCATGTTCTCGACGAGCCGGCGGAGCCGGCGGGCACTGAGATCGATCTCTTCGGCGGACTCGTAGGCGTCCTTGGGCAGCTCGGCGGCGTAGCGCCCGGTGAGCATCGAGGCGTTGCCGATGATGGCGGCCAGGGGGTTGCGTAGCTCGTGGGAGACCAATCCGAGGAACTCGTCGCGCTGCTGGATATCGCGCTGGAGTCCGAGCTCCGCGCGCTTCTCGTCCTCGATGTCGGTGGCGGCGAAGAACCAGCGCGCGCCCGGCAGCTGGGGCGCCGGGACGAGGTTGAGGCGATGCCAGCGGTAGTCGGCGCCTCGGGGGCCGGTCGCGAGGCGAATGTCGAGGCCGAACGTGCTGTCCGCATCGGCGTCGCCTTCGGCGGTGCGGAGCGTCTCAGCGTCCTCCGGATGGAGCAGCTCGAGGAGTTGCGAGGTGCGGGCCGCGCGCAGGGTACGGTTGGCGAACGTGGTGCTGAGGCCGGTGTCGAGGGTGCCGCCAACGACCGGCAGGGCGTCGGCGAGCTCGTGAAAGAACGCCTCGCGGCGGCGGACCTGTTCCGCCTCGGCGCGTTCTAGGGTCGTCCGGCGGTTGAGCCTGCGCGCCGTGCCGATGGTGAGCAAGGCGCCGAGCAATGCAACCAGCAGGAGCGCACCCAACTCGAGGAGGAGTGCGCGCCTCGAGTCAGCGAACGCGGCCTGCTGATCGAGGAGCGTCACGGCGCGCCAGGCGGAGTTGCCCACCGGGGCAGCGCCGGCGATCCAGGTGCCGACGCCGTCCGGTCCGGGGCTGTCCGTGCGGGCAGACTCGGAGGCCGCGGCGACGGCCTCGAGAAACGCGGGACTGGCAGGAGTGGGCTTACGGACCGTGCCACGGTCGACGACCACCTGGCCGCTGCCGTCGAGGACGACCGCGCTGTCCAGTTGCGCGCCGATGGTGGCGAGGCCGCCCTCGGGGAGGTCGATGCGGATCGTGCCGGCGAGGATGCGCAGCACCTCGCCGCGATCGTTGCGAACCGGCACAGCGACGGTCAGCAGCGGGTCGCCGGTCGCGCGGCCCAGAATGGCGTTGCCGAAATAAGGCTGCTGCGTGCGGAGGACGGCCTGGACATAGTCACGGTCGGCGAGGTTTACCGGCGGGCTGTCCAGCGGGTAGTTGCTGAGGAGGATGAGCTGGCCGTCCGTGCCGATGAGGCTCAGTCCGCCGGAGAACGTGGAGCCGCGGCCGGCGATGCGCTCGAAATAGGCTTTGACCTCGGCGGGCGCGCCCGTTTGCACGAGGGGGGACTGCGCGAGGGCATCGAGGTACTCGAACCGCTCGCGGAAGAACTGGTCGAAGCGCGCCCCGACGACCTGGGCCTGGCCGGCGACGTCGAGCAGGACGCGGTCGCGTTCGCCCTGGTACTTGCTGTAGGAGAGGTAGATGCCGGCGCCGAGCAATACCGCGCCCAGCACGCCGGCGACGGCGGCGAGGATGTAGCCGGACGGCTGGGGTAAGCGCCGAGGCTGGTCCGCGGGCGTGGAGTTCGTCAGGGCAGATCCCTCGATGGATGACGGGGGGACGCGGAGATGTGTCTGCCCCACCCATATGCATAGCAAAGCACCGCAAAGGGCGTCTCGCGAGACGAGGATAACAGGTCAAATCGCGACAACACTGCGATGAACCCGCAATGTCCTGGGCCGATAGGTCAAGACAACAAGAACGCCCGCGGCAACGCGGGCGTTCTTGTTCAGCGTCAGGACGATCGCTAGGCGGGGAGGGTGGTGAGGCCCTTCTCGCGAGCATTGACGAGGATGGCCATGTTGCCGACGGCCCGGTTTTCGTACATGGCCTGGTGGCTGAGGCCGACGCCATCGAAGCCGTAGACCTCACCGAGGCACGGGTCGACCTTGCCGTCGATGACGAGCTGGTTGAGAGCGGCGCACTCCTCGGTGCTCGCGAAGTGCGAGCCCTGGAGTCGCTTCTGGCGCATCCAGAGGTAGCGCAGGTCGACGTCCGCGTTGTAGCCGGAGGTGCCGGCGCAGATAACGACCATCCCGCCGTTGTCGACCATGAAGATCGAGGTGGGGATGGTGGCCTCGCCGGGGTGGTCGAAGACGATCGCCGGGTTGCGGCGCTCGCCGAGGACCTCCCAGTACTTGGCGCCGAAGGCGCGCGCGCCCTGCATCCACTTGTTGAACGCCTCAGCGTCATCGACGTCGGGGAGGCGGCCCCAGTGGGTGAACGCGGGGTCCTTGCGGTTGATCACGCCCTTAGCGCCGAGCTGAAGGCAGAACTCGACCTTGTTCTCCTCGGAGACCACGGCGATCGGGATGCCGCCCGCGGCCTTGGTGATCTGGATGGCCATGCTGCCGAGGCCGCCTGCGCCGCCCCAGATGAGGACGGGCTCGTTCTCGTGGACGACGTTCGGCTCCCAGTGCATGAGCATGCGGTAGGCGGTGGCGCCGACGAGCATGTAGGCCGAGGCGGCCTCCCAGGAGAGATGCTTCGGCTTAGGGAAGCACTGGTAATGGTCGACCAGGGTGAACTGGGCGAAGGAGCCCCAGTTCTCCTCGTAGCCCCAGACCTTGTTGGTGGAGGACATCATGGGGTCCTTGCCGGCCTTGATGTCGGGGGCGTCCTCGTCCCACATGCCGCAGGAGAGGACGACCTCGTCGCCGACCTTAACGTTCTTGACCTCGCTGCCGACGGCCCAGACGACGCCCGAGGCGTCAGAGCCGCCGATGTGGAAGTCCTCGGTCGCGCCCTGGCGCTGGCGGGCGGCGATGACGTTGACGGGGAAGCCGAGCGCGGCCCAGACGTTGTTGTAGTTCGTGCCGGCGGCCATGACGTAGACGAGGACCTGCCTGGGGCCTGGAGTCGGGACGTCGATCTCCTCGATCTGGAAGGCGTCCTTGGGGGGGCCGAAGCGCTCCGGGCGGATGACGCTGGCGAGCATCTTCTTCGGGACGAAGCCCAGCGGCGGGATTTCGCCGAGTGCGTAGATCTCCTTTTCGGCGGCCTGAACCACGGTCACTGCTCCCATCGTGCGTTGCCTGCTGCTGCTGTTGTCTGGCCACGACGGGCCCACGTCCGCGTATGCTACCACCAACTCCCCCGACCGGAACGGAGCCCTCCGTGGCGCGCCGAACGCCGCCCAAGCACATCCGCACGCTCGCGCTCGCGGTGCTGATCCATCGGGATCACCTGCTCTGCGCGCGCGGATATGACGAGGTGAAGCAGCAGACGTTCTACCGGCCGCTGGGGGGCGGTGTGGACTTCGGCGAGCGCGCTTCGGAGGCGGTGGTGCGGGAGCTGCGGGAGGAGATCGGCCGCGAGGTGGAGGCCAGTGAACTGCTGGCGGTGACGGAGAACATCTTCACGTTCAACGGCGGCGCGGGGCACGAGGTTTGCTTCGAGTACCTCGCGCGGTTTGTCGCCGGCTCGGAGCCGGCAGACCTCGAGCCGATCGATTGCGATGAGCACGGGCGGTCGTTCACCGCGTGCTGGCTGCCACTGGCGGAGGTGCTCGGGGGGATGCACGTGGTGTATCCGGACGGGCTGCGCGAGCGCCTCGCGGAGTGGGTGAATCGGCTGTAGGGCTGCCGTGTAAGCGGGTTTGGACTCGTAGGCCGAGCCTCGTGCGCCATGCTCAGCGGGGGACGACTGTCGGCGGGCCACGCCCTCGATGCCCTTGCCGTGTCGTCGGGACGCGTGAGCAGCGGCTGTTGCCGCTGGCTCCTGCTGGTATTCTGAGCTGTACGTCTTTTCCGAGCGTAACGGTGATGAAACGCGGCGGGCGGAGATCGGCAGGTCTATGAAAGCAAGGTACACGCTGGCGGCGGTCGCCGTGGCCTCGGCGTTCGCGCTCATGGCATTGTCCGCGGGAGGCCGAGACGCGGACGCACAGACGCCTACCGCGCCCGCGGGCGACTACATCGTGGTGCTGAAGGACGGCGTGCCGGACGTCTTCGGAATCATCAATCAGATCGAGCGGCTCACGGGCGTGCAGACGAAGCTCGAGTTTTCGACCGCGTTGAAAGGGTTCTCCGCGCATCTGACTGGCCCGCAGGTGGTCGCCCTCCAGCAACTGCCCTGGGTGCAGTTTCTGAGCCCGGACTACCAGGTGCAGGCGGTCGGATCGGTGGCCCTGCAACCGGGGGATAGCGCACCGACCGGGGTGCGCCGCATCGAGGCGGCGACGACGAGCACGGCCCGTCAGGCGAGCAGCGTGGGCGTGGCTGTCATCGACACGGGCATCGACCTGACTCACCCGGACCTCAACGCCGTGGCCGGCAAGAACTGTGTTTCCACCTCGAGCCAGCCGCAGGACGACAACGGTCACGGGACGCACGTGTCCGGGACGATCGGTGCGAAGAACACCGGGAGTGGCGTCGTGGGCGTGGCTCCCGGGACGACGCTGTACGCGGTAAAGGTGCTGAACTCCTCGGGGAGCGGCACGTGGGCGCAGGTCATCTGCGGCATCGACTGGGTCACGGCGAACGCCCAGACGCTCAACATCAAGGTCGCGAGTATGAGCCTCGGCGGAGGCGGATCGAACGACAACAACTGCGGCAACTCGAACAACGACGCGCTGCACAAGGCGATCTGCAACTCCGTCAACGCGGGCGTCACCTACGTGGTGGCGGCCGGGAACAGCGGAGCGGACCTGTCCGGCTTCACGCCCGCCGCCTATCCGGAGGTCCTTGCGGTCACCGCAATGAGTGACAGCGACGGGCAGGCCGGTGGTACGGGTGGCGCCCCAACCTGCCGGACCGGAGAGAGCGACGACCGGTACGCGAGCTTCTCGAATTACGCGGTATCGAGCGCCGACATCAACCACACGATCGCCGGGCCGGGAACGTGCATCTACTCAACCTGGGTGAGCGGCTCCACGCACACGTACAACACCATCTCGGGCACGAGCATGGCGACGCCGCACGTGTCGGGATCGGTGGCGTTGTGCCTCGGCGAGGCCGGGGGCAGCGGCCCCTGCAGCGGCAAGACGCCGGCGCAGGTGATCCAGTTGATGCGCTCCAACGCGCAGACTCGCTCGCAGACGCCGGGATACGGGTTCACCGGTGACCCCAACGCTCCGGTGAACGGGCGCTACTACGGGTACCTGGTGGCGAACACCACGCCTCCGCCTCCGACTCCGGACTTCAGCGTCGCCGCCTCGCCCTCGTCTCGCAGTGTGCAGCCGGGGCAGGGGACGACGTTCACGGTGACGGTCACGGGCGTCGGTGGATATGTGACGCCAGTGAATCTGACGGTCGGTGGACTGCCGGCGAACGCGAACGCCAGCTTCAGCCCGGCGCAGGTGACGCCGTCGGGGACGGGTGTGACCTCGACGCTGAATATCACGACGGCGGGGAACACTCCGCTGTCGACCTCGACGCTCACGATTACGGGTACCGCGCAAAGCGGGGGGCTGACGCACAGCACGACGGTCTCATTGACCGTTGCGAACACGCCGCCGCCGGACTTCACGCTGTCGGTCACGCCATCGTCGCGGACGGTGTCGCGGCCGATCTTCTCGTTCTTTGCGGCGACGACAACCTACACGGTGACGCTGACGTCGGTGAGCGGGTACTCGCTGCCTGTGACGTTGTCGGTCAGCGGGCTGAGCAGCGGCATCACGGGGAGCTTCAACTCGAACCCGCGGACGCCGACAGCCGGCGGAGTGACCTCGACGTTGACTCTGTCGATCCTGCGCAGCGCGACCCCTGGCACGAGGACACTGACGATCACCGGGGTCGGGAGCGACAACAACACGAAGACGGCGACGGTGTCGCTGACGGTGAACTAGCGGACGGTTCGAGGCGGTGGCGGCCTAGCGATCGAGGGCCGCTACCGCCTCGATGATGCGGCGCTGGAGGCGCGCGATCTCGTCCGGGGCGGCCACTCGCCGCCCGTTCTCGCGCAGGACGTAGAAGGCGTCGACCACCTCGTGGCCGACGGTGTCCACCTTCGCGAGGTGGATGTCGAGCGACATGCCGTGCAGTGCGTGGGTGATCGCGTAGAGCAGGCCGAGGCGGTCGGCTGCATTCACCTCGACGATTGAGTAGCGGTCGGACCCCACGTTGTCGACGTGCACGGCGGTTTCGATCGGAGCGGGCGGCTCGCGGCGATAGGCCTGGCGCGTCTCGGCGAGACGCTCGTCGAGCGGGAAGTCGCCGGCGAGAGCGAGCGGGACGTCCTGTCGGACACGCGCCCAGCGGCGCTCGTCGATGCCGTGGCCGAGGCCGTCGCTGACGTACATCACCTCGATCGCGACGCCGTCATCGCGGGTATAGGCGCTGCCGCCGTGGACGTTGACGTTGTGTACCGCGAGCGTGCCGGCCACCAGCGAGAGGATGCCGGGGCGGTCGGGCGTGACGATGGTGAGGCGGTCGAGGTCGCCCTCGCGGTCGTGATCGAGAGCGGTGCCGCCAGCCGCGCGTTCGATGAGCTCAAGGTGGGTCCCGATCGTCTCCGGTGAGGCGCTGAGCACGTAGTTCGCCGGGAGCTGGTCGAGGTGGTGACGAACGCGGTCGATGCCGAACTGGCCCTGGAGCGCCTCGACGGTGGCGTGCCGGCGTAGCTCCGAGACGCTGACGTCCTCGGACCCGGTCTGTGAAAGCCGGTCGAGGACGCGCAGGTAGAGCGACCGCATCAGCGTGGCTTTCCAGGGGTTCCACACGTCCGGTCCGCTGGCTCGGGCGTCGGCGACGCCGATCACGTAGAGGAGGTGGAGCGTCGGGACGTCCCCGATCGCATCGGCTACCTCTCGGATGACGCGCTCGTCAGCGATGTCGCGCCGGGTCGCGACCGTTGGCAGCAGCAGGTGGTGCTGCGCGGCGAGCATGAGGCGGTGGGCGGCGTCGGCATCGAGTCCGACACGGGCAGCGAAGCGCTCGGCGATGACGGCACCGACCTCGCTGTGATCGCCCTCGTGGCCCTTACCGATGTCGTGCAGGGCGGCGGCCAGAAGGAGCTCGTCCGGATTGCCGAATTCCTCGGCGGCCACCGTGGTCGCGGTTTCCTCGGTGTCCTCAGCTGCCGCACGGCGCGCTTCGGCGACCGTCCGCATGGCGTGCACATCGACAGGGTGGAGGTGAAACGGCGCGACGTGGGGCAGGGCGCGCAGAACCTCCCACTCGGGGAGGATGCGTTCGAGCCAGGGCGCGCGTGGCAGGGGATCGAGCCCGGTGGGCGGGACGCGAAGGGCGGCGAGCAGCCGATCGAGGTCCGAGGCGTCGTCTTCCACGGATGTCGTTGTGGGTCGAGCATCGTCCCTGCGCGTGAATACCCGCTTCAGCAGACCGCGCGGAGCGCTCACCTCGGATCGGAGGGCTGCCTCGATTCCGGCGTCCACCAGGCGCATCGCGTTGAACAGGCGACGCCCACACTCGGTGCGTGAGAGGCCGAGCAGCTCGGCGACGGGGCGGGCGAGGTCGAGCCGAAAGCGATCGTTGGGCCGGTCAGTGAGGGCGTGCAGGGCGTTTCGCGCGCTGAGCAGCGTCTCCTGCGCAGCGGCCAGATCTGGACCGAGCGGCTTCGCTTCGGCGCCTTCGACGATGGCGTCGGCGAGGGTGAGCCAGTGGATGACGTGGAGCTCGCGGAGGCCGCCGCGGCTGGTCTTCACGTCCGGCTCCTGGAGCTGCCATGGTTCGCGCTCGATGAGGGCGCGACGGCGCTCAGCGAGGTCGGTGCGCATGCGGGCGCGTTCGGCGCGCACGAGCCTGCGACGGGCGGCAAGGAACCCCTCGTACAGCCGAGCGTCACCGCAGATGAGCCGGGCGTCGAGAAGTGAAGTGAGCGTCTCCACGTTCTGGCGTGCCGACTCGATGGCCTGATCAGGAGTACGCACCGAGTGGCCGACCTTGAGGCCGGCATCCCAGAGCGGGTAGAGGACGGCGTTTACCGCCTCGGAGGTCTCGCCGCGGACCAGGAGCATGATGTCCACGTCGGAATGGCGGCAGAGCTCTCGGCGGCCATAGCTGCCGAGTGCGACGAGCGCGAGTCCATCGCGGGCGACGGGCTCGGCGAGCTGGCAGATGGCTTCATCGAGGCGATCGGTGAGATCGCGGCTCGCCTCGACGCCGAGTCCGGCGGAGGCGCGCACGGCTTCTGCCGTACGCGCCTCCAGAAAGCGCTCGAGCGCGGGGGCCGCCGGGCGGCTGGCCACGTTAGAGGGCGTCCCGCCCTCGCTCGCCGGTGCGGATGCGGATGACATCCTCGACCGGCAGGACCGCGATCTTGCCGTCGCCGATGGAGCCGGTGCGCGCCGTGGTCTCGATGGTGGAGATCACGGTGGGGGCGAGCGTCTCATCGACGAGCACCTCGATGCGGACTTTGGGCACGAAGTCGACTTCGTACTCGGCGCCGCGGTAGGTCTCGGTGTGGCCGGCCTGGCGACCGAAGCCCTGAATGTTGCTGACGGAGAGGCCGCTCACGCCGGCGTCCTTGAGGGCGTCTCGGATCTCGTCGAGCTTGTAGGGGTTGATATAGGCGACGATCATTTTCATGCGGGAATCCCTCTCTTCGCCTCGGATGCCTCAGTCGGCCAGGACGTATGACTGCTCCTCGTGGAGCGCGAGGTCGAGGCCGCGGCGCTCGTCCTGCTCAGCCACACGCAGGCCCATGACGGCATCAAGGATACGGCCGAGGACGTACGTGACCACGAATGAGTAGACGAGCGCGATGCCGACCGCGGCGGCCTGACGGCCGAGCTGGTCGACACCGCCGCCGAAGAACAGTCCGTCCTTGGACGCGGGGTTGAGCTCGGCGTCGGCGAAGACGCCGACGAGGAGCGAGCCGAGGATGCCGCCGACGAGGTGCACCGCCACAACATCGAGCGCGTCGTCGAAGTTGAAGGCGAACTTGATCTGGAGCGCGAGGAAGCAGATCACGCCGGCAGCCGCACCGATGGCGACCGCACCGCCGGGGCCGACGAAGCCGGAGGCCGGCGTGATGGCGACCAGGCCGGCGACCGCGCCAGAGGCGAAGCCCAGCGTCGTCGCCTTGCCGTGACGGACCTGCTCCATGAGCGCCCAGACGGTGCCCGCGACGCCGGCCGCGATCTGGGTAACGACGAAGGCGTTCGCGGCGAGGCCGTTGGCGCCAAAGGCAGAGCCGGCGTTGAACCCGAACCAGCCGAACCAGAGGATGCCCGCGCCCAGGAGCGTCAGCGGCAGCGAGTGGGGCCGGATGATCTCGCGACGGAAGCCGAGCCTCGGGCCGAGGATGAAGACCATGGCGAGGGCGGCGGCTCCGGCGTTGATGTGGACGACGGTGCCGCCCGCGAAGTCGACGGCCTTGATGTCCTTGAAGATGAAGCCGTCCGGGCTCCAGACCCAGTGCGCCATCGGCGCGTAGACGACGATGGACCAGATCGCGATGAAGACGGCCCAGGTGGTGAACTTCATACGCTCGGCGACCGCACCGGTGATCAGCGCGGGCGTGATGATGGCGAACATCATCTGGAAGACCATGATGACGGTGTCGGGGACCGCGACGCCGTGGATGGCACCGGCATCGCCCTCGATCACGTTGCTGACGTGCCGGAGGCCCCAGTAGTCGAGGTTGCCGATCCAGCCACCACCGGCGTCCGGGCCGAAGGCGAGCGTGTAGCCGATCGCGACCCATGTGACGGTCACGATGCCCATCGCGATGTAGTTCTTGAGCAGCATGCCGAGTGCGTTCTTGGCCCGAACCATGCCGCCGTAGAACAGCGCCAGGCCCGGGGTCATGAACAGCACCAGTGCTGAGCTGATCAGCATCCAGGCCGTATCGCCCGTGTCCATTGTTCCTCCCTCTGACTCGCCTCTTGTGCTTTGCAAGCATCGAGGGCGTCGGTTTCACGGGCTTTGCGGTGATATTTCCGTCATGTTTCGTGACGGTTGCATTTGCGTTTCCGCGATGGCGGGTGCGAGGCCCTCGATGGCCGCGGTTGCGCTGGAACGGCGCGGCATCGACACTGCGGGCGTGACAGCGAGGCCCTTCCTGAAGTGGGCCGGCGGCAAATCGCAGTTGCTCCCCGAACTGGTGAGGCGCAGCCCGCGCCGGATTGAGACGTACTACGAGCCGTTCCTCGGCGGGGCGGCGCTGTTCTTCGCGCTGTCCTCGGACCCGGAGCGTGCGCCGCGGCGCGCGGTGCTCAACGACCTCAACGGGCAGCTCATGACCACGTACGGGGTGGTGCGGGATGAGCCCGAGGCGTTGGTCGCCGCCCTCGAGCGGTTGCAGGAACAGTACGCCTGCGCCGACGACGCGGGGCGCGCCGCGCTGTATTACCGCATCCGCGATGAGCATCGGCGCGCGGCGGGCGTCGAGATCGCGGCGCGGGTGATCTTCCTGAACAAGACCTGCTTCAACGGGCTGTTCCGGGTGAACCGGCGAGGCGAGTTCAATGTGCCGTTCGGGCGGTACAAGTCGCCTCGGATCCTCGACCGGGAGGGGCTGCTGGCGGCGTCGCAGGCACTGCGTGGGGTCGAGCTGCGATCTGCCGACTTCGAAGGCGCGTGCGCAGATGCGGGGTCGGGCGACTTCGTGTACTTCGACCCCCCGTTCCACCCGCTGTCGGCGACCTCGAACTTCACCGCGTACACCGAGCGGGACTTCGGACGTGCGGAACAGATTCGGCTCAAGCGATGCATCGATGGGCTGACATCGCGGGGGGTGGCGGTGATGCTTTCGAATTCCCCGCACCCGTGGATCCGCGGTGGCTACGAGTTCGCGGGCTATGACATCGACGAGGTGCAGGCACGACGGGCGATCAACTCGCGGGGTGATGGGCGCGGGCCGATCGGCGAGATTCTGGTGTCCAACCAGCCGCTCATTCTAGCGTTAGAGAACGAAGTAGAGCCGGAGCCAGTCCTCCAGGTCAGGTAGGGCGACCGCCTTGCCGCCTGCGAGCATGAACGACCGGATGTGGTCGCTGAACCCAGGCCCGTCGAAGCAAACGATGCCGGGGATGGGCCAGGCCCCGATATCCTGAATGATCGCCGGGATCTTCTCCTCGGCCGTGCCGCCGACGTTCGGTGTTTGCATTCGATCCCAAGTGACCTTCGGAGCGCGGTATCGGTCACGATGATGTCGATGAACCATCGGGGTCCCCAGATACGGCGCCCCACGGGTACCTGCTGCTTCACGTCAAGGCCCAGATTTCCCGCGAGGTCGGCGCACGCACGTTCCAAATCGCGCCCGCTCGCCGTATCCCGACCGCCCGTGCCGCCATGTCGAGTGGTCATCTCGCTTCCAGTCGCGGCAATCCAAGCTTCTCGCCGGTCGCGAGGAGCTGTTGCCAGGTGGTGTCGTCGAGGGGGATGCCAGCGGCCTCGCGGGTGCGTTGTGAGGTGCGTTCGGGCTCGCCGGGGACCGTGATGTGGTCGACGCCGGGGGCGTAGGGGGGCGACTGCACGTACTCGATGAGCGCGGCGAAGGTGGCGGCGAAGTCGTCGAGGGGGCGGAAGCGGGCGACGTCGATGGCCATGCAGAAGAGGCCGTTGCCGACGCTGGGGGCGCCGGGACGGCTCGTGCCGGCGGGGGAGAGGGCGCCCGCCAGCGCCTCGACGACGAGGGCCAGGCCGAAGCCCTTGTGGGCGGCGTCGCCGCCGAGCGGACGGAGCGAGCCCTGCGGTGGGCCGTAGAAGGCGGCAGGGTCGGTGACGGGGCGACCCTCGGCGTCCACGATCCAGCCGTCGGGGACGGATTCGCCTCGATTGCGGGCGACGCGAAGCTTGCCTTCGGCGACGACGGAGGTCGTCATGTCGAGGACGAAGCGCGGCTCGGTGGGGAGCACGACGACGATGGGGTTGGGTGAGAGGCGGCGTTCGAGGCCGCCGGGGGCCGACATGACGCGCCCGCCGCCGTGGTTGTTGACCATTGCGATACCGATGCAGCCAGCATCGGCGGCCTGCTCGCCGTACGCGCCGACGCGGCCGACGTGGCCGCAGCGGTGGGCGACGGCGATGCCCACGCCTCGGAGGCGGGCCTTTTCGACGGCGACGGCCATGGTGCGGTGGGCGACGACCTGGCCGAAGTTCCAGCCGCCATCGACGACTGCGGTGGTGTCGTCGTCGCGGTCGAGGCGGACCTCGGCGCCGGGGTGGAGGACGCCGGCCTCGATGTCGCGGATGTAGCGCTCGACGCGGATGACACCGTGAGAGTCGTGGCCCTGGAGGTTGGCCTCGATGAGGTGATGGGCGACGAGGGCGGCGTCCTCGGGCGGCGCGCCGGCGGCCTCGAAGATGCGGGCCACGTAGGCGCGCAGTGTGGCGGGCGGGAGGAGGGGCACCTACACGTCCACGTCGATGGTGGAGGGGAGGGCGCTTCGGACGGTCTTGAGGTCGGCGGACGCCTTCGCGGTCATGAAGCCGGTGTCGGAACCGAGGGTCACCATCAAGCAGCCGAGGTCGAGGTATTTCTGGGTGTACTCGACGCTGTTGGTGTGGATGCCCGGGGCGACGCCGTGGCGCTGGCAGGCCTCGACGATGGTCTGCACGGTCTCGAGGTGCCTCGGGTGGGGGTTGTCGCCCTTGCCGGGGAGGCCGATCGCGAAGGCGAGATCGGCGGGACCGATGTAGGCGGCGTCGACGCCGGGTGTGCCGAGGATCTCGTCGAGCCTGGTGAGGGCCTCGGCGGTCTCGATCATGACGACGCAGGCGACCTCGGAGTTGGCGGCCTCGACGTAGTCGGCGCCGTTGACCATGCGGGCGCGGGCGGGGCCGGAGGAGCGGATGCCAAGCGGGGGGTAGCGGCAGGCGGCGACGGCGCGGGCAGCCTCCTCGCCGTTGTTGACGAGCGGGACGACGACGCCGGAGGCGCCGGCGTCGAGGACTTTCATGATGGTGGCGGGGTCGTTCCAGGGGACACGGACGAGTGGGACGACCTCGGTGGTCGAGATGGCCTGGAGCATGGTAACGGCGTCGGCGTAGTCGACGATGCCGTGCTGGAGGTCGATGCAGAGCCAGTCGAAGCCGACGTGGGCAAGGGACTCGGCGTTGAAGGCGGAGTTGGCGGTGAGCCATGCGCCGACGGTGGGACGGCCCTCGCGCCAGGCTTTGAGAGCGGTGTTGGTGCGCATTGGGACCTCCTCGAGTGCTGGATGCGGGCGGGCGTGCGCAGCGTAGCAAACAGCGGGCGCGGGGACTCCCTGGGGCGGGCGCTACGAGGTGAGGGCGCGGACGGCGAGCACGATGACGACGGCGTCGAGCGTGACGCCGGCCCACCAGCGCAGATTGAACGTCAGGCCGATCAGGAGGAGCGACGCGGTGGCGCCGCCGAGCGCGGCGTACGGGGTCCACTGGGCCCGCGTTACGAGGGCGAAGGCCGCGGCGACGAAGCACGCTGCGGTGATGCCGGCGAGCACGAGGGCGGGCATGGTGGCGTCGCCCCTCGTCAGCCACGAATGCCGCGGGTCCCAGCGCTCCGCGCGGTAGACGCCCCAGACGAGGGGGTGGCTGACGCCGTGAAGGATGAGAAAGACAGCGACGCCAAGGCGCGCAATGGTCATGGGTTCCCCCGCCGGGCCTCCGTGAGGATGGTCAACGCCGCCGGACGGCCGGGGTACGGGCCTCCGACCCGGCCGCGGCAGTACGAACGTCCTCGGCGGTTGGGACGCCGGGACCCCGATGTGGGTGGCGGTCACGCGGTACGATGGCTGCCGTCTCCCTTCGACAGGAGGACGCGATGTCCTGGTATGGCACGCTCGAGACGCCCGTGGGGACGGTGTACGTCGGCGGGTCGGTGGAGGGGGTGCACCGCATCGAGTTCGCGCGCACGGCCGAGGAGGCGGAGCACTTCCTCGAACGCCTGGAGCGCGACAGCGGGTCGGCGCCGGTGGAGGACGCGGAAGCCTCGCGGGCGGCGGTCGAGGAGTTGCGGGCGTACTTCGCGGGTGAGCGGTCGGAGTTTGACCTGCCGCTGGCGCCGAAGGGGACGCCGTTTCAGCAGGCGGTGTGGCGGGCGCTCCTGGAGATCCCGTACGGGACGCGAGCGACGTACGGGGGGATCGCGCGGCGGATCGGGAAGCCGAGCGGGCCTCGAGCGGTGGGGATGGCGACGGGGCGCAATCCGATCAGCATCATCGTGCCGTGCCACCGGGTGGTTGGTGCGAACGGGACGTTGACGGGGTACGGCGGTGGCCTTGACCGGAAGGAATGGCTGCTGGCGCTGGAGTCGCGTTCGGCCGCGGACGCGGGTGCGGTGGCCTCGGTCGGTTGACACCATCGGCGCACGCGGTTCCAATGAGGGTGACGGTCGCAGGCGGCCGTTTCCTCGTCCGTGGGGGCCTGTAGCTCAGCTGGGAGAGCGTCTGACTGGCAGTCAGAAGGTCAGCGGTTCGATCCCGCTCAGGTCCACCAGCCTTCCTCGATAGTTGCTCCCGATCCCTTTGGCGACGCTGCTCGTCCCCTTTCGTTCAGGCGCGCGGCCGGGGCGTCGCTTTCGGCGTGCGCCCTGGTGAGGTGGATCGTGGCGTCGCGTAGCGCGACCCCGGCTTGGGCGCGAGGAGGTCGTCCGTCGTGCGGAGGGCACGTGCAGTGTTGCCCGCGCTGAGGCGCAGGGCGTCCTCGGTGGTGGCGAGGGTTTCGAGGCGGTGCGCGTTGAGGCGGCCGAGGGCGCGGTCGAGGTCGGCGAGCGCGGGCTCCACATTGCGCAGGGCGCGGGGGCGGCGGCTCGGGGGCGGGGCGAAGGGGTCGTCGAGGGCGGCGAGGCCGTCGCGCTGTTCGGGCGACAGGAACTGGCGACGCCAGAGGGCGAAGCCGCTGGAGCCCAGCTCTCGGCAGTAGTGGATGCCCTCGAGGAGCTCGCCCCAGGGGATCGGGTTGCCGTCGTTGTCGGAGGTCATGAGCGTGGGCGTGATGGCGGACATCGGGACGCCGCCGTCGACCAGCGGCTGGACGGCGCGGTCGATGCCCCGGCGGACACGGTTGCGGACGCCGGGGCCGAAGAAGATCGAGAAGTAGGCCTGCGGCCAGACGCGGGTGACGATCTTGTAGTGCCACCAGCGCCAGAAGTTCTCTCCCTTCAGCTTGTCGGCCCGGCTGTCGGGCCAGAGAAAGACCTCGCGGCCGCCCCCCTCTACGAAGCCCTGGATCCAGGCGTCGACGGCTGACTCGATGCCCTGCCAGAAGAGGCGAGGGTCGTCCTCGAGATCGACGAGCACGCAGCCCTGGACGGCGGTGGAGTAGATGCCGGCCTGGCGGCCTTCTTCGCGGGCGGAGTCGTTCGAGAACCCTCGGACGACGGTCCAAGGGATCATGCCAATGCCCTGCGGCTGGTAGATGTCCGCGAAGTAGTGGTGCAGGACGTCCCACGAATAGAACGGACGCCCGGAGTCCATCATCTTGAAGAGGGCAAACGACATCTGGGCGCGGGCGTCGTCGGCGCCGATGAGTGCGTGGCGGTAATCGGCGTCGATGGTGACGATGGCCTGTCCGACGCTGGTGGGCATGAGGCGCTCCAATCATTGACCGTGGTCATGATTATCACGGTCGTGCAAGTGGCGAGAAGGGGGGAACGGCAGCCGCAGGGGGCCAGCCGACACCTCTTCAACGCTCGGCGACGATGTCGATCGAGATCTCGACGGCGGCTATCGTTCCTCGGTTCTCCAGCCAGTGCCT
>JAIBBD010000122.1 GCA_019694855.1 Dehalococcoidia bacterium
GCGAGCACGAGCTTCACGATTTCGTAGCCCTGCGCTCGTCGACCCAGGCGCCCAGGCGCTCGCGTAGCAGGCCGGTGGCCTGCCAGATGAGTCCGTGCGTCGCGCCGGGGACGAGTTCGACGACGCATCCGGGTGCAAGTGCAGCGACACGTTCTCCCTCGGGGCGGAGTTCGGAGTGCTCGCCGTAGAGCGCGAGGATGGGCATCGCGAGCGATCTGAGCTCCTCGTCGCTGGTCGGCGGGGTCGCACGCAGGTCGGCAATCAGCGTGGTGTTTTTCACCAGGCCATCGGCGACGGAGACGAGGGGATTGCGGCGGCGGGTGGAGACACGCCGAAAGAGGCGCAGCGTGGCTTCGACATCGGCGTCAGGCTGGCCGTCGGCGGTGTGATCGTCGACCCAGTCGCCGAAGAGCTCGCCGAGCTTCCTCGTGCGCTCCTCTCCCTCGAGTTCGAGGGTGCCGGCCATCTGCTCCCCGAACCGCGATTGCCCCACGTGCGCATCGATCAGAACGAGGCTGTCGACCAGCTCGGGGTAACGAAGGGCGAAGCGGAGGGCGATCAGCCCTCCGGTGCTGTTGCCGGCGAGGACGAGCGGGCGGCCCTCGAGACCGGCGGCAGTGACGAGGGCGCGGAGGTCGAGCGCCAGATCGTCGACGGTGTAGCCGGCGGGCGGTTGCTCGCTCCGTCCGTGGCCGCGCAGGTCGTAGAGCAGGACGGCCGCCCGGGTCGCGATTGCGGGCGCGATGCTGAAGTACCAGCTCGCGAGGTTGTCGACGACGAGCCCGTGGATGAGGACGACGACGGGATCGCCCTCGCCCATCAGGTGCACGTTGAAGCGCAGTCCATTGGCGTGAAGGTCAGTCACGCGACGAGCAGCGTTCCGGGTGCGATGGAGCCCACGTATACCATCATGCCCGTCGCCGGGCTGCTCGTCTCGCGGGGATGAGGGATCCGGGCAAGCGAGTGGCTGCGGCGAGGGCCTGCAATTTCGCTCGGCACCGCGGGGGCGGTGCGAAGCGGGCTCAGGGCACTGCCTGAGCCCGCTTCGTCTATGGGTATGGTGACTCCGGGGCTACGCCTCGGGGCCGAGGAGTTCGTCGAGCATGACGCGGGGCGAGGCGGGGAGCTTGCGCATGCGCAGTCCGGTCGCGTGGTAGATGGCGTTGGAGACGGTCGCCATCGGCGGCACGATCGGGACCTCGCCCACGCCTCGGAGGCCGTAGGGGTGGCCCTGGCTGGGCACCTCCACGAGGATGGTGTCGATCATGGGCAGGTCGAGCGAGGTGGGCATGCGGTAGTCGAGGAAGCTCGAGTTCCGCATGACGCCGTTCTCGTCGTAGAAGTACTCCTCGTTGAGGGCCATGCCGATGCCCTGCGACGCGCCGCCCTGCATCTGGCCCTCGACGTAGGAGGGGTGCACGGCGCGGCCGACGTCCTGCACGGCGGTGTAGCGCAGGACCTGGACCTTGCCGGTGTCGGGGTCGACCTCGACGTCACAAATGTGGCCGGCAAATGAGGGGCCGACCTCGGTGGGGTTCACGCTGGCGCGGCCCTGCACCATGCCGCCCGTGTGCGGCAGCTGGGCGGCGATCTCCTTGAAGGTCATGCTCTTGCCGTTAGGCCCGGACACGACGCCGTCCGCGTAGCGAACGGTGCCCGGGTCGACATCCCAGATGAGGGCGGCACGCGCCTCGAGCTGGCGGGCGATGTCCATGGCCGCCTCGTAGGCAGCCCAGCCGCCGGCGAAGGCGGTGCGGCTGCCGCCGGTGACGTTGGTGTAGCCGATGGAGTCGGTATCGACGACGTGCGGCTTGACGTCCTCGTAGGGGATGCCGAGGGCCTCAGCGAGCTGCATGGCGTGGGTGGCACGGGTGCCGCCAATGTCGGGGGAACCGGTGCTGAGGGCGACGGTGCCGTCCACGTTCACCGAAGCGTAGGCGGCGGACTCGAAGCCGACGTTAAACCAGAAGCCGATGGCGACGCCTCGGCCGCGGTTCTCGCCCTGCAGCTCGGAGCGGTAATGCGGGCTGTCCTTGATGGCCTGCAGGACGGCGATGTTGCCGATCGGGCCGAAGACGACGCCGTCGGCGCGGCGTGTGCCCTCAACGGCGGCGTTCTTGAGGCGGAGGTCGATCGGGTCCATCTCGAGCTGCTCGGCGAGCTCGTCGATGACGGACTCGACGGCGAACTCGGCCTGCGGGGCGCCGGGGCCTCGATAGGCGGCGACCTTGGGACGGTTCACGACGATGTCGTAGCCGTCGACCTGGACGTTGGGGATGGTGTAGGGCGCGACGGCGCACATGACGCCGGCGCCGACGGGGGAACCGGGGAAGGCGCCGGCCTCGAAGGCGAGGTAGACCTCGGCGGCAACGATCGTGCCGTCGCGCTTCGCGCCCAGCTTGGCGCGCATGTAGGTGCCGGAGGTGGGGCCGGTGCCTTCAAGGACTTCCTCGCGGGTCATCCACATCTTGATGGGCGCGCCGCCGGTCTTCTTCGAGAGCAGCGCGGCGAAGGGCTCGAGGTAGATCGGAATTTTGCCGCCAAAGCCGCCGCCGATCTCCATCGGCATGACGCGGATCTTCGAGACCGGGTGGTCGAGCAGGGCTGCGAGCGAGGAGCGCACGGAGAAGGGGCCCTGTGTGCTGGTCCAGACGGTGATGTCGTCGTCCTTGTTCCAGAGCACGGTGGCGTTGTGGGGCTCGATGTAGCCCTGATGGGCCATCGAGGTCTCGAATTCGCGCTCGAGGACGATGTCGGCCTCGGCGAAACCGGCGGCGATGTCGCCCTGCGCGAGACGCATGTGGCTGGCGACGTTGGTGGCGTGGCCGGTGCCCTCGGCGGGCGGTTCGAAGAGGCTGATCATCTCGGCCGTGCGGAGGTCGTCATGGAGGATGGGGGCACCCTCTGTCATGGCGTCGCGGACGTGCATGACGGGGGAGAGCGGCTCGTACTCGACCTCGATGAGGGAGAGGGCGTCCTCGGCGATGTGCAGGTCGGTGGCGGCGACAGCGGCGACGGCGTGGCCTCGATAGAGGGCTTTGTCGCTCGCGCAGACGTTGTCGAGCATGTACTTGAGGTTGGCCTGGCCTTCGCCGAGGTCGACCATGCCCTCGGGGGCCGCGCGGAAATCGGCGCGGGTGACGACGGCCTTGACGCCGGGCAGTGCAAGGGCCTTCGAGACATCGATGCTCTTGATGCGGGCGTGCGCGTGCGGGCTGCGCTTTACGCGCGCGTAGAGCATGCCGGGCAGCTTGATGTCGGC
>JAIBBD010000046.1 GCA_019694855.1 Dehalococcoidia bacterium
GCAGCCTGCACCGCCGTCTCGAGGTTCACGGGCGGGGGCGCGTCGTTCCGGAACAGGAAGTACCAGGCGCCAAACGCGACAGCGGCAATCACCAGCACGCCAATGCCACCGGCGGCAACTAAGCGTCGAGACATGGATGCGCTTCCTCCTCGATCGGTGCATCGCGAGGCAACAGGGTGCCAGCCTCACCGGCGCGGCGTGTTAAGAAAGCGCGATCCGGCCTCAAGCGCGGGCATGCCGAGGAGTACGCTGTAGTTCGTGGGCACTCCGACATTTCCGCGAGGTTGGCGCCGCTGGCCCTGGGGCGTGGCGGCGTCACTGCTCGCGTTCGGTGGCCTGACTGCGCTGCTCGCTCCGTTGTTGGGCCAGGCTCATCTCCTCGACGTCGCACTGCTGTACCTGCTGCTGACGCTGATTGTGAGCGCCGTATGGGGGTATGGCGCCGGTCTGCTGGCCGCGCTGCTGGCCAACCTGCTGCTCAACTTCTTCTTCGTGCCGCCGGTGCACACGCTGACGGTGGGAAGCCCCGAGAACGTCATGGGACTCCTTGTGTTCCTCGCGGTCGCGGGCGTCGGCGCCTCGATGCTTGCGATGCTCCGCCGGCAGCTCGAGGTCGCCGAGGCGGGCCAGACGGAGGCGGGGATTCTGCTCGAAGTCGGCCACGCGGTCGGCAGGGCACCGACGCCAGAAGCGGCGCTGACGGCGCTGTGCGAGACCGTCGCGAGCCGTCTCAACCTGACTCGTGCCGCCGTGCTGCGCCTCGACGGCGAATGGACCGTCGCCGGCAGCTCGCACGAGCACTCCGACGAGATGCGCCTCGACCCGATCGAGGTCGAGCGTGCGGCGCAGTCCAGCGCATCGGGACGAGTGGTACGGCTGGCGGACGCCGCCCGCACGTTCGTCCCGTTCCCGCCCGCGGCCACGCACCAGGGGGCGTTGCTCCTCATCGGCCGCCTGCGCACACCGCGCCGGCTCGACCAGGAGCGGCTGCTGCGTGCGCTCGCCGCCGAGGCCAGCGTGACGCTTCACCGCGTCGAGCTCGCCGAGGAAGCCCAGCGTGCTGGCGAACTCGAGCGCGCGGATGCCCTCAAGGCCACGCTGCTCTCGAGCGTTTCGCATGACCTGCGCTCCCCACTGACGGCGATTAAGGCGGCCGTCGGCAGCCTGCGGTCGCCGGGCATGCAGTGGAGCGAAGAGGATGCCCAGGGCTTCCTCGCGACGATCGAAGCGCAGACCGACCGGCTGACGGGCGTGGTCTCGGACCTCCTCGAAATGGCTCGCCTCGAGGCCGGCGTCGCGAACGTGCGCCTCGAGCCCGTCGAGGTCGGACTGCTCCTCCGGGACATCGCGCAGGCGACGGTCGCGGCGACCTGCGGACGTGCGGTGACCACGTCCGCGCCGGACGGCCTGTGGTCATGCACCGACTACCGCCTCACGATGCAGGCGCTCGAGAACCTCGTGGACAACGCCGCGCGTTACTCCGTGCCGGGCGGCGCGATCCGCCTCACCGCGGCGCACGCGGACGGGCTTGTCGTCGTGCGGGTGAGCGATGAGGGTCCGGGCATCCCGGACGAGGACCTGCCGCATGTCTTCGAGAAGTTCTACCGGGGAGTGCAGGGCCGCCGCTCGCGTGGCAGCGGCCTCGGGCTGGCCATCGCGCGAGCGATGGTGGAGCTGTGCGGCGGCGCCATCTCCGCCCGCTCTTCGCTGCGCGGGACGGTGTTCGAGGTGCGCCTGCCCGCCGCCGAGGCGCCGCGATGAGCGGCGCACGCATCCTCGTGGTTGACGACGACCCCGCGATCCTGCGCGCGGTACGCCGCTCCCTCGAGGCGCACGACTACGATGTGCGGACGCTCGAAGCCGCCTCCGAGGTCGAGCGCACCGTCGGCGGATTCCGGCCGGACGTGATCCTGCTCGACCTCGTCCTGCCGGACGGCGATGGCATCGCGCTCTGCCGCGCCCTGCGTCCGCGCACGCCCGCGTCGATCCTCGTACTGAGCGCCGTGGGCGACGAGGCAAAGAAAGTCGAAGCGCTCGATGAGGGCGCCGACGACTATGTGACCAAGCCGTTCGGCATGGACGAGCTGCTGGCCCGCATCCGAGTCGCCCTGCGCCGGCGAGCCGCGAGCCACTCGGAGCCATCGATCGAGGCCGGCCCCATCCGCATGCGCGTCGACACCCGCGAGGTCAGCGTGGCCGGGCAGGCAGTCCACCTCACGCCCACGGAGTTCGACCTGCTGCGCCTCCTCCTCACCCAGCAGGGCCGGGTGCTGACCCAGCGACTCATCCTGGAACGCGTCTGGGGGCCGGAGTACGCCCAGGACAGCCACGTGCTGCGCACCTTCGTGCATCAGCTGCGGCAGAAGCTCGGCGCCGCGTCCGTCGAGGCGGCAGCGATGATCGTCACCGACCCGGGCATCGGCTACCGGCTGGCCGCGCGAGAATCCTGACAGAACCCGCACGCTCCGGTTCCGTTTGCGGACGGCGGGCGGACGCCCCCGCGTCGACACTCGAAGAGATGCAACTCCGACAGCCGCGAACGCCAGGCCGCGCCGGCACCGTCGCTTCCCTCGTCACCCATAGCCGGCTTGTCCGGCAACCGTTCGGGCGGCCATTGCGGCGCGCCGAGCTCTCGCACCAGGTGCTCGCCAAGCGTTACGCGCTGCCCGTGTTCGCCAGCGACAACCTCTCCTCGGTGGCGTACGCGACCGAGGAGATCCTCGTCGTGCTCGCTCTGGCGGGGACGAGCTACTTCGCCTGGTCGATCTGGATCGCCCTCGCGATCATGGCGGGCTACGCCGTGATCATCATCAGCTACCGCCAGACCCTCTCCGCGTACCCGAACGGCGGAGGGTCTTACATCGTGTCTCGCGACAACCTCGGCGAGGGCGTGGCGCAGGTCGCCGGAGCAGCCTTGCTCGTCGACTACATCCTCACCGTCTCAGTGAGCATCGCCTCCGGGGTAGCCAACTTCTCCAGCGGAATTCACCAGTTCCTGCCCGGCATTCCGGTCTTCAGCACGCAGGCCCGCGTGATCACCTCGCTGCTGCTGCTCGCGCTGATGTGGTACGTGAACAAGCGAGGGCTCAAGGAGAGTGGGCGCGCCTTCGCGCTGCCGGCCTACTTCTTCCTCGTCTCGGTGTTCCTGATGCTGGGCGTCGGCCTCGTGAAGGGGCTCACGGGGCAGCTGGGCGACGTGCAGGACGTGCATGGCACCATCGAGGCGACCCAGTCGATGACCCTCCTGCTCCTGCTGCGCGCCTACGCCAGCGGAAATACCGCCGTGACGGGCGTCGAGGCGATCAGCAACGGCATCCCGGCATTCGCGGATCCCAAGCCGAAGAACGCCGCCATCACGATGGCGATCATGGGCTCGCTGGTGGCCGTCATGTTCCTCGGCATCACCCAGCTCGCCCACGTGACGCATGCGCAGGCGAGCGAAAGCGAGACTGTGATCTCGCAGCTGGGCCGGACGGTCTTCAGCGCGCACTCACCGTTCTACGTTGCAGTCATCTTCGGGACGGCCGCGATCCTGATCCTCGCCGCGAACACCTCGTTCGTGGACTTCCCTCGCCTGGCGGCGCTGCAGGCCGGCGACCGCTTCCTGCCGGGCTGGCTCATGGACCGGGACAACCGCCTCGTGTTCGGCGTCGGCATCTCCGTGCTGTCCGTTGCGGCGGGCGCGCTGCTCATCGTGTTCCAGGCCAGCGTGACCCATCTCATCCCGCTGTACGCCGTCGGGGTGTTCCTCTCGATCACGCTTAGCCAGGCCGGCATGGCCGTGCACTGGCGACGCAGCGGGCGGCTGCGGCCGGGTGAGCAACTGCCGCGATATTCGCCCGATGGGGAGCTCGTCACGACGATCGAGCACGACGGCGGCTGGCACTGGAAACTCGCGCTGAGCGCCGCGGGCGCAACGATGACCGCCGTCATCACCTGCATCTTCGCCGTCGCAAAGTTCACGCAGGGCGCGTGGATCATCGTCATCGTGATCCCCACGCTCCTCGTCGTGTTCTTCCGCATCCATCGTCATTACCGCACCGTCCAGCGCGCGATGACGCTGCAGCGAGACGAAATCCGCCCGTACCTCGAGCAGCCGGTGGTGACGCTGCACCTGCTGGTGGTCGCGGGGCTGCAACGGCACACGCTCCCGGCGCTCCGCGAGTTTGTGCACATGCCGGGCTACGGAGGGATGCGGCAGGCGGTGCACGTGGATGTCAACGAGCAGGCGACGGCCGAGTTGCGGCAGCAGTGGCGTGAGCTGGGGATCGACGCCATGGGGTTGCCCCTCGTGATCCTGCCGAGCCACTACGGCGCCGGGGACGTCATCGACACGCTCGTCTCGTATGTGCGGGGAGCCCTGTCCGTGGACGACTCGTTGCGCGTCGAGGTGGTGATTACGGACTGGGCCTCGAACACGAGCTGGTGGGGTTGGCTCCTGACACCGGCACTGCATCACCTCACCGGCGCACGCCTGCGCCTCGCCTTCCTCGCCGAGGACCGCGCGACCGTGAAGAACTACCGCACCCTGACCTCACGGCCGGGACTCCCAGCGCCGTCACACCGCTCGTAGCGGCGCACGGGCGCCACCAGGCGCACTGGCGGGCGGCGATAGAGCGGGACACACTGTGGCATGGCTCGACCCTCGCTGCGGCTGCTTCACTGCGCCGACCTGCACCTCACCCACTCCGCGTGGGACGCCTCAATCGCGACGCTGCGCGCGCTTCGCGAGGTGGCCACACAACGAGGCGCCGAGCAGGTGCTCATGGCTGGCGACCTCTTCGACTCCTCGAAGCAGCCTGACGCGTTCAGCGACGCGGTCGCCGAGGAGATGGCGCAGTTCCCGGTGTTCGTCGCCGCGATCCCCGGGAACCACGACCTTCTCTACTCGCGGTCGGACCCCGACCCCTTCGGGCGGCTGTTCGACCAACTCGGCCGCGAGGCGCTGGCGGTGACCGACGAGGCCGGAGCATGCGTCGAGCTGGCCGAAGGGAGGATGCGCCTCTGGGGACGTGGCATGCCAGAGCACACGCCCGAGAACGACCCCCTCGCGGGGCTGCCGCTCCTCGATGAGGGCGGCTCGTGGCGGGTCGCGATGGCGCATGGCTACCTGATGGACGCGCCCAACGGGCGGAGCTCGCCGATCATCCCCAGGCGCCACCGGGCCGCCCTCGGCACGTACGACTACGTCGCTCTCGGACACCACCACTCGCCGCATCGCCTCGATTTCGAGGGCACGCTGCTGATGGACAGTGGTTCTGCATCGCCGATCGTCGGTCACGGGTCGTACGCGATCGTCGACCTCGAGGAGAGTGGCGTCCGGGTCGAGCTGGGGGAGCTGCCCACGAGCCAGTACCGCCGCATGCGCTGACGTCCGAACCTCGGCTCAATGCACCTCGGCAACCACGTTTTCGGCGACGCGCGCGGCAAGCCGGCGCAGGCCCTGGTGCTCGGGCGCCTCGAGCCGCGGGTCGCTATCGAGTACCTGCTCGGCCTCGCGGCGGGTCGCGTCGATGAGCTGCGCGTCCAGCAACGAAGCGACGTGCAGCGACGGCAGCCCCGATTGGCGCGTCCCAAACGTGTCGCCGGGGCCGCGCAGCTCGAGGTCTGCCTGCGCCAGGGCGAAGCCATCCCGCGTCCGCGCCACAAGGGAGAGGCGCTCCTCCGCCTCGGGTGTCGGGTCGTCGGCCAGCAAATAGCAGGTCGAGGGGTGGCGGCCGCGGCCCACGCGACCTCGAAATTGGTGGAGCTGCGCCAGCCCGAACCGGTCTGCCCCCTCGATCACCATGATCGTGGCATTTGGCACGTCGATGCCCACCTCGACCACAGCCGTCGAGACGAGGATGGCGGCCTCGTTGGCCGCGAAGCGCTGCATCACCGCGTCCTTCTCCCGGGCGGGCATGCGTCCGTGCAACAGCGCAATCCGGTCGTCGAGGTCGGGGAACTGCTCAAGGCGCAGACGGTCATACTCCTCGGTCGCCGCGCGTGACAGGACGGCGTCCGACCCCTCTACGAGGGGGCAGATGACAAACGCTTGCCGCCCGGCCTCGATCTCGTGGCGCATGTGTTCGAAGGCGTCACGACGCCGTTCGGGCGGCAGCCAATGCGTTTCGATGGGCGTGCGTCCCGGCGGCAACTCGTCGATCACCGACAGGTCGAGGTCGCCGTAGACCGTCAGCGCTAGCGAGCGCGGGATCGGAGTCGCGGTCATCACGAGGAGGTGCGGGCTGCCGCCCTTCTCGCGCAACGCCGAGCGCTGCATGACGCCGAAGCGATGCTGCTCGTCGACGACCGACAGGCCGAGGTTCTGAAACTCGACTCCGCCCTGAATCAGCGCATGGGTGCCCACTACGATGTCCGCGCCGCCAAAGGCGATCGCATCGAGGGCGTCGCGGCGCTCTTTTGAGCGGGTCGACCCCGTGAGCACGACGATGCGGAGCGGGCGAGGCAGGAACGGCAACGTCACGAGACCATTGAGCGGTGGCGCCGCCTCACCGGACAGGAGCAAGCAGATCGTGCGGAAATGCTGCTCCGCCAGTACCTCGGTCGGAGCCATGAGGGTCGCCTGATAGCCCGCCGCCACCGCGCTCAGCATCGCCGCCAGCGCGACCACGGTCTTGCCGGAGCCGACGTCGCCCTCGAGCAGCCGCGCCATCGGCATCGGACGGCCGATATCACCGAGGATGTCGTCGAGGGCACGTCGCTGCGCCCCGGTGAGGGCGTAGGGCAGCGTGGCAAGGAACGCCTCGGCCGTCCCTCGCTCCTCGATCACCGGGGCGTCACCGCCGCTCTGCCACGACCGTTTACGCGCGACGACGCCGAGCTGGATCGCGAGCAGCTCGTCGAAGGCGAGACGGCGGCGTGCCGCATCGACCTGCTCCGCCGAATCCGGGTAGTGGATGTGTCGCGTCGCCTCGACCAGGTCAGGCAGCTGGTGGCGGGCACGCATCGAGGGGGGCAGCGGGTCTTCGAGGCGGTCGGCGAAACGCTCGACCAGTGTCGCGATCGCGGTGCGCAGCGTGCGTTGCGGGAGTCCTTCCGTCAGGTGGTAGACGGGGATCAGCCGGCCCGTGTGTTGTCCCTCGCCCAGCCGCTCGTAGTCGGGGTTGTTGAACGAGGGGCGCCCTCGAAACGCGCTGACGTTGCCGGAGACTGCGACTTCCATGCCTGGCTTCAGCTGCCGGGCGATGAACGGCTGGTTGAACCACACGATCTGCACGCGCGCGCCGGTCTCGTCGGACAGCACCGCCTCGGTGCTGCGCATGCGTCCGCCACGCCCCATCCGCACTTCTTGCACCCGGTCGAGGGTGCCGCGGACAGTCTGCGGCTGCCCCACGCGCAGCTGTGCGACCGGCACCGAGCGGGTGAAGTCGAGGTGGCGGTAGGGGAACGTGCGCAGGGCGTCACCAACGGTCTTGATGCCAAGCTTCTCGAGGCGGTCAAACGTTGACGGGCCCAGCCGCAGGCCCGCGGCGCGAATCGATGCGTCAAGCGCGGCCGCGCCTTCCGGGAGAAGCTGGCGCGCTTCCCGCTTCGGAGCGGAGCGGCGAGGCACGTCGTCGGGCGGCAGCTCGCCAGCGGCCGCCTCTGCGGCGGCGCGGCGGGACGCGGCGCCGCGCGCGGGCCAACGGCCGGAGGCAGGCCGCCGCGGCTTCGTCGGCGCCGTCGTCACGCGCTCGTGGACGACCGTGGCGATCGCGCGACGGATCCATTGGCGACGGTCGTCAGCGCCGAGCGAGCGATACCCCTCGACGGGCAGCGCGCGCACCATGCGCAGGACTGGCGATCCGATTGGTTCGGTCTGCGCCTGCCGCACGAGGAACTCGTCGAGCCCACCCTCGACGACATCGTTGCGGCAGCCGTCCCGGAACTCCCGTTCGAGGACCGTCTGCAGACGTTCGAGGTCGGCCATCAGGCTTCCAGAGGCGGCGCCAGGGAGTCGGATTCGGCGGTCACGACCGCGCAGGCGAGGAGGCCGGGACCAGCGTGCACGCCGATCACCGGGGTGATGCGCCCGACCGTGAGGCGCGCCTGCGGCGCGAGCCCGTGCAACCGTTCGACAAGGTACTTGAGGTCCTCAGGGGTGGTCGCATGGACGGCCATCATCTGCTCGACCGGGCGAAACTCGGCAGCGCGGCGCAGGATCTCCTCGACCGCCCTCTGCTTGGTGCGGGCACGGCCCACGGGCACGACCTCGCCCCCCTCGAGCGAGAGTATCGGCTTCACCTTGAGCAACGACCCGACGATCTCCTGCGCGCGACCGATGCGGCCGCCGCGCCTCAGGTACTCGAGCGTGTCGACGAGGAACAGGCAGTGCGTGCGCCGAAAGTGACTGCGCACGATGTCGGCCGCCTCGTCCAGGCCGCAGCCGGCCGCCACTGCCTCGGCGGCGCGGACCACGCCCATGCCAAGCGCCAGCGTGGCGAGCTCCGAATCGACGTGCACGACGCGCACGCCATCGAGGCCCTCGGCGGCCTGGCGCGCGGACTCGAGGGTGCGGCTGAGTTTGCCGGAGATGTGGATCGACAGGATCTCGGTCGCGCCCTCTTCGCGCAGCCGCTCATAGGTCGCGCGGAAGGCGGCCGGCGCGGGCTGCGATGTCGTGGGGAGCTTCGATTCGCGGACCAGCCGCCTGAAGAACCGTTCCGAGGAGATGTCGACGCCATCCTGGAGCGCTTCGTCTCCAAACAGCACGACCAGCGGCACCACAGCAATCCGATGCTGGGCAACCAACTCCGGCGGCAAATCGCACGTGGAGTCGGTCACGATCCGGAGAGCCATCGCGCGAGTCTACTCGACCCCCGCGACGTACGGGTAGTACGGCTGGCCGCCCTCTACGACCTCGACCATCAGATCCGGGAACGCCGCCTCGAGGCGATGCTGCACGCCGTCAGCGCTCCCACGGGGCGCCTGCGTCCCGAGATAGACGCTGATCACTTCGGAAGATGCGGTGACCGCCGCACTCAGTCCCGCCAGCAGCGCGTCCTCGAGCGTTGCGCCGGTGGCGATCAGTACGTGATCGAGCAGCGCAATCGGCTGCCCCTCATGGGCGACGACGCCCCCGATTTGGACGTCGCGTGCGGCGAGCGTCACCTCGACGCAACGCACCCCTTCGATGGCGTGCTGCATCGCCTCCGCCACGACGGCGGCGTCGCCGTCCGGCGAATAAGCGACGGCGGCGGCGATGCCCGCGGGGATCGAGCGCGCCGGGATCACCCGCACGAGCTCCGGCTCCTCGCGGGCGGCCTGCTCGGCGGCCATGATCGCGTCCACGTGGTTCGGCAGCAGAAAGACACGCTTGCTCCCGGTCGACCGTGCGGCCTCGAGGAACGTCGCGGGGGTCGGTTTGGCGCCGTCCAGCAGCGGTAGAGCGCCGAGCTCGCGGAAGGCGGCGGCGATACCGGGGCCGGTGGCAGCTGCCACCAGGCCGAGCGCGCGATCCGAGGAGCGTCCAACCACCGCACCGGCACGATGCGCGGCCGACCACGCCTCGTGCTGCAGTTGCATGTTGTCGATCTTGATGTCGCGGAGCAGTCCGAACTGGACGCCGACCGAGAGTCCAGGTCCGGGGTCCTCGAGGTGTAGATGCACGTGCAGCGCATCGGGGTCGCCGACGACGAGAATCGAGTCGCCACCGGTCGATTCGAGCGCCGTCAGCATCGTGCCGCGGTCGAGCGGTACGCCGTCCCGCCGCTCGACCAGGTATTCGGTGCAGTACCCGTGCCCATCGTGCGCGACGGCCGAGAGCTCGACCGCGCCCTGCGGGGTCGCGGGTGGGTCCGGCAGCGCTTCACCGAGGACGGCCATACGCAGACCCGCGAGGATGACGGCGATGCCCAGCCCGCCCGAGTCGACCACGCCGGCTTCGCGCAGTCGCGGCAGCAGCTCGGGCGTGCGAGCGACGCTCGCCCGAGCCGACTCCTCCGCCGTCCGCAGCACCGTGACGAGGTCATCGCCTGCCGCGCCGGACGCAGCCTCGCGCATCACGGTCAGCATCGTCCCTTCGACGGGCGCGCTCACGGCCTCGTAGGCTGTCGTTGCCGCTGTGCTCAGCGCACGTCGAAGCGCATCTCCGTCGACGACCTCGACTCCTTCGAGGGCCAACGCAGCGCCGCGGAACATCTGGGACAGGATGACGCCGCTGTTGCCGCGCGCGCCCAGCAGCGCTCCGCGCGAGAAGGCAGCCATGTACTCGCCTGCGGGAACCGCGCCGGCGCGGTCTCCGGCGTCGAGGGCGGCCCGGAAGGTGAGCAGCATGTTCGTACCGGTGTCGCCATCGGGCACCGGGTACACGTTGATCGCGTTGATCGCGTCGCGGTTCCGCTGTAGCCAGCGGGCTGCAGTGTGCAACGCATCTCGCAGCGCGCTCGTCGAGAGCGATGTGGCGTCGGTCGTGTTCAACTGCTCGCTCGTTCGGGTTGGACGCAGGGCGCGCGGCGATGCTAGGCTTACCGCTACTACTCTATCCGAAGCAGCCGGATGCGCCTGCATCCGTGGGGACGGTTCGTATGCCCTCAGGGACGTGTGATTTCTGCAACAAGACGGTCGCCTTCGGCCGCAACATCCGCCACCAGCACTCCGGTCGCTGGGAACGGAAGGCTCCGCGCACGAACCGTCAGTTCCGGCCGAACGTGCAGTCGCGCCGCATGCTCCTCGCTGACGGTCGCCGCCAGCGCATGAACATCTGCACGCGCTGCCTGCGCACCCAGATGAAGCTCGCCGTCTCCTAGGAGACGCGGCAGACCAAGGATGACGCCCCGCTCCGCGGGGCGTTTTTCGTTTCGCATCTACCTCAAGCCGTGGGCCGCTTCTCGGTATACGCCGCGAGGAGCGCCGCCCGCTGCGCCTTCGGCAGGTACTTCACGGCCTCCCGGATCGTGACGCCCGAGGTACGGTGTGTCCTCGGCGCGACCCAGGCGTACACCAGCTCCGGCTGCGACTTTGAGGCCTCCCGAAGTACCCAGCCGATCGCCTTGCGAATGAAGAACTCGCGCTCCTCGAGCATCGCGTCCGCGTAGCGGGCGAAACGTTCGAAGTCGCCCGTGCCGCGGCGCAGGGGTGGCAGCAGCGCGAGCAGCGCGGAGCGCCGGATCCAGAAGTCAGGGTCCGCAGCCCAGCGATCGAGGGTCGCGGACAGCTCGGGATGGCGCTCGACCAGCCAGCCCACAACGTGTACGGCCAGCGCGTCCACGTACGCCCAGGTGAGCGCGTCGCGCAGCAGTCGTTCGAGCAGCGGCAGATCCTCGGCTCCAAGCAGGCGCCTCTGACGTTCGAGCAGGCTCACGGCCAGCGCGCGACGCTCGTGGATGGGACGATCCCAGAGTGCGCCGACCAGTTCGACGAGCGCGTCGTGGTCGAGACGGTCGCGAGCCTGCAGGTAGGCACGTAGCACCGAACGCATCCCGGCCGCGTCGACGCCAATGAATTCCAGGTCGCTCTTGAGGTACTGGCGTTCGCTCGCGGCGCGCTCCGGGCGGCCCAGCCGCCGCAGCTCGCGCTCCAGCTCATCGGCCTGCGCAACCGCCTCCGCCCCGGAGGGCACTAGTCGCCCAGCGCGGAACGCAACGCGGCGAGCGCCTGCTGTGGAGTCTCGCGCTCGTTGTAGACGGCCGACCCTGCGACGAGGATCGTCGCACCGGCCTCGACGCACGTCGTGGCGTTATGTGACTTCACGCCCCCATCGACCTCGATGGGGAACTCGCGTCCGAGGCCCCCAACGCGAGCCCGCAGGTCGCGCACCTTCTCCAGGTGCTGCGGCATCATCTCCTGGCCCCCGCGCCCGGGCTTGATCAGCATCACGACGACCTCATCGAGCGCGGCGAGCCATGGGACGATCGCTTCCACCGGCGTCTCGGGATTGATGGCGATGCCGGCTTCACAACCGAGGCGGTGCGCGAGCTCGAGGTGCTCAGCGGGATCGCCTGCGGCCTCGTAGTGAAAGACCAGCCGCTGCGCGCCCTCGCGAGCGAACGACTCGAAGTGCTCGTGCGGGCGTTCGACCATCATGTGCACCTCGAGCGGCAACGTGGTCGCCGCTCGCACCGCCCCGACCACCGACGGCCCAAAGCTCAGCTGCGGCACGAAATGCCCGTCCATCACGTCGAGGTGGAAGAGATCGCAGCCGCCCTCCTCGGCCGCCCGCACCTGCTCGGCGAGTCGGCCAAAGTCGGCGGTCAGAATCGAGGGCGCGATCAGCGCGCGGCGGACACTCGTCACGAGGCGGCCTCGGCATCGAGTCGCGCTCGCGCCGACGCGCGTTCATGCGCCACGGCCTCTGGTGCGGTACCGCCGGTCGCGGAACGAGCTCGCAGTGCGGCATCGAGGTCGATCGCGAGGACATCCGCTTCGAATGCCGGGTGCGCCGCGCGGTACTCGTCGAGCGTCAACTCTTCCAGCCGGCGGCCGTCGCGCTCGCACTTCGCGACAAGCGCGCCGACGGCCGCGTGCGCCTCGCGGAACGGCACGCCGCGCTTCGCCAGATAGTCGGCCACGTCCGTGGCCAGCGCGAACTGGCCGACGGCCATCACACGTCCTCGCTCAGCGCCGAAGTGCAGCGCCGGCAGCATGGCCGCGGTCACGGCGAGCGAGGAAAGCAGCGTGTCGACCGTGTCGAAGAGCGGCTCTTTGTCCTCCTGCAGGTCGCGGTTGTAGGAGAGCGGCAGGCCCTTCAACAGGGTGAGCGACTGGACGAGGTTGCCGATGGCGCGGGCGCTCTTGCCTCGCACGATCTCGGCGACGTCCGGGTTCTTCTTCTGCGGCATGATGCTGGACCCGGTCGCAAACGCGTCGGGCAACTGAATGAGACCGAACTCGGCGGTCGACCACAGCACGACCTCCTCGCTCAGCCTCGACAGGTGAGCCATCGCGAGAGCCGACGCCGCGTGGATCTCGACCACGAAGTCGCGGTCCGAGACCGCATCGAGGGAGTTCGGGATGACTGAGTCGAATCCCAGCTCCTGCGCCACCCACTCTCGATCGATGGGGTACGTGACGCCCGCCAGGGCGCCCGCCCCCAGCGGCAGCCGGTTCGTGCGCTGCCGGACCTGTTCGAACCGCTCGCTGTCGCGCGCGAACATCGCCTCGTAGGCGAGCAGGTGGTGTGCGAGCAGGACCGGCTGCGCGCGCTGCAGGTGCGTGTAGCCCGAGATCACGGTTTCCGCCTCGCGGTCCGCGAGGTCGAGGAGCGCGCGGCGCAGCGCGCGCAGTCGCGCGGTGGCCTCGTCGCAGGCGGCGCGCGCGAAGAGCCGCAGGTCGGTCGCCACCTGGTCGTTACGCGAGCGCGCAGTGTGCAGCCTGCCCGCGGCTTCGCCGATGCGTTCCGCGAGGGCCGCCTCGATGTTCAGGTGGATGTCCTCGCGCTCGGGGCGGAACACAAAACGGCCAGCCTCGATATCCGCACGAATAGCCTCGAGGCCGGCGACGATGGCGTCGCAATCCGGCTGCGTGATGATCCGCTGCCGCGCGAGCATTCGGGCGTGGGCGATGGAGCCGGCGATGTCTTCGCGGAAGAGGCGCCGGTCAAAGTCGATCGAGGCGGTAAACGCCTCGACCAGGGCATCGGTCGGCGCGTTGAAGCGGCCTCCCCACAACTTCTCGGGCGCGGCATCCTGCTCGCTCATGGGCTCCTCATGCGGTCCGCCGGTTGGGCCGAGGCTAGCAGAGGGCCGTGCGCCACGCGAGCGCGCGGCGAGCGGTTCAGACGTGCCGCACAACGCTGGATGTCACTAACGTGCAGGGGGCCCGCTCGTTCGCGGCTGCCGGGAGCAGCATGGTACCGTACCGCGAGCACGATGCCTGGTCAGTGGAGGGATGATGCCAGTGCGCGCGTTCGATTCATGGATGAAGCACCTCTCGCGCTCGGGAGCGCTGCTGTTAGCCGTCCTCGTCGTGGGGGCCGTCCTGGTCGCCTGCGGTGGCGGGGACGACAAGGACAGCAAGAGCGAGGCGACCGCAACCGTCACCGCCACCGCGAGCGGAAGCAGCAGCAGCTCGTCCGGCAGCGGCGCCGCCTCGGCGACGGCCGCCTCAACCTCCACGACCGGAACGACGGCCGGTGGCAGCTCCGACCTCGGCACCGAAAAGGGCCGCCAGGTCGCCAATGCCGCGATGCTCGTCGTGGTGGACCTGCCCGGCCAGGGCTGGTCGCAGACCTCGGCGGATGACTTCGGCGGTTCGATTCTGGACGCGCCCGACAGCGATGTCGCGCAGACGCCGGCGTGCAGCAACTACGTGAAGAAGATCACCGACGCGGCCAAGAAGGCCGAGGCGGCCCGGGTGGGTCGCGCTGCCCGTAGCTTCCAGCAGGAAGGCGCCCTCTTCGGAATGTCCGTGGATGTCGAGGTGTCCGTCTTCAAGGACTCGAAGGTGCCGGCATCGCTCATTTCGGACGCCAAGGGCGCCATCGGGTCAGCCGACTTCGAGAACTGCTTCCGGGAGATCCTGAAGAGTTCCGGCGACGGGATCCCTTCCGACACCAAGTTCGAACTCAAGTCGGCAAAGCCGCTGGCCTCGGCGCCGAACAACGGGATCTCGCAGGCCTACGACCTCAGCATCTCCTCGTCGGGCATTAGCTTCTCGATGCACGCCGAGCTGTACGGCTGGGCGAACAAGAACGCCAGTGCGCTCGTCACCATCTTCGGCACGCCGGACGACCTCAAGCCGGAGGCCGTGAAAGCCGCCATCGCGAAGACGGACGAGAAGCTTTCGAAGGCTCAATAGGTCGAGCGCCACGGACGCACGAACGAGAGAGGGAGGCCGCAGGGGCCTCCCTCTCTCGTTGGGCCTCGCTCACGTGGCTGCGGCGAAGATCCGATCGACCAATGCATCGAGCGGCACCGCGGCGTCGAGCGTCAACGGTCGCTCGTCCGCAGTCGGCGGCTCGAGCGTGGCGAGTTGCTGGGGCAGGCTCGACGGCGGCATGAAGTGCGTCCGCGCGCTCATTCGGGACGCGATCAGCGCGGGGTCGCCCATCAGGTAGACGAGCAGTACGTCTCCCCGCTCGCGGCCGAGGATCAGGTCACGATACGACCGTTTCAGCGCGGAGCACGCGAGGACGAGCGACTCTTCGTGTTGCCGCGCCTCCGCGATCACCACGGCGAGGCGCTCCAGCCATGGACGCCGGTCTCCATCGGTGAGCGGCAATCCCGCACGCAACATCGCGAGGTTCGCGGCGAAGTGGTAGTCGTCGGCATCGACGAACCGCCAGCCGAGGCGAGCGGCCACGGCCGTGCCCGCGGTCGTCTTGCCGGAACCCGCGACGCCCATGATGAGCACGATCACTTCAGACCCATCTCGTCGACCTGAGGCGTGGACAGGTAGCTCACTCTTAACACTGTCCCTCGATCATGGATCGGGACGAGCCAGTTGCGAGTGTCTGAAGCCGGAGGCGGCGATGCATCCATCTAGTTCGGACAGCGCGAGCGCCACAGCCGAGCAGCCGCGCACCTCGCGCCCTCTTTCGAGCGAGGAGCTGTGGCAACTCGATGCCTGGTGGCGAGCCGCCAACTACCTCTCGGTCGGCCAGATCTACCTGCTCGACAATCCCCTGCTGCGTGAGCCGCTGCGCACCCAGCACATCAAGCCCCGCCTCCTCGGCCACTGGGGGACGACCCCCGGGCTCAACTTCCTGTATGCGCACATCAATCGCGAGATCGGCCGCCGCGACCTCGAGGCGATGTACGTCATCGGTCCGGGACATGGTGGTCCGGCCGCCGTCGCCAACGCGTACCTCGAAGGGAGCTTCAGCGAAGCGTATCCCCATGTCTCGCGCGATGAGGAAGGCATGCGCCAGCTGTTCCGCGAGTTCTCGTTCCCCGGAGGCATCGGCAGCCACGTCACCCCTGAGGTTCCCGGCTCGATCCACGAGGGCGGTGAGCTGGGCTACTCGCTGGCGCACGCCTTCGGGGCGGCGTTCGACAATCCTCGGCTCACCGTCTTCTGCGTGGTGGGCGACGGCGAAGCGGAGACGGGCGCGCTGGCGACGAGCTGGCACTCCAACAAGTTCCTGAACCCGGCCACGGACGGCGCGGTGCTGCCCATCCTGCACCTCAACGGCTACAAGATCGCGAGCCCCGCGCTGCTCGCCCGCATCCCCCACGACGAGCTCGAAGCGCTGCTCGAGGGCTACGGGTATCGGCCGTACTGGGTTGAGGGGGACGACCCCGCCGAGGTCCACCAGTCGCTTGCCGCCACGCTCGACAGCGCACTGGACGAGATTGCGCGGATTCAGCGGGCCGCACGTGAGCAAGGCCAGCACGGCCGTCCACGCTGGCCCGCGATCGTATTTCGCACGCCGAAGGGCTGGACCGGCCCGCACGAGGTCGACGGTCAACGGACGGAGGGCACGTTTCGCTCGCATCAGGTACCGCTTGCCGACATTGGCAGCAAACCGGGGCACCTGGCGCTGCTCGAAGCCTGGATGCGGAGTTACCGGCCGGAGGAGTTGTTCGACGAGGCCGGGACGCTCCGTCCGGAGATCGCCGCGCTCGCGCCTCGAGGTGAGCGCCGCATGAGCGCCAGCCCGCACGCCAACGGCGGCCTGCTCGTGCGAGAGCTGCGCCTGCCCGAGTTCGACCACTATGCCGTCGCCGTGCCCTCGCC
>JAIBBD010000047.1 GCA_019694855.1 Dehalococcoidia bacterium
CGTTGCTAGGCCGGGAAGAGCACCGCTACCGCGCGGTCGGCCGCGGTGAGCAGCGGCGTCGCGTAGATGCCGACGAACACGATGGCGAGGAGCAGCGCACCGGTCGTGACGTACGAGGCGGGCGACACGCGCCAGCGCAGCTCGCGCCGCTCGTCGTGCACCGTGGCCGAGTCGGCGTCGGGCTGACCAGCGGGTTCGTACACGTACATCTGCCGCACGACCATCAAGTAGTAGTAGAGCGACACGGTGCTCATGACGACGGCGATGCTCACGAGCCAGAGGTAACCGCCATCGGCCGCTGCCTGGAAGAGGATGAACTTCGTCGTGAAGCCGGCCAGCAGTGGCATGCCACTGAGCGAGAAGAGGCCCGCCGTGATGACCAGCGCGAGGTAGGGGTTCGTCTCCGCCAGACCTCGGAAGCCGCTGATCTCCTCGGTGCCGGTGTGGTTGTAGAAGGCAATCACGGCCATAAACACCGCAAGGTTCGTGATCAGGTAGCCGCCCATGTGCAGCAGCAGCGCGGACGCCGAGGCATCCGACACCGTCGTGATGGCCATGAGCATGAACCCGACCTGACCGATCGAGGAGTAGGCCAACAGGCGCTTGATGTTGTGCTGCTGGACGGCGATGAGGTTGCCGACCACCATCGTCAGCAGGGCGATCACCGCGACCATCCAGCGCCAGTCGTCGACGACCGGCAGCAGCGGGCCGGAGAAGAAGCGCAGGAAGAGCGCGAAGGCGGCCGCCTTCGAGACGGTCGAGAGCATGGCAGTGACGGGGAGCGGCGCCCCCTCGTAGGCGTCGGGCGTCCACATGTGGAACGGGACCGCCGAGGCCTTGAAGCCGAGGCCCGCGATCAGCATCACGAGGCCGAGCAGCAGTGGCAGATGGACGTCCTCGGTGCCGTCCGCGAGCCGCGCGCCGATCTCGGCGTAGCTCGTGGAGCCGGCGGAGCCGTAGATGAGGCTGAGTCCGTACAGCAGGATGGCCGAGGCCACGCCGCCGAGCAGCACGTACTTCAGGCCGGCCTCGCCGGACCTCGGGTCATGCTTCTGCAGAGAGACGGCCACATACGCGGAGAACGAGAGCAACTCGATGCCGATGTAGGCCGTGAGCAGCTCCTGCGCCGCCGCGAGGAACGTCGCGCCCAGCGTCATCAGCACGAGCATCGCGTAGAACTCGCCCTGATGCCGGATCTCCCTCGAGACAAACTCGTAGGAGCCGAGCACCACCACGAACAGCGTGGCGGCGAACAGCACGCGGAAGAACGTCGTGAAGTTGTCGACGGCGACCAGGCTCGCGAAGTTGTCGTGCTCGTTCACGAACAGGAGGCTGGTCGCTCCGGCAGCCAGTGCGCCGACGGCCGCGATGCCCGGCAGCACCGAGCGGCTTACGCGCAGCTCGCGGCGGAAGGCGTCGGCCAGCAGCACCACCCCGGCCGTTCCCGCGAGGATGAACTCGGGGATCAGCAGCGAGTAATCGAAGTTGAGGTCGCTCACAGCGATACCCCCGGAATCGTATGAGCCAGCGTCGTCGAGATGCGGTCAACCCACGGCGACGGCCAGAGGCCGAGCGCCAGGATCGAGAGCACCAGCACGGTCGCGCCGGCCCGTTCGGTCCACGTGATTTCCTTCAGACCCGACCAGCGCGGGTTCATCTCACCGAAGAACGCCTGCGAGAACATGCGCAGGAGGTAGGTCGCCGTGATGGCCGCCGTCAGCACCGCCAGGCCGCCGACGATCGGGTACGCCCGGAAGGTGCCAACGAAGATGTGCAGCTCGGCGACGAACCCGGAGAGCCCGGGCAGGCCCAGCGAGGCCATGCCTCCGATGATGAAGAAGATCGACCAGATCGGCATCTGCTTGGCCATGCCCGAGAAGTTCGGGATGTCGCGGTTGTGCGACTGGTCGTAAAGGCCACCGATGAGGAGGAAGAAGAGGGCCGTCATCACACCATGAGCGAACATCTGCAGCACAGCGCCGCTCATGCCCACCACATTCAGTGTGCCGAGGCCCATGAACACGTACCCCATGTGGGACACCGAAGAGAAGCCGGACATCAGCTTGAGGTCCGTCTGCCGCAGCGCCGAAATCGCGCCGTACAGCGCGGCGGTGATGCCCACGGTGATCAGGCCGGGCGCCCAGAAGGCCGCCCCCTCGGGAAGGATCTGGAAGCCGAGGCGGATGATACCGAAGGCGCCGAGCTTCATCAGCACGCCCGCGTGCAGCATCGACACCGCCGTTGGCGCCGCCGCGTGGCCGTCCGGCGACCAGGCGTGGAACGGGAACATGCCGCCCAGGGTGCCGCAGCCGATGGCGATCATCGGGAAGAAGATCTTCTGCATCGTCGGGTCGTAGTGGGCGCCGAAGAGGCGGGTGAGGTCGAACGACGCCAGGCCGGCCTCGCTGAAGATGGCGAAGATGCCGGTGAAGATCAGAATCGAGGCGGCGACGAGCATCATCATGAGCTTCATCGCGCCGTATTCCTTGCGCGTCGAGCCCCAGACGGCGATGAGCAGGTACATCGGCAGGACGGCCGTCTCGTACAGCAGGAAGAAGAAGAACAGGTCGAGCATCACGAAGGTGCCGTAGACGCCCGCGACCAGGACGTAGAGGAGGATGAAGAAGTCTTTGGTGCGGTGCTGAATCTTCCAGGAGACCCACGTGCCGGCCATGGTGATGATGCCGGTAAGCAGGACCATCGGGGCGGCGATGCCGTCGAGACCGACCTTGAGCTGGATACCTTTCTCGCCGAGGAAGCCGATGTTCTCCATCCAGGTCCAGGCCTTGACGCCCTGGAACTGGGCCCCCTCGTAGTCGAAGCGAGAGAAGAGGTACACGGACAGGACGAAGAGGACGAAGCTGGCCGCACCGGTGAGCGCGATGATCGCCCCACGCTCCCGCGAGGGCACGAACATCAGCAGCACCGCCGTCCCCAGCGGGATGAGGAACAGGGCTAGCAGCAGGTAGCCGTCGTTACTGGACAATCGCCTCTCCTCGCCGTTACGACGTCCTGAAGGCAACCAGCGCGAGCGCGACCACACCCACCGCCATCGCGAGGGCGTAGTTCGGGATCTTGCCGGTCTGCAGGAACTTCAGACGGAAGCCGAACCAGCTGACGCTCTGCGCGCCGCCGTCGATACCGGATTCGTTCACGACGCGCTTGTCGAAGAGCGCGATGACCGCGGCGGCGCCCAGCACCACCCGGTTGATGATCGCCTGGTAGAGGTCATCCATGTAGTAGCGGTTGACCAGCAGCGCGTGCAGCTCGGGAGCCCAGCTGCGGGCGCGCTCGGCGCGCTCCGCGCGACCCCACCAGTACGCGAGGCCGATGCCGATGCCGAACAGCGCGGACAGCGTCGCGCCCAGCGCGAACGCTCCATCGAAGTGGAACTTCTCCGGCTCCTCGACGAAGACCAGCTCCGTGATGCCACCGCTGAAGCCCAGCGCCTTGCCAACCGGCGTGAACACGACGAAGCCGGCCACGACTGCGAGCACCGAGAGGATGAGCAGCGGCATCGTCATGATGCGCGGCGACTCGTGAGCGTGGTCGTAGGCGTGGTGGTCACGCGGCTCGCCGAAGAAGGTGAGCAGCACAAGGCGCGTGGTATAGATCGCCGTCAGCACGGCCGTCGTCGCAAGCACGACGTACACGGGCAGACTGCCCTCGTTCAGGCTGGTGTGCAGGATCTCGTCCTTCGACCAGAAGCCGGCCAGCGGAATGATGCCGGCCAGCGCGAGCGAGCCAATGATGAACGTCGCGGCGGTGATCGGCTGCTTCTTGCGCAGCCCGCCGAGGTACTCGACTTCCTGGCGCTCGGTCGCGTGGATGACGGAGCCAGAGCCGAGGAAGAGCAGCGCCTTGAAGAAGGCATGGGTGAACAGGTGGAACATCGCGGCGGAGACCGAGCCGAGGCCGAGCGCCACGAACATGAAGCCGAGCTGCGACACCGTCGAGAAGGCGAGCACGCGCTTGATGTCGCTGGCCACGAGGCCCATGGTCGCGGCCATTGCCGCCGTGATCAGGCCCGTGTACAGCACGACGTCGCGCGCGATCAGCACCTGGTCGAAGACCGGCATCATGCGCGCCACCAGGTAGACGCCCGCGACGACCATCGTGGCCGCGTGGATGAGGGCGCTGACGGGCGTCGGGCCCTCCATCGCGTCCGGCAGCCAGACGTGCAGCGGGAACTGTGCCGATTTGCCGACGGCGCCCATGAACAGGAAGAGCATCGTCACGGTGAGGTAGGTCTCGCCGAAGCCGCCCTCCTCCGCGAAGTGGATGATCTGCTGGATGTCGAACGTCCCGGCTTCCCGCCAGAGCAGGATGATGCCGATCAGGAAGCCGACGTCGCCGATGCGGGTGGTGATGAAGGCTTTCTTGGCCGCTTCCGCCGCGGACTGCCGCTCCCAGTAGAAACCGATGAGCAGGAACGAGGCGAGGCCGACGCCTTCCCAGGCGAAGTAGGTGATGAGCAGGTTGCCGGAGATGACCAGCGTCAGCATCGCGGCCGTGAACAGCGCCAGTACCGCGTAGTACCAACCGTAGCGCTGCTCGCCGTGCATGTAGCCGACCGAGTAGACCATCACCATCAGGGCCACGATGGAGACGACGGTGATCATGACCACGGTGATGCTGTCGACCCACGTACTGAAGTCAATGACGAACAGGCCGTCGCCAATGTTGACCCACTCGAAGGAGTAGGCGTTCTCGCCCCGAGGCATGAACTCGCCGTCGTGGAAGTAGGTCTGGAAGTCCTTGATGACGAGGAAGCCAATGACGATCACGGCGAGCATCGCGAGGATGACGAGCCAGTCGCCGCGACGGGGCAGGAACGCATTGAAGAGCGCCACGACCACAAATGCCCCCGCGAGGATCGCGGGAAGCAGGCCTACCTGCTCCATGCCCATCGAGATGCCCCCTACGCCTGGTTACGCGACGACGGACGCCGCGACTACCACTTGAGGTTGTTCGCCTCGTCCACGTTCGCGGTGGCGCGCTCGCGGTAGGCTCGCAACACGATGCCGAGCGCCAGGCCGACTTCGGCCGCGGCGACGACGATCACGAAGATCGAGAAGATGATGCCCGTGAAGAAGTCCGGGTCGAGGTAGGAGGCGAAGGCAACGAAGTTGATCGAGACTGCCGCGAGCATCAGCTCCACGGAGACCAGGATGAGGATGGCGCTCCGTCGCGCCAGCACCCCGTAGAACCCGATCGCGAACAGGATCCCCGAGAGGACCAGGAAGTTCTCCAGCGGGATCACGCGACTTCCTCCTCGTCCCGGTCACGCCTCGAAATCGCAATTGCGCCGACCAGCGCCACCAGCAGCACCAACGAGGCGACCTCGAAGGGGACGCCGAAGTCGCGGTAGAGCCGGTCGCCCAGCGCGCGGAACGCGACGACCGAACGGGTGCCGGTGTTCCAGGTAGCGTCCGTCATCGCGATGACGATGACCGCGCCGAGCGCGATGCCGACGCCGAACGCGAACGGCTTCTGGGAGCCATCCTGGACGACCGGGTCGTCCTGCGCGTTCGTGAGCATGAGACCGAAGAGGAGAAGGATGGTGACGCCGCCGCCGTACACGAGAACCTGTACGAGGGCAAGGAACTCGGACGCGAGCAGCAGGAACATACCCGCGATACCGAGCGCGACGATGACGAGACACAGGGCGGCGCGCACGACGTTCCGCAGCAGCACTGCGCCGAGCGCGGCGGCGACGATGATCAGCGCGAGCAGCCACCAGACGAGTTCGGGCCCGCTGATGCGGTCCGCGCCCAGCAGTGCAATGAGCACGACCAGCACCGGCACCAGGACGGCGCCGGCCACAAGACTCCCGCCGACAATGACGCGGTCGATCTGCGAGGGAAGGGCAATTCGCTGCATCACTAGGGGACCACCCACGGCTTCAACTCGCCGCTGCGGTGCACCGCGAGCAGCTGCGGCAATTCCTGGACCAGGTCGCTGCGGTCATAGACCGACTTCTCGTGACCCTGCCACGTGTTGTTCATCGCGATCGCGTCGAAGTTGCAAACCTCGACGCAGATGTTGCAGCGCATGCAGCGACCATAGTCGATCCAGAACTTGTCGATGATCTTGCGCCGCGAGGACTCGCCGCCCTGCGACTTGTGGTTCGGGTTGTCCTTCATCAGGACGGTCATGCACTCAACGGGACACGCTCGCTCACAGGCGTGGCAGCCCGTGCAGAACGGCTCGTTCATGCCGTGATCCCAGAGCAGGATGGGGAACGCGCGGTCGCGCTCCGGCAACTGCTTGTGAGTCTCCGGGTACTCGCGGGTGACGGGCTTGCGGGTGAACGCGGAGAGCGTCACACCCATGCTCTTCAGCAGGCCTTTCATGGGACCGCCTCACCTCGAGCGGCGACCACCGGCCGCGGGCGCGGTCGGGTGACGCTGCGGTTGATGATCCAGGCCAGGAAGAAGACGCCGAACACGCTCGTCACGCCGAGCAGGGTCTGGCCGACTTCCTTCTCGGGCTCGTACACGAGGATGGCGCCGTTCACCATGATCTGGATGAACGACAGCGGGAGCAGCACCTTCCAGGAGAAGGTCATCAGCTGGTCGATACGAAGACGAGGCAACGTCGAGCGCACCCAGAACACGGAGAAGATCATGGCCCCGGCCTTCACCCCCGTGAGGATGAACTGCCACCAGCGGCCCCAGTCCTCGCCCAGTGGCCACGCCCAACCGCCGAGGAACACCGCAGAGGCGAGTAGCGCCAGGATGAACAGCGAGGCGTATTCCGCAAGGAAGAAGAACGACCAGCGGATGCCGCTGTACTCGACGTAGGGACCACCCACCATCTCCGACTCACCAACCGGGATGTCGAAGGGGGTGCGGTTCAGCTCAGCCAGCATCGCGATGTAGAAGATCACGAAGGGCAGCGGCTGCAGGATGATGTTCGGGATGCGGCCCTGGCCGGCGACAATCTCGCTCAGGTTCAGCGAGTTCGCCACCATCGCGATGGCAATCATCGAGAGCACCAGGGGCAGCTCGTACGAAATCGACTGGGCCGCGGCGCGCAGGGCGCCCAGCATGGCGTAGCGGTTGTCCGAGCCCCAGCCGGCCATGACCCACCCGACGATGTTCACGGATGAAACCGCGAGCACGTAGAAGAGGCCGAGGTCAAGGACACGCACTTCCCAGCTCACCGCGAAGGGAATGGCGACGAACATGAGGAAGACGGGGACGAAGACGAAGTAGGGGGCGAGCTCGAAGATCCAGGGGTCAGCGTTACGAGGACGTACGTCTTCCTTCGCCACCAGTTTGAGCGCATCAGCCACCGACTGGAGCAGACCCATCGGGCCCGTGCGCGTCGGCCCAAGTCGCATCTGGAAGCGCGCGATCGCCTTGCGTTCGAGGTAAATCAGGCCCATGACGACCACGGTCATCATGATTGTGATGATGTTTACACGGATGAACGCATCGATCCAGACGTTGATGTCCTTGCCGAAGAGCTCGTTGTTCACCGGTCGACCTCGCCCAGTACGATGTCGAGCGAGCCGAGGATCACCACGGCGTCTGCGACATAAGAACCGATGGTCATATCCCTCAGCGCCTGCAGGTTGGCGAAGCAGGACGAGCGGATCTTGAGGCGGTGGGGGCGGTTGCCGCCCTTGCTCACGAGGTAAATGCCGTACTCGCCACGGGGGGCCTCGGTGCGCATGTAGATCTCACCCGGCGGCGTGCGCAGCATGCGCGGCATGCGATCCGGCATGATCGGACCGGGCTCGAGCCGCTCGAGGCACTGCTCGACGATGCGGATTGACTCCCACATCTCGCCGATGCGGCACGTGAAGCGCTCGAAGACGTCGCCGGTGGTGCCGGTAATGACATCGAAGTCGATTTCGTCGTACTTGAGGTACGGCTCGGTGCGGCGCAGGTCGAGCGGCACGCCCGTCGACCGCAGCACCGGACCGGTGCAGCCCCAGTCGGTCGCGTCCGCCGCCGAGATCGCACCCACACCGACGGTGCGCGCGCGGAACACCTCGTTGTCGGTCAGCAGGCCATTCATGTCCTTGATGCCTTGCCGGACCGACTTCAGCACCTCGCGTACGCGCGGCACGAAGTTGTCGGGAACCTCCCAGGCAAGACCGCCTGGCCGGAAGTAGGCGTACATCATCCGGTCGCCGGTGATCTCCTCGAAGAGGTCCTGGATCACTTCGCGTTCCCGGAACGAATACGTGAAGGCCGTGCCGAAGACACCGACGTCCGTGCCGAACGCACCGGTGAACATGAAGTGGCTCAGGATGCGGTTCAGCTCGCAGAGGATCATCCGGATCCACTGCGCCCGGTCAGGCACCTGCAGCTCCGCAAGCGCCTCGACAGCCATCACGTAGGAGAGCTCGGCATTGAACTGCGCCAGATACTCGGTGCGGTCCATCCAGCCGATGCCCTGGCGGTAGTCCATGGTCTCGGCGAGCTTCTCGCCGCCTCGGTGCATATAGCCGATGTACGGCACGACGTCGCGCACGATCTCGCCGTCCACGACGAGCACCATGCGGAACACCCCGTGCGTCGAGGGGTGCTGCGGCCCCATGTTGATCATGAGGTCCTGGACGTCGAACTCGTGGTCGGGATGGACCTGCGTCGCCACTACTCTTCCTCCCCGCCACCACCGGCGCCGGACGGGAACGCGAGCGCCTCGCCCTGCAGCACCTCGATCTCCGCGAGCGGATGATCCTTGCGCAGGGGGAACGTGTCGGTCATGTCCTCGGGCATCAGGAGCGTGCGCGGGTCCGGGTGGCCGCGGAAGCGGACGCCGAACATCTCGGCGGCCTCGCGCTCATACCAGTTCGCGGCGCGCCACACAGGGGTCGCGCTGTCGAGGTTGAGGTCGTCCACCGGCAGGTGCGCTTTGACGGTGAGGTTGTAGCCGTGCTCGATGGAGTAGAGGTGATAGACGACGTCCATCCCCTCCTCCTCGTTATCGACGCACGTCAGGGAGCGCAGGTAGTCGAACTTTAGGTTCGCGTCGTGCTTGAGCGCGCGCAGTCCGCGGACGATTTCGTCACGCGGGATCCAGACGATCACGTCGAGGACGCTCGGCTCCGCCGTGGCCGTAACGCCCGCTAGGGCGCGGTCAACCTCCGGCCAGATCGTGCCGTCGAGGGCCGCGCTGGCCGCGGCGCCGGACTCGGAACCCTGCTGCGCGCCGTCGTCGGTGGTCATCGGCCGGTCGCCGCCCGTTCCTCCATGATCTTCTCCTGGAGTGCGAGGAAGGCGTCGATGAGCGCCTCCGGTCGCGGGGGGCAGCCCGGAACGTAGACGTCCACCGGGATGAGCTTGTCGACGCCCTGTACGACGCGGTCGTAACGGGTGTAGGGCCCACCGTTCGTGGCGCACGCGCCCATCGAGATGACCCACTTGGGGTTCGGCATCTGCTCGTAGAGCAGCTTCACCGCGGGTGCCATCTTCTTCGTCACCGTACCGGCGACAATCATGACGTCCGACTGCCGAGGCGACGGCCACGGCACGATGCCGAAGCGGTCGAAGTCGTAATGCGACATGTAGGTCGCGATCATCTCGATCGCGCAGCAGGCGAGGCCGAAGGTCATCGGCCACAGCGAGGATTTCCTCGAGGCCGCGATGACGAGGTCGGCGGGCACCTGGATGACGCCGGGCAGCACCGTCTTGTAGAGCGCGCGGCCCGGTCGGTACTCGACCGGCGTCAGGCGCGGCGCCTCGTTCGGGTGCTCCGTCGGCAGCGCCGGAGCGGGAATCTCGGGGACAGGAATCGGCGCTGCGGGGACCTCGGGCGCCTGTGTTTCCGTGACGTTCACTGCCACTTCAACGCTCCCTTCTTCCACGCGTAGGCGAGCCCCGCCGCGAGGATGGCCACGAAGACGAGCATCTCGTAGTAGGCCATCGGCCCGATACCGACGTAGGACAGCGCCCACGGGAAGATGAAGACGGCCTCCACATCGAAAATGATGAAGAGGATCGCGTACAGATAGAACCGCATGCCCACGTTCGTCGCCGCGCGGCGGATGGGCAACATGCCGCATTCGTAGGTCGTGCCCTTCTCGCGCTCTTCGGAGTAGGGAGCGAGCAGCCGCGATGCAACGAGGGCGGTGATGATAAGAACGAAGCCCATGACGGTCGCGATGAGCACCGCCAGGTAGTCTGTAAAGAGCTGGTCGAGGTTGTCCAAGACACTCGCACTTTCAGCGGTCACGCCACATGACGAACCGGGCCTCGGACGCCGCTCGTCGTCAGCCGGGGATGACCGTAACAGTGGCCTTAGACAGTGTCAACGAATCGTGAAACGGCGCACGGGATCTTGTAAGGGGACTCCTCCCCGCGGCCCTCGCGAGGTCGCCCGGACTCACTCTGCGCCGCAGTAGCCCCCGTGTCCGCCAGCGGCGCCAACGGCCGCGTAGCGGTAGTCCGGCGACCATACGCGGTCCTCACTCGGAAACACGACCGTGTACGCGAGCGTCTCGAGGTCGAGCAGCGCGTCCGCCCCAAACGCACCGATCGCGAGTTCCCCTCGAGGCGTGAGGCCGTCCACGAGGAGCCCCTGGTCGAACTCGGTCAGCGTGCCGGACTGGCGGTCGTAGATGCGCGTTCGGCCGTTGGAGTCGGGGAAGCTGGAGACCCGGCCCAGACTCTCGAAGCTGCCGATGTTGCAGAAGTCCTCGGTCCACGCGACGTAGCGCTCATTCGCGGCGAACGGAAACAGCGCCTGCGAGATGCGCGCGCTTGCGATGAACGAAGCGGTGAGCGTCTCGGGATTGACCTCGAACACGTTCGACCAGCCGACCAGGCCACGGATGACGCCGGCCTGGTCGTCGAGCTGAACGGGAGGCGTCGCGAGGAACAGACGCCCGTCGGACGTGAGGACGGCGGAACGCGCTTCAAACCGTGCCGTTCCTAGGACGCCGGAACCGTCGACGAGGTCAAACAGCGGCTCGCGAGCATCCCGCGGAGGCGGATATACGCGAACGAGGCGCCATCGCCCGGCGTCCTGCGGCCGAGGCCTTACGCCTTCGGCGGGCGGGGCCGGCAGCGCGCGGCGGATGCCGGTCCCGATCGCTACTTCGTAGTTCTCGTCGTCGGCCTGCACCCACACGCGGTCACCGGTGAGCGCGCGTGGGAGGCCGCGAATGCCGAGATCCAGTTGCACGCCTCCTTCGACCTCGAAGGCTTGCGCGCTGCCGGCCTGCGACGCCCACACCAGGTACTTCCCATCCGCCGTAAACACCGGCAGCCGCCCCGGCCCCAGATCGGTCTCGGTGCGGCGCTCGATGTCGTAGAGGACCACGTCCGGCTGGTTCCGGACGCTGAAAGTCTCGGCGGGCCGGGGCCCAAGATGCCGGTGGAGTGCCGCCGAGGACGGCCGTGGATCGGTGAACAGTCCTCGGATCTCGCGTGGGGACGGGGTGGGCTGCCCCGGCTGGGTACGGGCGGCAGCTTCGGGACTGGATGTGGCGGCGGCTGTTTGCCCGGTGTTCACCTCACCCGGCGTGGCGGCGCCGCTGCACGCCACAAGCGCAGCGAAGAGCAGCACCAGTCCACCGAGGCGCAGCTGGCTCACCTCCGAGGAACGTCCAGCGTTCCTCGGAGGTTCCGTACGCTTCACGCTCGGGCGAGCGCCTGCTCCATGATCCGGGTGCCCGACCGGTCGAGCGCCTCGGCGATGCTGCCGGCGCCCAGCGTTTCCGCGGCGACGAGCAGGTTCGACGCGACCACCATCAGTTCGGAGAAGCTCATCTCGTCGTAGGGGTCCGGCGGAGGCGGCGGCGGGGGCGGCCACGTCCCAAACTTGAAGGAGAACGGCCACTTCGGCAGGCGCGGGCACAGCTCCTCGAAGTCCTCGACCGCCTGGATGGCGAACCGCTCGGCGTTGTTCGCCACGGCGGCCCCGAGGACTTCGCTGAGCTGCGCGTAGCTCATGACGGTTTCGATGAGCGCGCTCGCGACTGCGAACGCGTACCGCTCGCGCGGCGGAAGCGGCTGGGGGTTCAGCGCGACCGCCTCGAGGAGGTCACTCACTCCGATGTGCCCGACTTCCCCGAACGCCCCCAACTGCGAGTGGGTCCGGAACGTCCGCGGGGCACGCGGAATGCTCCCATCGATGGCGCCCGGGTTGCGCCACATGATGAGCCGGGCGATCGCCCTCTGGCTCGAATCCATCACGATCCTCCTGTCTGAACTCGTTGTGAGCAGACGCTACCCGCGGTGGATCGAGCCGTATGTAATCCCGTTCACACTCACCGAACGACAGACGACAACGAAGGCCGGGCGTATGCCCGGCCTTCTGAATGAATCGTGACACGGCGTGAGGGCCAGACCCCGGAGGCTTGGCCTCCCACGCCGAGGGCTGCCAGGAGTCGGAACGGCTAACTGCTCGCGTCGGCCGAGGGCAACACAACGTTCGCCTCGCGCTCCTCGGGCTCTTCGTCCTGGCTGGAGGAGCCAGCGACGACCGCAGCGAGACGGGCGGCAGCCGCTTCCTCGGCGGCCTCCTGCTTCTCGCGGACGCTGTTGTAGCAGTTCGAGCAGAACACCGGCCGGTCGCCTCGAGGCATGAACGGGATTTCCGTCGTCTGCCCACACTGGTGACAGGTCGCGGCGTGCAGCTGGCGCGGCGTACGGCCACCCCATGAGACGAACACCCCGTACGAGGGCGCTTCCTCGCGCTCCTCCGGGCGCATCGTGCGGCGGTTGGCGCGGCACGACGGGCAGCGTACCGGGTCGTGCTGCAGGCCTTTCGTGGCGTAAAACTCCTGCTCGCCGGCAGTGAAGATGAACGTGGAACCGCAGTCCCGGCAGGTCAGTTCGCGGTCAGTGAAGGCCAAGTCTGGCTTCCTCCTCGGTCCGTGCGTCGCGAAGCGGAACAGCTCGCAACGTCAAAGAAGCGGGCGGTATGGCCCGCTTCGTGCTGTGTGTGCCCTTGTGTGAGGGGGGCATGAACCAGTATACGCCCGCGCGACTCGGGTGCGGTCAGGAGCGCAGGCGAGACGTCAGCTCGCGATACTCCTCGCTACCTGCGAGGGTGCAGGCGTACGCGAAGGCCAGCAGGCCCGCGAAGCCGACACCCGCGGTGAGCACGAGAGCGCCGAAAAACGTGTGCACGTCGAGGCCCGCCGCGCGCAGGACGATCGAGAGCAACACGATCACCTCCGACATCACGGCGGTAGCGGCCAACGTGCGCAACACCGAGGCGCCGACACCGCGCTGGCGCAGGCCGCCCAGCCGCCGCTCGAGCACTGCGAGGAGCAGCAGAAACTCCACCGTCGCGGCGATCGAGGTGGCTGCCGCGAGCCCTCGGATGCCGAACGGGGAGACAAAGGCCGCGCAGAGGACGACGTTCAGCACCACCGAGAGCACCGCGAACTGCACGGGGGTCTTCGTGTCGGACAGTGCGTAGTAACCGCGACTCGCGATCTCGATACCCGCGTGGGCGAACACTGCGACCCCGTAGATCACGAGCGCGGGCCACACGAGATCCGTCGAGGCCGCGCTGAACGCGCCGCGCTCGAACGCAAGCCGCACGGCGGGCTCGGCAAGCAGCGCCAGCCCGGCAGATGCCGGGATCGACAAGAAGAGGATGAGGCGCAGGCTCCTCGCCACCGAGTCGCGCAGCGGACTGATCTGCCGGGCCGCCGCGTGTTGCGCCATGCTTGGAAAGACGGCGGTGGAGATGGCCATACCCACCACGCCAACGGGCAGCATCGCCATCAGAAAGGCGTAGTTGAGGGCGCTGATCGCCTCGTCCGACACAAAAGAGGCGAAGAACACGACCACCACGAAGTTGAGCTGCGCCGCCGCGAGCCCGATCACACGCGGCCCCATCAGCCGGGCCACCTCGCTGACGCCCGCCGATACGATGTCGAACGTCGGCCTCCACCTCATACCGACCATGCGCAGGGCCGGCAGCTGCACCAGCAGGTGCAGCGCGCTGCCGACCACGACGCCGGCAGCCAGCCCCTTCACGCCCCACGGCCCCGCGAGAAAGAGTGCGGCGACGATGATCGCGAGGTTGTAGAACACCGGCGCCAGCGACGGCGCGAGGAAATGGCTGCGCGCGTTGAGGATGCCCGTGACCATGCCGGAGACGCCAAACAGGATCGGCGAGAGCAGCATGACCCGCGTCAGCTCGACGGCGAGCGAGCGCAGCTCCGCCTCGCGACCCGTCTCCGCACCGAGGCCGGGTGCGAGCAGCGGCACAATGAGCGGCGCGAGCAGGAAAGCGAGCACGGCCGCCAGCGTCGTCGCGATGCTGATCAGGTTCAGCACCGCCGAAGCGAGGTCCCACCCGGCCTGCTCGCCGTAGCGAAGCCGCACCCGGCTGTAGGTCGGGATGAACGCGGCGGAGAGGGTGGCCCCCGCCAGCACCTGGAAGACGAGGTCCGGCAAACGGAACGCGACCCAGTAGGCGCTCAGCTCAGGGTCGGTGCCAAAGGCGTGCGCGATCGCCACGGAGCGCAGCAGCCCCAGCAGCCTCGAGGCCACAAACCCGAAGGCGACGATGCTCGCTGCCGCGGCGACGCTCTGCGAGGTCGTACTGCGCTGCAGGAACCGGGCCATGGCGCCGCGACGGGAAACCTCGCGCATCGCCTCGGATCATCGAGCCGTGCGGATCGCGGGTCAAACCGCGCTAACGGCGCAGGCCCTTGAAGAATTGCAGCATCAGCTCGGAGGCACTGAGATCGCGGTTCGTATGCCCGACGAGCCGTGGCGAGAGGTACTGGCGCCCGCCCGGCCATGTGTGCCCGCCACCGTCGAGCACATAGACGGCCATCTCCCCACCTCCGGTGCACCCGACGAACGCCTCGACCGACGCGCGCGAGCCATCGGAGCGATCGGCGTCCGGCAGCTGATCGCGGGGCTGTCGCTCACAACGGTTGTGCTGTGACCAGAATGCCTCGAAGTCGCTCGCGCTCACGACGCGGCCGCGGCCCCGCCCGAGGAAGATGCCACCCACGTCGCCGCCTTCGAAGGGCACGAGCGGGTCGGCAGTCCCGAGAAACGCCATCACTGCGACCGGCCGCGCCGGGCGGCACCAGGACTCGAAACCCTCGGCGGCGGTGCCGGCCACGGGCGCGATGCCAGCAAAGACATCGGACGCCTCGCAGGCGAGGCGCGAGGACATCATGGCGCCGTTGGAGATGCCGGTGGCGAACACTCGGGCCATGTCGACCAGCGCATGTTTCGAGGCATCCTCGACGACCGCGCGGATGAAGCCGATGTCATCGATGCCCTGCCGGCCCGCCGCCTGGCCCGAGTCCGCGCGTCCGTCGTTCCACCCGCCATCGATGCCCGCTGGCAGCACGACGACGAATCCTTCGCGGTCAGCGACCGCGAGCAGGCCGGTGAGCGCGGGCATCACCTCGGGGCGGCTGCCGCCGCCGTGCAACGCGACGAGGAGCGGCGGCAGCGGCTCTGCGGAGCGCGGAGGCGTATGGAGCAGGTAGTAGCGGTCGCGCCCGTCGGACGGGAGCTCAATGCGATAGGTCCCTAGCGGGGCGCCGGGCGACCACTCGTCCGCCTCGATCGAGGGCAGCCGATACCGCCCGACAAAGAACCACCAGCCGGAGAACGCAATGGCGGCGCCCGCGAGCGCCACCCCTACGGCACCAACGATGAACAGGTGCAGCCAGGGCCGCCGGCGGGGCTGAGGTGCAGGTGGCGCTGACATCGTCTGACTCATCTTCGCCGGTGGAGCGAGACCGGACCGGGCTCCACGCTCGCGTTGACCGTCGTTCGGGCCACTCCGTATACTGAATTGCTCGCTCCCCGGTCGGGGGGCGATCCTTGTTGTCCGGCGACGCGAGGCAGTTCGTGCCCGAGTGGCGCAACGGTAGCGCAACCGATTTGTAATCGGTAGGTTAGCGGGTTCGAATCCCCTCTCGGGCTCCAAACCGCGAGGCCGCGCGCGTCGGAAGCCGAGCAGCATGATCCCGGCAGGGGTGGGAGAGTGGTTAAATCCAGCGGTCTGTAAAACCGCCGCCTTACGGCTACGCAGGTTCGAATCCTGCCCCCTGCACCACGAATGAACACCGCGCATGACGCGACCGGAGGCATACGGGCCCTGATAGCTCAGTCGGCAGAGCGCGTTCTTGGTAAGAACGAGGTCATGAGTTCGAATCTCATTCAGGGCTCCACCATTCACATCTCAGCAGTCGAGCACCACGCATACCGAGGAGAAGGCGATGGCGAAGGGGAAGTTTGAGCGGAACAAGCCGCACGCGAACGTGGGCACGATTGGCCACGTGGACCACGGGAAGACGACGCTGACGGCGGCGATCACGAAGGTGCTGGCGCTGAAGGGCGAGGC
>JAIBBD010000048.1 GCA_019694855.1 Dehalococcoidia bacterium
CGTAGACGGCGGCGCCGGCGACGCAATAGCTGCCGGAGCGGACGGCCTCGCCCTCGGCGCGACGGATGGTAGAGGACTCGCCGGTGAGGAGCGCCTCGTCGAGTTCGCAGGCGCCCCCGAGGAGATGACCGTCGGCGACGACCTGGCGACCGGGGGCCAGCACGAGCACGTCCCCCTGTACGACCTCGACGGCGGCGACCTCCCTCGTGACCCCATCACGGACAACGGTCGCGCCGGGCGCCGTAAGCGCCTGCAGGGAGCGCAGGCGGCGGGTCGCCACGAGCTCTTCGATGGTGGCGACCACGACGTTCGCGCCGACGACGATGCCAACGAAGAGGCCGTCGCGTACCTCGCCGACGATGAGCAGCGCCCCGATCAGCGCAAGCAGCGTGAGGTTGAAGAAGGTGACCGTATTGCGGCGGACGACGTCGCGGTCGCGCACCTCGCGGGAGGGGTCGGTGTTGGCGAGGCCGGCCGCAGTGCGGCGGGCGGCTTCCGCCTCGCTGAGCCCTCGCTCCCGGCCGAGGAGCCGGGCGAGGTCGGGGTCGAGGGGACGGCCAGACGACGCCGGCGTCGTCACGCCGCGCGGGGCGGCCGCCTGGGCGCGCTCAGCCATCCTCGTTGACTCGATCGGGGCTACGCATGTTCACGAGCATCGTACGCGGAGCGTGCAGCGAAGCGAGGCGGGTGGGGAAACGAGGAGCGCCCCCTCGCGGGAGCGCTCCTCGCAAGCCTCGGAGAGGAAGGGTTAGCCGCGCGGCAGGCCGAGGCCGCGGGTGGAGATGATGTTGCGTTGAATCTCGCTCGAGCCGCCGGCGATCGTCATGACGACCGAGTGGACGTTCGACTGCGTGAAGGTGGCCTTCTGGGGAGCGAGGGGCTCGTCCGGATCCCAAAGGTTGCCGTAGAGGCCGTAGGTCTTGATGCCAGTACGCGAGACGCGCTGCAGCAATTCGCTGTGGTACATCTTCGAGGTGGAGGCCTCGTAGTTCGGGATGACGCCCCGGGCCTGCATCGAGACGATGCGGAACGAGAAGTTGAACATCACCTCGGACTCGATGTAGTGCTCGGCGATGGCGTGACGCTCACGCTTGAGACCGCCGTGCTGCAGCCAGCGCTGGCCCTCGTCGGACTTGGCGACGCCGATCAGGCCGTCGAGCTGGCGGCGGATGTGGATAGCGCCGCTGATGTTGGAGCGCTCGAAGTCGAGGAGGGTGACGCCGACGTACCAGCCGCGGTTCTCCTCGCCAATGCGGTTGGCGACGGGGACGCGGACGTCCTCGTAGAAGGTCTCGTTGGTGGCGTGTTCCCAGCCCATCGAGATGATGGGGCGCACGGTCAGGCCCGGCGTGCTCATGTCCATGACGAGGAACGAGATGCCGCGGTGCTTGGGCGCCTCGGGGTCAGTACGGAACATGCCGAAGAGCCAGTTGGACTTGTGGGCGGTGGAGGTCCAGAGCTTCTGGCCGTTGACGACGTACTCGTCGCCGTCGCGGACGGCACGGGTCTGAAGCGAAGCGAGGTCTGAGCCGGCGCCCGGCTCGGAGAAGCCCTGCGCCCAGAGGTATTCGCCGGAGAGCGTGGGCGGCAGGAGGCGAGCCTTCTGCTCATCTGTGCCGTGGACGAGCACGGTGGGGCCGAGGAGAGAGAGGCCCGCGCCGCCCACCATGGGGGCGTCGGCCTCGGCCATCTCCTGGTTGAAGATGAACTGCTCCATCGTGGTCATGCCGGCGCCGCCGTAGGCCTGCGGCCAGTGCGGGGCGACCCAGCCGCGCTCGTTGAGGGCCTTCGCCCATTCGGTCGCGGCCTGCTTCGCCTCGGGCGTGCCGTGGACGAGGTTCTCCTGCCAGTCTCCCTCGAGGCCGCGCGGGCGGTTGTCAACGGCCTGCTGGCGGTAGAACTCGGGGAGCCGCTCGTTGATGAAGCCACGCACCTGGTTACGGAACGCCGCCTGCTCTTCTGTATCCAGCCAGTCCATGCCGTGCCTCTTTCTCGTACGGCCGAGCGGAGCTCGTGCCGGCGCGTGCCGCTGATCGCAAACCGGGCGGGATTGTAGCAGACCACGCCCGTGCTCAGCGGGAGCGGAGCCCGTAGACTGGCGGCCACATCACGCCCGACGTACCCAGTTCCAGCGAGGAGGGAACCACCATGCCCGGAGCGCTCGAAGGCATTCGCGTCCTCGAGTTCACACTCGTCGTCGCCGGACCGATGTGCGGGGTGCTGCTCTCGGACTTCGGGGCGGACGTCATCAAGGTGGAGCCACCCGGGGGTGAGTCGACGCGGCAGAGCCGCAGCGTGGTGGCGAACGAGAGCAAGCTCTTCCAGGCGTTCAACCGCGGCAAGCGGGACATCATCGTCGACCTGCAGCAGCCCGAGGGCCGCGAGGTAATCTACCGGCTGATGCCTTCGATCGACGTGGTGATCGTGAACTACCGCTACGGCGTCGCGCCCGGCATCGGCATCGACTACGAGACGCTCAAGCGGTACCGGCCCGACCTCATCTACGTCGAGAGCACGGGATTTGGGACGCGTGGCGCGCTGGCGCAGCGCGGGTGCTCGGACGTGGTGGCGCAGGCGTACTCGGGGATCATGGCGGCGGACGGCAAGGTGGCAGAAGACGGCGCGCCGGTGCAGTCAACGTTCGGGGCGCCAGCGGACTACGCGACCGCGATGGCCTCGGCGATGGCCATCTGCGCGGCGCTGTACCACCGGGAGCGCACGGGGGAAGGGCAGCAGATCAACAGCTCGCTGTTGCGCACGGGCGTGTGGCTGCAGACACACAATGTGAACCACGAACCGATCACGGACGCGCTGTTTGACGACGTGATCCGGGCGCAGATGGACGCTACGCGGGCGGCGGGCGGGAGCTACGACGACCTGATCCGCATCCGCACGGAGCAGCGCTTCGCGGGCGGCCTCTACTACAGCGGCTACGCGGCCAAGGACGGCGGGATCATCCTCGGCGCGCTGACGAAGACGAACCGGGACGGGTTCCGCGCGATCCTCGGGATGGAGGACGAGCCGAGCGACCAGCCGGGGCATGACGTGCTCGACCCGGAGAGCCAGCGGCTGGCGGTGCACTTCAAAGAAGTGATCCGGGCCAAGATGCGCGAGCGCACGGTTGCCGAGTGGATCGACATCTTCGACGCGGCGGGGCTCCCGGCGGCGCCGGTGAACTTCCCCGAGGAGATCCGCGACGACCCGCAGGTGCAGGCCGAGGGCATCTTCGTGCCGCTGGAGCATGACCTGACGGGGCCGCAGTCGGTGGTCGGCCCGGTGGTCGAGATGTCGAGGACGCCGACCGTAGCGCGGCTCGCCTCGCCACCGCTGGGACGGGACACGCGCGGCGTGCTCCTCGAAGCGGGCTACGCCGAGGCGGAGGTCGACTCGCTGCTGGCGAGCGGAGCCGTGGCGGCCGGGTAGCGCGCGCACACCAAGCAAGACGCCACCGGCCCCCGTCGAGGAGGCCGGTGGGCACTGAGCGCCGAGCGCATCCGAACCACCGCACACACCGTTGATATCTCTTCATTACATACGGAGTACAATCACGTCCGTATTGCGCAGCCGTGCGCTGCCGATGGACGGAGGTTGCGATGGATGCCACGAGGGACGAGGGACGTGAGGGGCTGGCGAGCTGGCGCCTCGGGAGGCGGGCGGCGATCCGGGGGGCGTTGCTGGGTGCCACGGGTGTGGCGGCTGCGGCGCTGATCGGGTGTGGAGGCGATGACGACGGGGGTGGTGAGCCCTCGGGCACAGCGTCGGCGACGGGGACGAGCACGGCGGCGAACGACCCGCGGTACCCGAAGGATGCGGGTCTCCCGTACGCGTACAACTTCCCGGAGCCAGCCGGGAAGACACCGAAGGCCGGGGGGACGATGCACGTCGCCGCCTCGTGGGACGTGGCGACGATGGACCCGACGAAGTCGGCTGCGGGCGGGACGATCACGATCCCGAACATGGTCTACAACCGACTACTCGGGATCGTGGGCGGCCCGGACGTGAACCCGTTCAAGCTCGACCTCGAGCCGGAGCTGGCCTCGAGCTGGGAACGCACGCCGGACGGGATGACCTACACGTTCCAGATCAAGCCGGGGACGAAGTGGCAGAACGTGCCGCCGCTGAGCGGCCGGCCGTTCGTGGCGGCGGACGCGAAGTTCGCGTACGACCGCTACCGCACGACGGGCGTGCACCAGTCGCTGTGGGTGAACGTTGCCTCGATCGACGCGGTGAGCGACACCACGTTGAAGATCAACATGAAGCGGCCCGTAGCGGACTTCCTGAACCCCCTCGGAGGGCGGTACCAGACGCTGTTCCCGCACGAGCTGGTGGACAGCGGAGCAATCGAGAAGCAGGCAGTGGGCACCGGGCCGATGATCCTGAAGTCGGCGACGGCGGGCAGCGCGGCGGTATTCGAGAAGAACCCGGACTACTTCGAGAAGAAGGTGCTGCTCGACGGGTTCGAGTTCAAGCTCATGCCCGACCAGGCGGCTCGCCTCGCGGCATTCCGGGCGGGGCAGGTGGAGTACGCGTATTCGGCGGCGAGCAGCATCGACGACGTGAACAACCTGCTGGGGACGAACCCGCAGATCCAGATCAACATGGTCGCGGTGTCGTACGGCGGGATCCCGTTCGGGATGAACCTGTCCCACCCGAAGTTCCAGGACGAGCGTGTCCGACGCGCGGTGCAGCTGGCCATCAACACGCAGCAGATGACGACCATCGTGTGGAAGGGCCTCGCGAAGACGCTTCCGATGCTGCCGTGGGCGTTCATCTTCGACAAGGAGCCGACGCCGGAGTCGGGGCTGCTGGGGAAGTGGTGGCGGTACGCGCCGGCGGAGTCGAAGCAGCTGCTGCAGGCGGCGGGCGCCGAGGGACTGACCTTCAACAACCAGTACTACGCGTACGGCGACTACCTCGACCGGTACTCGGAATTGCTGGTGCCGATGTTCAAGGACGTCGGGATTACGATGACGGGCGGCAAGGTGGACTACACGGAGTTCAACTCGCAGTGGGTCGGCGCGCAGCTGAAGGAGGTCACCTCGAGCGGCTGGGTGACGGTCGGCTTCGACGCGGACAACTTCTTCTACAACATCCTGTTCTCGAAGTCGCCGGGGAACCGGTGGCGGCTGAACGACCCGCAGATCGACACGCTGGCGGAGAAGCAGCAGGTCGAGCTGAACGTCGAGGCGCGGAAGGCGATCCACCGCCAGATCTGGGACCGCGCGCTGGACATGGCGTACTACCCGCCGATGCCCTCGCAGGTGGCGTTCGAGATCTACCAGCCGTGGCTGCGGGGGATCCGCTTCGGCGGCGCGCTGGGGTCGAACTCGTCGTACTACGACTGGGGCGACCAGGTTGGGGAGGCGTGGCTGGACAAGTAGGCCACTTCGGGCGCGCGTCCCCGGACGTGCATCGAAGGGGGCCGTTCCTCGGGAGCGGTCCCCTTCGTACTGCGTGACTGCGTGTGTCCGCAACGCGGTCTGCTTCGCGGGCCGTCACCCTCTCCCTCCGACGGGGAGGGGCCATCCGAGGGCGTCCAAGCGACGCTGACGTGCGGAACGAGTGGTTTCGGCGACGGCCCGCCTCGAGGTGAGGGGAGGCACATTCCCCGAGGCCGGCAGATGGCGCAGGGACGAACTTTCCGCCGTCCTGACGCGCTCGGATAGAATCGGTGGCCATGGCCTCGTACGACGACCGCACCGCGCTCATCGTGGTCGATGTGCAGAACGACTTTGCTGCACCGACCGGGTCGCTGCACGTCCCGGGCGCGGAGGCGGCCATCCCGGCGATCAACCGCGAGATCGGGCGAGCCGCGGCCGCCGGCGCGGTCACCGTGTACACGCAGGACTGGCACCCGGCGCGCACGCCGCACTTCCAGCGGGATGGGGGCGTGTGGCCAGTGCACTGCGTCGGCGGCTCCGAGGGGGCGGCGTTTCACCCGGCCCTCGATGTGCGCGAGGGGCCGGTGATCCGGAAAGGGACCGAGGGAGAAGACGGCTACTCGGCGTTCTCCGTGCGGAACCCGGATAGCGGCGAGCAATTCGCGACGGCCCTCGAGGCGGAGCTGCGTGAGCGCGGCATCGAACGCATCGTGATCGTGGGGCTGGCGACGGACTACTGCGTGAAAGAGACCGGCCTCGATGCCGCGCGGCTGGGGTTTCCGGCGACGGTGGTGATGGACGCGATTCGGGCGGTGGACCTCGAGCCGGGCGACGGAGAACGCGCGCTCGACGCGCTGCGCGAGGCCGGAATCGCCCTCGAGTGAGCGGCGTCGCCGAACTGCCACCTGAGGTCGCGCTCCTCACGGACCTGTACGAGCTGACGATGATGCAGGCGTACTACGCCGAGGGGATGACCGCGCCCGCGGTCTTCGACCTGAGCGTCCGCAGCCTGCCATCGCAGCGGAATGTGCTGATCGCGTGCGGGGTCGAAGACGTGCTCGCGTACCTCGAAGCGCTGCGGTTCTCGCCCGAGGCGATCGGGTACCTCGACGGACTCGGGCGGTTCCGACCGGAGTTCCTCGAGCGGCTCGCGAGCTTTCGCTTCACGGGGACGGTGCGGGCGATCCCGGAGGGGACGCCCATGTTCGCGGGCGAGCCGCTGCTGGAGGTCGTCGCGCCGCTGCCCGAGGCGCAGCTGGTGGAGACCTTCCTCCTCAACCAGGTCACGATGCAGACGGTGCTGGCCTCGAAGGCCGTGCGGTGCGTATTCGCTGCCGCCGGGCGGCCGGTGGTGGACTTCGGCCTGCGGCGCACGCACGGGACGGATGCCGGGCTCAAGGCCGCGAAGGCAGCATACATCGCGGGGTTCGCGGGCACCTCGAACGTGCTTGCCGGGATGCAGTACGGCATCCCGGTCATGGGAACGATGGCGCACAGCTATATCCAGGCGCACGCCTCGGAAGAGGAGGCGTTCCGCGCCTTCGCGCGGCAGTACCCGGGGACAACGCTGCTCGTCGACACGTACGACACGATCGAGGGCGTGCGCGCGCTGTGCCGGCTGACCGCGGAGCCGGGCGACGAGTTCCGGGTGAGCGCGGTCCGGCTGGACTCGGGCGACCTCGAGACGCTGGCGAGGGAGGCGCGCGCACTCCTCGACGCGGCGGGCCTACAGCGGGTCGAGATTGTGGCGAGCGGGGGGCTCGAGGAGCGGGCGGTGGCACGGCTGCGCGCGTCAGGGGCTCCCATCGACTCGTTCGCGGTCGGGACGCAGGTTGGGACGTCGGCGGACCAGCCCGTACTGGACACGGTGTACAAGCTCGCCGAGTACGCCGGTGAGGGGCGCATCAAGCTCTCAACGGCGAAGGTCACGCTGCCGGGACGCAAGCAAGTGTTCCGCTCGTTCCGAGACGGCGTTGCGGTGCGGGATGTGGTCGGGCTGGCGGACGAGCGCCTCGATGGCGTGCCGTTGCTCGTCGAGGTGATGCGCGACGGGCGGCGGGTGGCCACGGCGGAGGGCAGCCTCGAACGGGCGCGAGCGCGAGCCGCCGAGGGCGTGGCGGCGCTGCCACCCCGGCTGCACACGCTCGATCCAGCGGACGAGCCATACCGGGTCGAGGTGAGCGCGGGGCTGGCGGCGGAACTCGAGCGGGCGCGGATACGCGCGGCGGCTCAGGGAGGCGACGCCTCCACGCGGACGACCCCCCCGTCCTAGACGGGGTGAACCGCCCTTACGCGCCCGGCCGGCGACAGTACGATTCCTGCATCATCGCGACGTAGTGCAGGAGCCGAATGCGATGCCCCGGGCGGTCGACGACGGCTCAGGCGTCGGATGGTGGACTGCCGGGCCCAGCGGCTAGTTCGCAGCCGGGAGGCTCGAATGCATCGCCTGGGCGCTCTCGAGGCCCTCGATGCCGCCGAAGTACTGGGTGTAGAAGCGATCCCAACGGCCGTCGCGCAGCATGGCGTTGATGACGCTATCGATGAACGCGACCAGCTCCGGCTGCCCCTTCTTCACGGCGATGCCGTAGGGCTCGACCGAGAAGGCGCCGCCGATGAGCCGGAGCGAGGAGTCCGCCTTTACGAACCCCGCGAGGATGGCGTCGTCGGTCGTGACGGCCTCGACGGCGCCCGCCTTGAGGGCGGCCACGCAGGCGGAGTAGGTGTCCATGGTGACGAGGTCGACCTGGCCCGCGCGGTTACGGATGTTCTCGGCGCTGGTGGAGCCGGCCACGCTGCAGACCTTGCGGCGATTCACGCTCGTGACGTTGACGATCGAGGTGTTATCGCGCCGGATGAGCAGGGACTGGCCCGCGCGGAAGTAGATCCTCGAGAAGTCAACTTCCTGGCGGCGCGCGTCGGTGATGGTCATGGAGGCGGCGACGAGGTCGACGCGGCCTTCGTTCAGGTACTGGACGCGGTTGGCGGAGGTCACCTCGACGAAGGTGACCTGGTCCTCGCGCAGGCCGAGCGCCCTTCCGATCTCTCGCGCGATGGCGACGTCGAAGCCGTCGATCTTGCCGCTGGCGTCGCGCAGGCCGAACCCGGGCTGGTCGAACTTGACGCCGACCGTGAGCTTGCCGGCGGCGACGAGGCGCGCCATCGCGGAGCCGGGCGCGAAGGTCGCCTGCGCCGCGGCGGTCGCATTCGGCGTCGCGGTGCTGGTCGCCGCCGCGTCCGTGTCATCGTCGCCGCAGGCGGCGGCGAGGAGCAGGGCGCCGAGTACGAGCGCGACGGACAGCCAGCGAAGTCGTTGCATGGGCGGGTTCCTCCTCGAACCGACGATGGGAGAGCAACGACGGAGGATCAAGCGCGCCGTGGGTGTGGTGCGGGTCGGAAGCTCACAACTACGTATGCACGTAGCATCGCCCCGAGGGGGTGGGCCGTGGGGGAAGCTGCGGCGCTGGCTTCGGCGCTGGCGTGGGCGGGGACCAGCGTAGGGATGGCGCGCCTGAGCACGCGGTACAGCGGGGCCGTGCTGAGCGGGCTGCGGTTCCTGATCGCGTCGCCGGTGGTGATCGCGCTGATGCTGGCGACAGGGGGCGGGCCGGAGCTGGCGGGGGCTGCGCCGCGCGCGGTGGGGGCGATCGCGCTGTCGGCGGCGATCGGGTACGGGATCGGCGATACGACGTACGTGCGGGCGCTGCCTCGGGTGGGGTTGCAGCGGATGGCGCCGACGACGACGGCGCTGTTCGTGGCGTCGAGCGCGATCGGCGGGGTGTTGCTGCTCGATGAGCGGGCGGGGTGGGCGCTGCTCGTGGGCGGGGCGGGGGTGATCGCGGGGACCTACCTGATCGTGGCATCGCGGGTGGAGCGGCTGCCGGACCCGGCGGCGCCGCGGCGGCTGGGGCTGGCCGCAACAGCGCTAGTGTTGACCATCGTGGCGGGGTGCTGGACGACGGCGACGCTGCTGCTCGCGGGCGGGCGGGGCGACCTCGGGGCGCTGCCGGTGAGCGCGATCCGGATCCCGGCGGGCGGGCTGACGATCGCGATCGGGACCGCCATCGCCTCGCGGGGCGAGGTCGTACGACGGCTGCCTTCGGGGGCTGACCTGTGGCTGATGGTGGCGCTGGGCCTCGGCGGGACCGCGGTGGGCAGCGTGCTCTACATCTACGGCGTGACCGAGGCGGGCGCGGCGCGCGCGGTGATCCTGAACTCGACGTCGCCGCTGATGGTGGTGCCGCTGTCGATGTACTTCCTCGGGGAGCGGCCGACGCGGCTGATCGGGGCGGGGACGGCGCTATGCGTGCTCGGAACGCTGGTGCTGATGGCGTTTGGGTAGGGGCTCATGCTGCCTCCCCAGGAGGGCGAGGGGCGGCTATGATGGCGCGGCAGCGCGGGCCTCGGTGCAGCATGGAGCGCCTCGGAGGCGGTCGCGCGGAGGAAGTGGAGGCTGAGCGAGTGGTTTCCGAGATCTTCGACCCGAGCGCGTGGGAGCCGGTGCCGGGCTTCGACTTCTCCGACATTACGTATCACCGCACACCCGACCGGAAGACGGTGCGGGTGGCGTTCAACCGGCCAGAGGTGCGGAACGCATTCCGGCCGCTGACGGTGGATGAGCTGTACCAGGCGCTGGACCACGCGCGGATGACGAGCACGGTCGGGTGCGTACTGATCACGGGAAACGGGCCATCGCCGAAGGACGGGCGCTGGGCGTTCTGCTCCGGCGGCGACCAGCGGGTGCGCGGCAAGGACGGGTACAAGTACGAGGGCGACACGGAGGGCGAAATCGACCCGGCGCGCCTCGGACGGCTGCACATCCTCGAAGTGCAGCGGCTGATCCGGTTCATGCCGAAGGTGGTGATCGCGGTCGTGCCCGGGTGGGCCGTCGGCGGCGGGCACAGCCTGCACGTGGTGTGCGACATGACGCTGGCAAGCAAGGAGCACGCGCTCTTCAAGCAGACCGACCCGAACGTGGCGAGCTTCGACTCGGGGTACGGGTCGGCGCTGCTGGCGCGGCAGGTGGGTCAGAAGCGCGGACGCGAGGTGTTCTTCCTCGGGTTCGACTACACGGCCGAGGACGCGTTCCAGATGGGGATGGTGAACAAGGTCGTGCCCCACGCGGAACTCGAGGCAGTGGCGCTGGAGTGGGCGCGGACGATCAACTCAAAGAGCCCGACGGCGATGCGGATGATCAAATACGGCTTCAACCTGCCGGACGACGGGCTGCTAGGCCAGCAGCTGTTCGCGGGCGAGGCGACGCGGCTGGCGTACGGGACGGACGAGGCGCAGGAGGGGCGCGACGCGTTCCTCGAGAAGCGGCCGCCGGAGTTCGAGAAGTTCCCCTGGCACTTCTAGCCTGAGCCAGGCGGGAGACGCAACGAGGGCCCTCGGAGATCGAGGGCCCTTTTCGTTGGTCGTGGGTCAGTCGTACTGCGGCCTGCCGAGGGCACCGGTCCCGCCCGTCGGACCGGCGGGGCCGCTCGGGCCCGTCGGGCCCGTTGGCCCGGTCGAGCCGCCGGCGCCGGTGCCGCCCTTCGGGCCAAGAGCGCCGTCCTGGCTCAAGGTGAGCGGGGCCTCGAAAGCCGTGCAGGGGAAGGGTCGCGCGGCACGGACGATCCCGGTGACCTGGTTCACACAGACGTCCATGTCCGGGGTGGCAGTGGAGACACCGGCGCGCACCTCGGTGGCCCCGACCAGGATCACGGCCGCGACGGCAAGCCCTCCGACGAAGCCGAAGGCGCGAGAGTGGAGAAGGCGTGTCGATTTCATGGCTGGGTCCTACCGTCTGAGCCGCTAGCCAACGGGACCGGTGGGGCCGGTGGCACCTCGGGGGCCTGCCGGCCCTGTTGGACCCGTGGGGCCGGTCGGCCCCGTTGGGCCCGTTGGGCCGGTGTCGCCGACGGGGCCGGCCGGGCCGGCGCGGTTCAGCATGATCGGAGTCTCGAAGAAGGTGCAGGGGAAGCGCAGGGCAACGCGGACGACCCCCGTGACCTGATTGACGCAGGCCTGCACCTCTGGCGTGGCGGGCGACGGGTTGGCGCGCACCTCGGTCACCCCGACCAGAACGGCGGAGGCGACGGCGACGCCAGCAACGAAGCTGAACATCGGCGAGTGGAGGAGACCGGTCCAGTGCATCGCGGGTCCCCCTTCCAGGCGCAGCGTAGCGGAGCGGCGTCCTGCTCGCCACGGCTCGCCGTCCATCGCGCGATCAGCCTGCGGTCGTGTGGGCTCTGCGGGAGAGGGCGAGGGCCCTCGATGTTCGAGGGCCCTCGTAGTGTCGATCAGCCGGGGATACCGGTCGGGCCGGTAGGACCGCTTTGACCCACCGGGCCGCTCGGGCCCGTCACGCCGACTGGTCCGCTCGCGCCGGTGGAGCCGATCGGGCCGCTCGCACCTGTGGGGCCCGTCATGCCGATGGGGCCGAGCGGGCCACTCGGACCTGTCGGGCCAGTGGGTCCGGTCGGACCCGTGTCGCCCTTCGGGCCTGAGGGGCCGGCAGGACCCTGCTGGTTCAAGGTGATCGGGTACTCGAAGGCAGTGCAGGGGATGTGGCCGACGACGCGGATGATGCCCGTGTAGCGGTTGGCACAGGCCTCGATCTGCGCGGTGTTGGTCGACGTGGACTGTGCCCGAACGAGGTTGAAGCCGCCAAAGACGGCCGAGGCGATGAGCACCCCGACGGCGATACCGAACACCGGTGACCGCCACACGCGGTTCCAGATCATTTCGTACAGTCTCCTCGCGGGATGGGATCCCACCGCTCATCCGCTCCAGGGGCGCCGTGGGGCCGCGGACGGCCCGCGCGATTAGATGACCTGCGAAGCGTCATCGACGCGGAAGCCGACACCGAGCGTGACCTGGTACCAGGCAACACCCTTGTTCTCGATGCGGCCCCGGATCTCGCGGACCTGGAACCAGTCGAGGCTGTCGACGGCCTCGCCGGCGGCCTTGATGCCATTGTCGATGGCTGCCTCGATGCCGTCGGGCGAGGTGCCCACCAGCTCGACGATGCGATAGCTGCGTCCTTCGTCACCCGCCATGTCGTATTCCCCTTCCTCCTCGGGCGGTGGCGCCCGGCGTCGATGCTTTCTCGGAGAGTAGCGCGTCGTGGAACGGCCAAGCTAGCTCGAGAGGCGCGTGCACACCGCGGCCTGACCGTGCGCGCAGGCTCGCGATACACTGGCGGCACATCGACCCCTCGACGGTCCGCAAGCGCGGGCCGTTGTGATCTGAGGCCGCATACATGATCCGAGACGACGTGCAGCGACTGGTGGTGGAGGCGCTCACGGCAGCGCAACAGGCGGGTGAGATCCCGCTCTTCGCGCCACCCGAGATCCAGGTCGAGCACCCGGCGCGAGCGGAGCACGGCGACTACTCGGCGAATCTGCCGCTGCGAATCCAGGGACTCGCGCGAATGAAAGCGCTCGAGGTCGCGGAGGCGCTGCGCCGCCATGTGCCCTCGCACCCGGCGGTGGCGGAGGTGCGGGTCGCGCCGCCAGGTTTCCTGAACTTCTACCTCGACGCTACGTGGCTGGCCTCGCAAGTCACGGCGATTGTGGCGGAGGGCGCGGCATACGCGGGGAGCTCAAGCGGCGCGGGGCAGCGTCTGCAGATCGAATATGTCTCGGCCAATCCAACGGGGCCGGTGCACGTCGGGAACGGGCGTGGGGCGGCGATCGGGTCGACGCTGGCGCGCGTCCTGCGCGCGGCCGGGTACGAGGTCGAGGAAGAGTACTACGTCAATGACGCGGGGACGCAGGTCGCCGTGTTCGCGCGAACACTGTACGCGCGGTACCAGCAGCTCTTCGGGCGGACGGTCGAGATCCCGGAGAACGGCTATCCGGGGGAGTACATGGTGCAGATCGCGGAGCAGATCCGCGAGCGGCACGCCGACCGCTTCCTGCGACCCGTGGGCGAAGAGGCGAGTCCAGAACTCGGCGAGCTCGGGATTCAGTTGATGGTCGACCAGATTCGCGACGACCTCGAGCTGCTGCGTGTGCAGTACGACCGCTGGTTCTCGGAGCGATCGCTGCAGACGGAGGGCGGGCCGTACTCCGAGGTGATGCGCATCCTCGAGGAGCGCGGACACATCGTGCGGCGCGAGGGCGCGGTGTGGTTTGCCTCCTCGCAACTGGGCGAGTCGAAGGACAACGTGCTGATCCGCTCGGACGGGGTGCCGACGTATTTCGCCTCGGACGTGGCTTACCACTACGACAAGTTCGTGCTGCGCGGGTTCGACCGTGTGATCGACATCTGGGGGGCGGACCACCAGGGCCACGTGTCTCGAGTGAAGGCGGCGGTGACGGCGGTCGGCGGGGACGGCGACCACCTCGACGTGCTGCTCTATCAGCTCGTGACGCTGAAGCGGGGCACCGAGGTCGTGCCGCTGTCGAAGCGGGCGGGCGAGATCGTGACGCTGCGCGACGTGGTGTCGGAGGTCGGCGCGGACGCGGCGCGGTTTTTCTTCCTGTCACCCTCGGCGGGTTCGACGATGGACTTCGACCTGGAGCTGGCGACGCGGCAGAGCGACGAGAACCCCGTCTACTACGTGCAGTACGCGCACGCGCGCATCTCGAGCATCCTCTCGCGGGCCGCATCCGAGGAGTTGAGCTCGGAGGGTGCGGAGACCTCGTTGCTCACGCATGACGCGGAACAGGCGCTGCTGCGGAAGCTGCTGCTGCTGCCGGAGGTGGTGGAGCAGGTGGTGAGCTCGCTCGAGACGCATCACCTACCGGCATATGCGCAGTCTCTGGCGCAGTCGTTCCACGTGTTCTATACGCAATGCCGGGTGATCACGGACGACGTGCCGCTGACGAAGGCGCGGCTCGCGCTCCTCGAGGCGACGCGCACGGTGCTGGCGCGGACGCTGGAGCTGATGTCGATCAGCGCGCCGGAGCAGATGTAGCCCACCTGCGCGCGGTCCGCGACTCATCGAAACCATGGGGCGAATGATTCGGGCGTCTTCAGGCTACGGGGAGACTCAGAGAGAAGGTGGAGCCCACGCCGGGGGTGGACTCCACGGCGGTGGAACCGCTGTGCGCTTCGGCGATGCCGCGGACGATCGCGAGGCCGAGGCCCGCACCGTCTGAACCCTCGGCGGTGCGTGTGCGGGAGCGTTCGGCACGGAAGAAGCGGTCCCAGACGCGTGGCACATCCTCAGAGGCGATGCCCTGGCCAGTGTCGCGGACGTGCAGCGCGACGCCGCCGGGGGCCGCCTCCACGAGGACGGCCACGGAGCCCTCGGACGGGGTGTAGGCGAGGGCGTTACTGACGAGGTTGCGGACGGCACGCTCGATCAGGGCACCATCGAGCGACGCGAGCGGGACGGGGCCGTGCGCCTCGAGCGTGAGGCGGATGCCCCGGGAGGCGGCCTGAGCCTGCATGGCGTCGACCACTTCGGCGGCGATCTCGTCGAGGGCGAGCGGGCGGCGGTTCAGCTGGACGGAGCCGGCATCGAGCTGGGAGAGCTGGAAGAGGTCGTCGATCATGGCGCCGAGGCGTTCGGACTCGCGGCGCATGGCGCGGTGGTAGCGGCGGACTTCGTCCTCCGTGGTGACGACCTCATCGTCGAGGGCCTCGGCCATGGCGCGCATGCTCGCGAGCGGCGTACGCAGGTCGTGTGAGATGGCGATGGTGAAGTCGCGGCGGTCGCGCTCGAGGGCGGCGCGCGCGTCCTCGGCCTCCTGGAGGCGGCCAGCGAGGACGTTGACGTCCTCGGCAAGACGCGCGACCTCGTCGCGGCCGACGGGGTGCAGACGGGTCTCATAGCGGCCAAGGGAAAGCACGCGCACGCCGTCGGTGACCTCGCGCAGGCGGCGCGTGATCGTCCTCGCAACCCAGGTACTGAAGCCGAGGGAGATCGTGGCACTCACGGCGATCAGCGAGATGAGCAGTCGGAGGTCATGGCTCGTTGAGACGAACATGAGCTGGCTGACGATGAAGACGTTGAGCAGCCCGACGAGCGCGCCGATGAGTCCGCCGAGCGCGACCTTGGTGCGCAGGGTGATGGCGCCGGCGCGGTCGGCGGCCCGCACGCCGGCGGCGCCCCCGAGCAGCGTGGCCGCCCCGGACAGGACGATGTAGAGGGCGAGCGCGCGCATGTCGCCCGCGGAGGGCTGGATGAGCAACTGGGCGACGAGCAGCCCGACGATGACGGCCGCCGCCAATGCGAGCGCAAACGTGGCGAGGCCGCGCGGGGGGCCAGCCGGCGTGCGGAGCGCGACGTTGTCTCGCATGCGGATCTCCGGTCGTTACCCCTCGAACTTGTAGCCCACGCCCCAGACCGTGCGCAGGTAGACGGGGCGGGAAGGGTCCTGCTCGATCTTGGTGCGGAGACGGCGGACGTGGACGGTCACCGTGCCGGCGTCGCCCTCGAAGTCCTCGTCCCAGATGGCGTCCATCAGCTGCTCGCGACTAAACACGCGGCCGGGATGCTCCGCGAGGTAGGCGAGGAGGTCGAACTCGCGGGCGGTGAGCGCGACGGGCTCGCCGCGCAGGAAGACGGTGCGCCGGACGGGATCCACCTCGAGGTCGCCGAAGCGGAGCGCGCCGCGGGCAGCGGGGTCGGCGGCCGCTCGTGCGGGCGCGGCGGCGCGGCGGAGAACGGCCTCGACACGGGCGACCAGCTCACGCGGGCTAAAGGGCTTCGTGACGTAGTCGTCGGCGCCCAGGCCGAGGCCGTTGATCTTGTCCGCTTCGCGGTCACGGGCGGTGAGCAGAATGACCGGGGTTGAGCCCTCCTCGCGGATGCGCTGGCAGACCTCCAGACCATCGATGCCGGGGAGCATGACGTCGAGGACGACGAGGTCGGGTGAACGGCGGCGGTAGGCGGCGAGACCCTCGTTGCCGTCGTGGGCCACCTCGACGTCGTAGCCATCGCGGCGCAGGTAGCGCTCGA
>JAIBBD010000049.1 GCA_019694855.1 Dehalococcoidia bacterium
GCCAGAACCAGTCGGGCGGCTTGAGTTCGATCCCCCAGTGGAGCGCATCTGAGAGGCGGCCCTCGTAGTCCGTGAGGATCTCGTTGCGCGCGTCTTCGAGGCCCGCTGGCTCCCCGCCGAGGCGGCGAACGACCTCGTCACGCAGCCGCCGCTCGGCGTCCGAGCCCCGGCGCAACTGCTCGGCGCGCCGCTGGTACGCCTCAAGCACGGCCAGCCGCTGCTCGCGCATCTCGCGCTGAGCCTGCTGCTCCGCGCGCGGAACTCGATGCAACTTGTTCCGGATCTCGTTGGTGGTGACTCCGGCGGACGGCTTCGATCGCTTGCCTGGCATGAGGCTCCTCCTGAGCGCGTGGGAGTGTCCCGCGAGGAGGATAGCCGCCACGATGCCGGACCGGGTCAGCCGCGTCCGCTCCGCTTCGCCCCGCGTTTCGCCGCGAGCGCGTCATCGATCGCCGCCACCCGTCGCCGGATCATCCCCTCGAGGACGCCCGGTGGCAGCGCCCGAGGCGGCACGAACCGGATCGTCCCCTTCGACACGTCGTACCCCGCGAGCTCGGCTTCGAACCCGCTCGCGTCCATCCCGTACAGTCCGCAGTGCCGCTTCGCGGCCCCGATGTACGCCAGGGGCTTCCCGCGGTACTTGAACCCCGCGAGCCCGTACGCCACCCCCTCGGTCGCCTCCGGCACCAGCGCCCGGATCTGCTGCCGCAGTGCCTCGAGCGCCGCCCGGAACTCCTCGGGCACCGTCGCGAGGTACTCCTCGATCGTCGCCGGCTTCGCGTCCATCGCTCGTACCTCCTCGGCGGCAAGGATAGCGCCCATGCGACCTTGCCCCCGCATCGCCCGCCTCCGACACTGACGCCATGGACATCGGCATCATCGGCCTCGCCCGCTCCGGCAAGACCTCCTTCTTCAACGCCGTCACGCGAGGGACCGCGCAGGTCGGCGCCTACTCCTCGCAGCAGGAGCCCAACGTCGGCATCGCCCGCGTCCCCGACGCCCGCGTCGACGCCCTCGCCGCCGTCTTCCACCCGAAGAAGACCACCTACGCCGAGATCCGCTGGGTCGACTACCCGGTCGCGGGCTTCGGCGCCGAGGGCCCCGGCAACCGCTTTCTCGCCGAGATCGCCGGCCTCGACGCCCTCGTCCACGTAGCCCGCGCCTTCGAGGACGAGTCCGTGCCCCACCCCGAAGGCAGCGTCGATGCCGCTCGCGACATCGAGTCGCTCGACCTCGAGCTCGCCTTTGCCGACCTCGGACTGATCGAACGCCGCCTGGGACGCATCGACGCCGAGATGCGCTCGATGAAAGCCGCCGACCGCGGCCGGCTCGAAGGCGACCGCGCGCTCCTCCAGCGCCTCCAGTCCGAGCTTGAGGCCGGGCGCGGCATCCGCTCCCTCGACCTCACCGAGGACGAGCGCCGCCAGCTCGCCGCCTACCAGTTCGTCACCGCGCTCCCGGTGCTGCTGGTCGTCAACGTCGGCGAGGACGGCCTCGAACGCATCGAGGCGATCGAGGCCGAGTGCGCTGCCCGCTACGGCGGCCCCGGCGTCGCGGTAGCCGCCCTCTGCGCGAAGGTCGAGGCCGAGCTATCGTCGCTCGACCCCGCCGAGGCCGAGGAGTTCCGCCGTGACCTCGGCCTCCCCGAGGTGTCGCCTCTCGACCGCGCCATTCAGGCCGCCTACTCGCTGCTCGGCCTGCAGTCCTTCCTCACCGCAGGCGACGACGAGTGCCGCGCCTGGACCGTCCGCCGAGGCGCCAACGCCCCCGAGGCCGCCGGCAAGATCCACTCCGACCTCGAACGCGGCTTCATCCGCGCGGAGGTCGCGCGCTGGGATGAGCTCGCCGAGGCGGGCTCCGTCGCCGAGCTGAAGAAGCGCGGTCGCCTCCGCACCGAGGGGAAGCAGTACATCGTCCAGGACGGCGACGTGCTCAACATCCTCTTCAACGTCTGAGGCCGCGCGAGCGGACGTATCGAGGAGACGCCGCATGCCGTGGTGGCTCTGGCTGCTCCTCGTCGCGCTCGCGTTCCTGCTGGCGGCGACCGCTGCCGCCCTCCAGCTGCGCGGCGACCCGTTCGCCCGCGCCACCCTCGCGGCGCTCCGGCGGCTCAGCTGGCGCCAGCGCTTCGAGGTCGCCCGCGCCATCGCCCGCGACCGTCGCGTCCCTCGCCTCGCGCGCTGGCTCCCGCTCGCCCTCGCCGTCTACCTCGCCTTCCCCATCGACCTCATCCCCGACGTCATCCCGCTCCTCGGCCAGCTCGACGATGTTCTCGCCGTCGCCCTGGTCCTCTGGCTCCTTATCCGCCTCGTGCCGCACGAAGTGATCGAAGAGCATCTGAGCTCGTTTGTAGGCGACGGACAAACAGCTAACCGTTAATCCCGCCGGCGAGGCACCTTCACCGACGAGCGAGCCAGGCGGCGAGCCCGCTCCAGCCATGGATCCGCTCCACGCTCGCGGGAGGACTCACGGATCGGTTGTAACTGGCGTCCCAGAGCAGGCTCGAAACGCCCCCCGGCCATGCCTCGAACGTCGACGGTATGTCGTCGACGAAGCAGTCCAGGTCCAGCGTCCCGACAAGCTTCGATTTCGTTGGACCAAACGACGAGTGAACGGCGGCGATGCACCTCGCCAACCCTAAGTCGTCGAGCCATCGCTTCGCGTTGTCGAGAGCCGCGGACTCTCGGGCCGTCACGATGACGAGGTCGTGCTCCCGTCCGAGGCGCGGCAGCGAGTCGAGCGTCCCGTTTGTTGGTCGGAATGCTAGCGCGAATGGAGTCGCATGCGTGGCACGAACGAATTCGCGATACGCGTCGACGCCGAGTCGCAACGGCCCGCCCGGAGTAACGCATTCCTCGGGCAGCAGATCGAGCTGCATGTGCTCGCGCGCGTACGCCACCATCGAGGGAATCGTGTCCGCGATGACTCCATCGAAGTCCAGGCCGATCCGCACCACGCTTCCCCTGCAATCACGGCCTGCCTCGGGCGAAGTGTATACGAGGTTGCCCCGGCAGTGGGCGCGAGCATCGAGGTCACCGAGTCGCCGCCCTCCGCCGTATCATGCCCCGCGGAGGAGCGCGCCATGACCAACGACGTCGAGACACGCATGCAGATCATGGGTGAGATCGAGGAAGCCCTCGGCGGCGGGCCCTCCGTCGTCGTTGCCACCGTCGTCACCGGCGGCGAGCTCGGCCTCACCGTCGGCGCGAAGCTCCTCGTCCACCGCGACGGCTCCACCCTCGGCAGCATCGATGGCAAGGACGTCGACGCCACGGTGGCCGCCGCCGGCGTCGAGGCCTACGAGGCGTTCCCGCGCGTCCCCGCTCAGACGCTCTGGGTCCGCAGCGAGGGCGGCGCCGTCGGCCGCCGCTCCCAGTCGCGCCCCGGCGACGCGCAGCTCCTGCTCGAACTGTTCGAGGCGCCGGCCCGCCTGCTCATCGTCGGCGGCGGCCACGTCGGCCTCTCGATCGCGCGCATCGGCGCCATCGTCGGGTTCTCGATCGCTGTCCTCGACGACCGGCCCGAGTTCGCGAACCCTGAGCGCTTCCCGATGGCCGAAGAAGTCATGTGCGGCGACATCGCCGAGGAGCTCCAGGGCACCCGCATCGACAACACGACCTACATCGTGCTCGTCTCGCGCGGCCACATGCAGGACGCGCTTGCCCTCCGCCACACCGTTTCGAGGGGCCCTGCCTATCTCGGCATGATCGGCAGCCGCCGCCGCACGGCGACGGTTCTCCAGCAGCTCCGCGACGAGGGCTACAGCGGGGACGACCTCGCGAAGGTCCACACCCCGATCGGCCTCGACATCAACGCCGAAACCCCCGAGGAGATCGCGCTCGCGATCCTCGCCGAGATCGTCCTGCTCCGAAAAGGTGGCACTGGCCGCATGCTGTCGACGATCACCAGCCGCCGTGCGGCCGAAGCGACATAAGCTCTGCCTCGGCCGCAGAGGGGCCGCGGTGCCGCCAGGTCAACCGCGCGCTGCGAATGAGCGATCCAGCTTGAGAATCGCCGGGGGATTCTCAGGGGGCGACGCCCCTTGAGGGGCGGACGGGTGGGTGTTTCGCAATGCGAGTCCATCGCGCAAAGCCCCGGCCGCACGACATGCCCGACTCCTCGCACAACAAGACGTAACGAGGAGAAAAAGTCGCCGATGGCGACGTAAACCGCTTGATCCGCTGTGTTATGCTGACCTAGCCGATGGGGTAAGTCACCTCAAAGGCTGACCGACCGCCAGCCCCTGCCGAGGTGTTGCGCACGGTTGCATCTCGGGGGTATCCCTCTGGGGCACAAGGGCCGAGCAATCGGCCCTTGTGCTATCTAACACCCCCAGCCCCTCGTGGTGTCATTCATAGATACGCGAGAAGCCGCCCCCCGGATCTGTTGCGCAGCACGCCGGTGAGCACGGCTATAATGAGGGGGCACACACCTCAGGAGTGACGATGTCTCGCGAACTCTTCGCCGAAATCCGTGAAGCCCAGCAGGCCGGGCAGCCCCGCGTCCTCGCCACCGTCGCTGCCACGCGCGGCTCAACCCCTCGAGGCCCCGGCGCACACCTCCTGCTCCGCCCGGACGGCACCTTTAGCGGGACCATCGGTGGTGGCTGCGGGGAGGCCGAGGTGTGGCAGGAGGCCATGGAGACCATGGTCGATGGCCAGCCCCGCGTCGTCGTGGTCGACCTCACCGAGCCCGTGGATGGCGAGGACAAGATCTGCGGTGGTGTGATGGAAGTCTTCATCGAGCGGGTCACCGGCTAGACTCCCTCGCACCGATCCAATCCGCGCACTCTCCTCGGGCGTACCGCTGGTACGCCCGTTGCGTGCGCTGTACCGTGCGCCGCGGGGTGTTACGATCTTCTGACGGCGCGCGACTCGCGCCGGAAAGGACAGTCCGATGCTCGGTAGCCTGGGTTGGGAAGAACTGCTCATCATCCTGGTCATCCTCGCGCTGCTCTTCGGCGCTTCGAGGGTGGCCGGCCTCGGCGGCGCGCTCGGCCGCGGCATCCGCGAGTTCCGCCAGGAAGCCAGCCGCTCCGACTCGCCGGATGACGAAAAGAAGAAGGACTCCGACAAGCCCGCCGCGACCTCCGGGGAGTCCCGCTCCAGCTGACCCCCGGCGCCGGCCGCCGAAGGGAAAGCCCCCGAGGCGATTTGCAGGTCAGATCATGATGGACGCGCGGCTCACCGGCCGCGCGTTCGTGTTTGAGCAGGTAGAGAGCCGAGTCCCCGCATGGCCCCCGGCTTCGGTCCCCGCGAACGAGGCGCCCTGCTCGCCGGTCGCGCCGCCGGCCAGGTCGTGCGGCGCCTGGGTCGTGGTGGTGGCACCGCGCTTCCCGGCCTGATCGCCGGCCGGCTCGCGCCCACCCTCATCGAGTCCGCCGCTGCCCAGCTCGGCCACGGCGTCGTCACCGTGACCGGCACAAACGGCAAGACCACAACCGCCCACCTGCTCGCCGCCATCGCCCGAGGGGCCGGGCTGCGCCCGCTCGCCAACCGTTCGGGCTCGAACCTCGAGCGCGGCATCGTGAGCTCGCTCGTCGACGCCGTCGATCCCGGCGGGAGCGTCCATGACGCCGCGCGCCGCCTCGGCGTGTTCGAGATCGACGAGGCCCACTGGCCCCTGCTCGCGCCCCGTCTGCGGCCGCGCGTCGCCCTCTTCCTCAACCTCTTCCGTGATCAACTCGACCGCTACGGTGAGGTCGACTCCATCGCCGCTGCCTGGCGTGCGGCCGTCAGCCGCCCGGGCGCTGTCCCCACGCTCGTCCTGAACGTCGACGACCCCTCGGTGGCCCAGCTCGGGGAGGACACCCGTGGCGAGGTGATCGGCTTCGGCATCGAGGATCCGGCCGCTGCCCTGCCCGCGCCCGAACACGCCACCGACGCGCGCTTCTGCCGCTGCGGTGCCACCTATGAGTACGACGCGATCTACATGGGCCACGTTGGTCTCTGGCGCTGCCGTGGCTGCGAACGCCGCCGCCCCGCCCCCATCGTCTCCGCCGAACGCGTCCACCTCGGCGCCGAGGAGACGCAGTTCGACCTCGTCATCGGCGAGCGCCGCGTGCCCGTCGCCATCCCGCTCGCCGGCCTCTACTCGGTCTACAACGCGCTGGCGGCCGCCGCGGGCGCGCACGCCCTCGGCCTCCCCATCGAGGCGACGGCGCGTGCCCTCGCTGATTCCGGTCCTGCCTTCGGTCGGCAGGAGCGCTTTCACGTTGAGGGTCGCACGGTCCGCCTGCTCCTCGCCAAGAACCCGACCGGCCTGAACGAGGTGCTGCGCGCCCTCGAGGCGGCCTGGCCTCCGCTGACCCTCCTCGCGATGCTGAACGACGGCATCCAGGACGGTCGCGACGTTTCCTGGATCTACGATGCCGATGTGGAGCGGCTCGCCGGCCTCGTCGGGAAACTCGTGGTCTCCGGCCGCCGTGCCGAGGACCTCGCGCTTCGCTTTGCTCTCGCCGGGATCGAGCCCGCCGCCGTCGACACCGACACCCGAGTGGCGCTCCAGACGGCCCTGCTCGCCACGCCACCCGGGGGGCGCCTCGAGGTGGTTGCGACCTACACCGCCATGCTCGAGGTGCGCGAACTCCTCGCAAGCATGTCCGGCGCCGGCCATTACTGGGAGCACGACGAATGAACGACCTCGCGAGGACGATCCGCGTCGTCACCCTCTACCCGGACGTCATGAGCATCTACGCGGATCGCGGCAACCTGATCGCGCTGCGCGCTCGCTGTCGCCAGTACGGCATCGGCTGCGAGGTGACGGCTGTCGGCATCGGTGACGGCCTCCCGGCGGACGCCGACCTTGTGCTCATCGGCGGTGGCCAGGACCAGGAGCAGCGCCGCATTGCCGCCGACCTCGCCGCACGGGGCGTCCGCCTCCGCGACTGGGCCGAGGACGACGTCGCGATGCTCACCATCTGCGGCGGCTTCCAGCTCTTCGGCCATTTCTACCGCACCGCCGAGGGCGAAGAGCTGCCCGGTGTCGGCATTTTTGATGTCACGACCGTGGCCCCTGCCCCCGGCGCGCCTCGCTGCATCGGCGATGTCCTCGCCGATGCGGGTGATTTGGGCGAGGTCGTCGGCTTCGAGAACCACGGCGGGCGCACCTACCTCGGTCCCCACGCCCGGCCCTTCGCACGCATGCGTCATGGCTTCGGCAACAACGGCGACGACGGCACCGAGGGCGCCGTCTACCGCGAGGCGATCGGCACGTACCTCCATGGCTCGCTGCTCCCGAAGAACCCCGCGGTCACCGACCGCCTGATCCTCGCCGCGCTGCGGCACCGCTACGGGCCGGGCGTAAAGCTCGAGACCCTCCCGCCTGACCCGTACGCCGAACGCGCGCATCGCGCGGCGGCTGCCGTCGCGCGTCGCCGCGGCCGTCCCAACCCCTAGCTCGCGAACCTCGAGGATCGACACCTGGTTTGACGGCAGGCCTCGCGCCTCCCAATCCTGATCCGCATGCTTACGCGCCGCCGCCTGCTGGTCCTCGGCCTCGCTGTGCCCTTCGCCGCGGCCTGTGGTCGCGGGGGCTCCGAGGGCTCAGACGGCGGAGTCGAAGTTGGCACGCCTGTCCTCCAGCGCACGCCGACTCCGGCGAGCACCACGGCGAGCCGCACGCCGGTGGCCACTGCCACCCCGGCACCAACGGGCAGGCTCCGCCTCGACGATCTCACCGGCTTCGCCGTTCCTGTCGCCGGCGCCTGTCTACCCGACAGCGACAATCTGATGCCGAATGCGCCCCGTACCTACCGTGCCGGCATCCACGAGGGCGTCGACTTCTACCCCGGCCTCGCCTGCGCGCTGATCGCGAAGGGCACCCCCGTCCTCGCGATGTTCGAGGGGACCGTGATCCGCTCTGACCTCAACTACGAGGAGCTCACGCCCGCGCTCCTCGCGAAGCTCCGTGCCGATACCGCCGCGGCCGGCACCACGCCACCCGCCGCCCTCGATGCGTACCGCGGACGCCAGGTCTGGGTCGATCACGGCCAGGGCGTCGTCACGAGGTACTGCCACCTCTCGTCGATCGCCGCTGGCATCGCCGTCGGTACGCGCGTGCGCCAGGGCCAGCAGGTCGGCGGCGTCGGCGAGTCCGGCACGCCTGAGTCGATCGAGGCGCCCGGCACGGAGCTGCACCTGCACGCTGAAGTGCGCCTCGGCGACCGCTTCCTCGGCCAGGACCTTCCGCCGGGGGTCGTCCGTGCCCTCTACACCCGGCTGTTCAGCGCCTGAGCCACTCCCCCGGCGCTCCTGTAGCATGAAATCGCCCACCGAGGACGGGAGCACGCATTGCCGCCACTGACCATCGAGATCGGCTGGAGCCCGAACATCACCACCATTGGCGGGTTCCTGCTCACGTGGCACGGGCTCTTCACGGCCATCGGCATCCTCGCGGGCGTGCAGCTCTCCCTGCGCATGGCACGCGTCGTCGGCTACGACCCGGACCGCGCGTACACGCTCGCTCTCGTCGGCGTCCCGAGCGGCATCGTCGGCGCCCGCGCGATGTTCGTGGCGGAGCACTGGAGCTTTTACGGCAGCAACCTCGGCGACATCTTCAAGATCAACGAGGGCGGCATCACCGTCTGGGGCGCCGTCCTCGGCGGCATCCTGGGCGCGTTCCTCTTCGCCCTCTGGAAGAAGTACCCGGTCGGCCGAGGGCTCGACATCGCTGCTTTCGGCACGATCCTTGGCATGGCCATCGGCCGCATCGGCGACCTCGTCAACGGCGAGCACCTCGCCCGCGCGACGAGCCTGCCCTGGGGCGTCATCTACACCAACCCCGACTCGCCCGCGTTCGCGCATTCCATCGAGGTGGGTCCACACCACCCCGCGACGACCTACGAGATGCTCGCCGACCTCGTGATCCTCGGCCTGCTGTTCTACGCGCTGCTGCGTCCGTTCCGCGACCGGCCGGGTCTCACCTTCTTTGTGTTCCTTGTCGGCTACGCGGTCATGCGCTTCTTCGTCACCTACCTGCGCGTGGACTCCGAGGAGGTCTTCGGCACGCCGCTGCGCACGCCGCAGTTCGTCTCGCTGCTCGTGCTGCTCGTCTCCATCCCTGGCATCTGGTATTTCGCGAGGCAGCCCCGCCAGCCCATCGAGCCGCTCTCCGAGCCGCCACCAGCCGCCCGCCGCGCGACCGCCCGCCGTGGCGGCTGAGCTCTCGATGCCCGAGGTCGTCCTCTATGGCCAGCCCGGCTGCCATCTCTGCGAGGACGCCGAGGCCGCCCTCGAGGCGCTGCGCCGCTCGCGACCCTTCGCCCTGCGCGTCGTCGACATCAACTCCGATGACGACCTCGCTCGCCGCTACGTCTTCGAGATCCCCGTGATCGAGGTCGATGGCGCCGTCGTCACTCGCGCCCCGGTCGACCTCCGCGCGGTCACCGCGGCCCTCGACGCTCCCGCGAGCACCGAGGGCCGCCGGTAGCTGCTGCTAGCTCCTCGTGTCCCCCGGGATGCGGCGCTCGCTCACGTACATCACGGCGCCGAACGTGTCGTCCGGGTGCATCAGGTACGTGTCCGCGGTGCGCTCCTCGACGCCGACGCCGTTGGCGCGCAGGAACTGGGCCGCCTTCGTCACGTCCCGCACACCCCAGGTCACCGAGTGAATGATGTCGCCGTTCTGCTCGAGGTCCTTCGCGAGCAGGCTGTCGGAATTCACGGGCGTCGCCACTTCGATCACCGTGGTCGTGCCCACCGCGATGAACGCGCTCCGGGTCTGCGAGGCCGCGTTCTCCTCCTCGTGCAGCAACCGCCCGTCGAGGTAGTCGATGTACCTCGACTTCCCCCGTTCGAGGTCGCCGACCGCCATTGTGATGTGCCACGCCCGCGGCACGATGCCGAGCGGGTGCTCGTTCGGCCAGAAGTCCTCGTCGTAGCCGGGGATCGCCCCCGTTCCGATGCTCATCCCCTCACGCCGAGGCATGAGCTCCCACTGGCAGCCCGTGTCCCGCGGATGCGTGAACGCCGCCGCCACGAGGTTGTCCGCGGACGTTGCCGCCCCGCCGCCGTCGGTGAACAGCCGCACGCCGCCGTCCTTCAGCTTGCCGAACAGCTCACCAAACCCGCCGTCGATGTACCACGCCACCGAGTGCAGCCGGTTCCCGAACCGCCGATGGAACCGTCCCACCGGCATGTCCTCGGCCCCCTCGACCCGGTACGCGGGCGCCATCGGCTCCATGCAGAAGTCCGCGATGAACGCCAGCGAGGCGTCCCGCTTCTCCACCTCGCTGTAGTTTCCGTGCATGCTCCGCTTCACCGCGAAGATCTTGTCGTACCACTCATCGAGCGGCCCCAGCTCGTCATACATGTGGATGACGTGGAACATCTCGCCGACCTGGATCGCCATCACTCGCGCTCCCTTCGCTGCCCCCGTTCGAGGCGTGCGCATACTACTCCGCCGGCGAATGCCTCGAAGGTGGGCGTCGCTCAATTGACAGAACGCCCCGTCCCCTCCTAGCCTCACTTCACGCACACTCGTGCGGTTCATCGAGAGTGGTGGAGGGCATCGGCCCTGCGAAACCACGGCAACCGAGCCGCCCCTCGCCCGGGCGGGTACGGTGCTAAATCCGCCCCGGCCGCGGCTTGCCGGGAGAGATGAATCGAAGGCGTCCCCACACATGCTGACTGACTCATCCCCCCGCCTCAGCCTCCCGGCGCGCGACTCGATGCGCGCGATGGGCATCCACCAGATGGCGATGCCCCGGCCCGACCGCTCCTAGCAGCGGCTCGGGCCCTCACCGCGCACCACCCAGCGTTCGAGCACGCCGCCCGCGAGGGCGCGCCGGAGTCCAGCGATGTCATTCGAATCCGCCCTGCGCTGCAGGGAGTGCGGCCGCGAGTACCCGCTCCGCCCCATCTTCTCCTGTGAGTTCTGCTTCGGACCGCTCGAGGTCGCTTACGACCTCGACGGCATCCGCGAGTCGATCTCGCGCGACTCCATCGAGGCGGGCCCCAAGACCATCTGGCGCTACGCCCCCTTCCTTCCCTGCGACCCCGAGTACAAAGTCGACCTCGGCACCGGCTATACGCCGCTCATCCGCGCCGATCGCCTGGCGAAGCGACTCGGCCTCGACACCCTCTGGATCAAGAACGACACCGTGAACCCCACCTGGTCGTTCAAGGACCGCGTGGTGAGCATCGCCATCGCCCGCGCCCGGCAGTTCGGCTTCGAGGCCATGGCGTGCGCCAGCACTGGCAACCTCGCCAACTCCGTCTCCGCACACGCCGCCGCCGCCGGCATGCCCGCCTACGTCTTCATCCCGCACGATCTCGAGGAGGGCAAGGTCGTCGGCAGCGCCATCTACGACCCCACCCTCGTGATGGTCGATGGCTCCTACGACGACGTGAACCGCCTCTGCACCGAAGTCGCCGGCTCTCGCAAGTGGGCCTTCGTCAACATCAACGTCCGCCCCTACTACGCCGAGGGCTCCCGCACCCTCGCCTACGAGGTCGCCGAGCAGCTCGGCTGGCGCGCCCCCGACCACGTGGTTGCGCCGATGGCCTCAGGCTCGCTGTTCACGAAGATCTGGAAGGGCTTCCAGGAGTTCCACAAGGCGGGCCTCATCGAGGAGCCCCGCACCCGCATGTCGGGCGCGCAGGCGCGCGGCTGCTCGCCCATCACTACCGCCTTCGAGAACCACACGTTGAACTTCGTGCCCCAGAAGCCGAACACGATCGCCCGCTCGCTCGCCATCGGCAATCCCGCCGACGGGTACTATGCACTCAAGGTGATGGAGGACACGCAGGGCGGTTCCGAGGCCGCCACCGACGACGAGATCGTCGAGGGCGTGAAGCTCCTCGCCGAGACGGAAGGCATCTTCGCCGAGACCGCCGGCGGCGTAACCATCGCCTGCCTGAAGCGGCTCGTCGAGAGCGGCGCCATCCGCCGCGACGAGGAGACGGTCGCCTTCATCACCGGCGGCGGCCTGAAGACCATCGAGGCGGTGCAGGGCAAGCTCACCGCACCCCTTCGCGTCTCCGCGAACCAGGCCTCGTTCGATGAAGCGCTGGCCCGCCGCGAGGCCGTCGGCGTCGGCGTGGGAGGTGCCTGATGGCCACGAAGCGCGTTCGTTTCACGTTCGAGCCCCAGCTCATCCGTGAGCCCTTCATCTACCAGCTCGGCCACGAGTTCCGCATCGTCACGAACATCCGCATGGCGGACGTCGACGAGCAGGTCGGCTGGGTCGTCCTCGAGCTCGAAGGCGACCCGGACGAGATCGAACGCGGCATCCGCTGGGCCGAGGCCAAAGGCGTACGAGTCGATCCGATCCTCGGCGATGTCGTCGAGGGCTAATCCACCAGTCAGCGAACGGACAGAGACGGAAGACCGATGCCCATCAACGTAAAGATCCCCACCCCGCTGCGCGGCCTGACCGGCGACCGCGACACCGTACCCGGCCAGGGCACCACACTCGGCGAGCTCGTCCAGCACCTCGAGGCGGAGTTCCCCGGTATGCGCGAGCGCTTGTGCGACGACTCCGGCTCGCTGCGCCGCTTCGTCAACGTCTACGTGAACGGCGAGGACGTCCGCTTCCTGAGCGGCCTCGACAGCGCCCTCAAAGAAGGCGACGAGGTTTCTATCGTCCCCGCCGTCGCCGGCGGCTAAGCGCTATTCGCCTGCCCGACCTCGACCCGGCTGCGGAGGTGAGCGGTGCCCGACATCCAACGCAACAGCGCGCCGATATCGGCGATTGTTGACAGCCCGGGCTTCGCGCCCCTGAAGCAGGAGCTCCGCGCCTGGGTCGAAGAACGCCTCGCTGAGGCGCTGAACCCTGGACGCGGACGTCGCCTGCGGGGCCTCCCGGCCGTCCTCGCACGGCCGCTCCGGGACCTGCCGGCGCGTGAACGCCGGGCGCTGAAGGAGCGTTTCCGCCCGGCCGCGGGCCCGCGTCGGCCGCTTGCCGATCGTCTGAGCACCCTCGCCGAACTCCGCCCGCGGCTTCCGTCGGACGGCCTCTTCCCGCCGGGCAAGTTCGACGATGTCCTGACCACCCTGCTTCCGCGCGTGACCTACGAGATCACCGGCGTCCGCTGCGATCGGTCGACCCACGAGGTGGGCGCCGACGAGTTCTACGCGACGGTGATTGCCAGCGGGCCGGTGGGCGCTCCGGTACTGCTCGGTCCCCGGAAGCTTGGCGACTTCAGGCGCGGCGACCGCGCTACATTCTCGCCGCCCATCGTGGCCCCCGCTCTGGCGATGGCCAACGTCGATGGCTTCCAGTCGTTCGTTGCCCTCGTCTACTGCGCCGAGGTAGACAGCGGCGAGTACCTCGATCTCATGCCGGCCATCTACGAGGAGCTCGTGGCGGACGGCATCGTCCAGGTCATCGTCGAAGGTGGCGCCCGCGGCTACCTCGCGACGGTGATCGTGGCCGAGGTGATGGCCGCGCTCGCCGGCCTCGGGCTCGCTCTGGTGAACCCCGTGGCCGGCGTCGCCGTGCTGGCTGCAGCCATCGCCGCAATCGTGATCGAGCTCGCCGCTCTGTGGCGGGCCGATGAGATGTTCACGCTGCAGGTCGATACTCTCGAGCTCCCGATCGACACACACAGTCCGCCCGCCGCGCAGCTTTCCCCGGCGCGCTCCCTGCTTGTGTCCGGTTACGGTGCGGCATACACCCTGACGACACGCTGGCGCCTCGCCTGACGGTCAGCGCCTCGTCGCGACGGCACACGGGCCCAATGGTAGTATCGGCGCCGCTCACACAGCGCGAATGACTCGCGGGTTCGCGAGACGCACGAATCTCGAGGAGGAATCATGGACTGGGGCGACACGCCCGAACAGGGGCAATTCCGGCAGCAGGTGCGGGAGTTCATCCACAGCAACCTGCCTGACTACTACCGCCGCAAGGCCGCCGAGAAGCGCCCGCACGGCCTCGAGGGCGACTGGCAGGAAGACCTCGTCCATGGCTCGGATGAAGCGAAGGCTGCGGCGAAGGAATGGGCCGCCGCACTGAACGATCGTGGCTGGGCCGCGCCGCACTGGCCCACCCAGTACGGCGGCGGCGGCATGAGTCCCATGGAGCAGTTCATCTACAACGCTGAGATGGCCGAGGCCAACGCCCCCATCGTCGGCGGCCAGGGCCTCTCCCTCCTCGGCCCCACCCTCCTCGTGCACGGCACCGAGGAGCAGCGCCAGCGCTTCCTCGCCCCTACCCTGCGCGGCGAGATTCTCTGGGCACAGGGCTTTTCCGAGCCGGGCGCCGGCTCCGACCTCGCCTCCCTCCAGACGCGCGCGACGCGTGATGGCGACGAGTACATTGTGAACGGTCAAAAGATGTGGACCTCCACGGCCCACAAGTCCAACTGGCTCTTCGGCATGTTCCGCACCGACCCCGAGGCGCCTAAGCACCGGGGCATCTCGTTCCTCGTGATGGATATGACCACCCCGGGCCTCAGCGTCCGCCCCATCATCTCGATGGGCTGGGAGCACGCCACCAACGAGACGTTCTACGAGGACGTCCGCGTCCCGCGCGCAAACCTCGTTGGCGAGGAGAACCGCGGCTGGTACGTCGGCGTGACCTTGCTCGACTTCGAGCGCTCGAACATCGCCGGCGCAGTCCAGACCCGCCGCGAACTCGATGATCTGATCGCGAATGTGACGAGCGGCCCCGGCAAGGAGCAGGTGCAGCACGGCGGTGTGCAGCGCGAGCGCCACGCGATCGCGGAGCACTACATCGAGTCGGAAGTGATGTTCAACTACTCCTTCCGCATCATCTCCATGCAGGCCCGGGGTATCGTCCCGAACTACGAGGCGTCTACCTCAAAGATGTACCACTCCGAGCTGGTGCAGCGCGTCTCGCGTACGGCCATCAAGGCCTATGGCCTCTACAGCAACGTCTGGGACCCGGACGAGAAGTGGGCTGCACAGAAGGGCCTCTTCACGCAGTCCAATGTCCACTCCGTCGTCGGCACCATTGCCGGCGGTTCGAGCGAGATCCAGCGCAACATCATCGCTACCCGTGGTCTCGGTCTGCCCCGCGGCTAGCGAGGCAGGTGCCCCATACACGAGAGCGGCCCACCCGGGCCGCTCTTCGTATTCGCGCCCGCAAGGCCGCGGCGCGAGTGCTACCATCCCTCCCCGCGCACGGGGAGGCCGCGATGGACTTCGAGACGATTCGCTTCGAGCGCGATGGCCACGTCGCCACGGTTACCCTCAATCGCCCCGAGCGCTTGAACGCCTTCAACGAGCAGATGTCGTTCGACCTCAGTCACGCCTGGTCCGAGGTGCGCGACGACCCCGCCATCCGCGTCGCCATCCTCACGGGCGCCGGCGACCGCGCGTTCTGCTCGGGCGTCGATGTCGCCGCCGCCCCCGAGGCCGATCCCCTCGCGACCCGGCCCTGGATCGCCCGCATGACCGCCCGCGGCAATCAGTGCTACAAGCCGGTGATCGTCGCCGTGAACGGCCTCGCGGCTGGCGGCGCCGCCTACTGGATCGGCGAGTGCGAGCTCGCGATCGCCGCCGATACGGCTACCTTCTTTGACCCGCACGTCGACCGCGGCATGGTTCCGCTCGAGGAGCCGATGATCTACGCGCGTCGCCTGCCGCTGATGCCGGTCATGCGCATGATCCTGCTCGGGACGAGTGATCGGATGGACGCCCGCACCGCCCTTGCCGCGGGACTCGTTACCGAGGTGGTGCCAGCCGCCGGGTTGATGGCGACCGCGCGCAGTTACGCCGAGATCATCGCCTCGAAGTCACCGCAGGGCGTGCAGCGCGCGGTCCGCGTGCTCTGGGAGACAAAGCATCTCCCGCTCGACGACGCCCTCGAGGTCGCCTGGCGCGAGATCGTCGAGCACTCAGCCGTCTCCACGGACCTCGTCGAGGGCAAGCGCGCCTTCCTCGAGAAGCGCGCTCCAGACTGGGATCACCCCGCCGAGGGCTAGCTCGCGCCGATGACCTGGGCGGCGGGCAGCACGGGCAGCACCTGGCTGCGCGTCAGCCCCACCAGCCCCGCGTCGACCAGGATTTCCTCGATGGCGTGCACGTTGGGTGCCTCCACCAGCAAGAAGATCTCGTGTGCCGCCCGGCTCATCCAGGTCCCCTGCGGCTCCACACCGTGCTCCCGCGCCACCGAGTGGAACCGCAGCAGCGCCCCCCGCATCGCCTCGCTCTCCGCATCGCCGCGAAAGACGCAGTCCTG
>JAIBBD010000123.1 GCA_019694855.1 Dehalococcoidia bacterium
GGTACGAAGGGGCGGAGCGCAGGGTAGGCTCGAGGGGGCGGCGCAAGCGGTGCGCGGCCGGAGAGGAGCAGTGCTGGTGCCTCGGGTGGTGCATTTCGAGATCCACGCCGATGACGTGGAGCGGGCGATTGGGTTCTACCGGGCGGTATTCGCGTGGGAGTTCCCGGAGTGGATGCCGGGCGAGTACTGGGGGGTGATGACGGCGGCGGAAGGGTCCTCGGAGCCGGGGATCAATGGCGGGTTGATGCGGCGGCAGGGGTCCGCGCCGACCTCGGGCCAGGCGGTGAACTCGTACGTCTGCACGGTGCAGGTGGAGGACATCGATGGCTGCCTCGCGGCCGTGACGGCGGCGGGTGGCGCGACCGTGGTGGCGAAGCACGCGCTGACGGGGCTGGCGTGGCAGGCGTACTGCACCGACACAGAGGGAAACATCTTCGGCGTGCACCAGCCGGACGAGTCGGCGGCGTGATCCTACGCATCGAGGGGCGCGCAGTCGCGCGCGCTCCTCGATGCGACGAGTACGCGCTACTTCACCTCCAGGGTGCCCTTCATCGAATCATGACCGGGCACATCGCAGCGGAAGTCGTAGGCGCCGGGCTTGAGCGCGACCGCTAGGTGCCGGCTGGCCGAACCCGGCAGCTCGACTTTCACATCGGCAGTTTCGATGACGAAGGTGTGCCGGATGAGGTCCTTGTTTTCGATGTAGAGGCCTACGTCGCCAGCCCTGACCGTGACGGTCGATGGATACGAGGCCTTCTTCGCGACGATCACCGTGTCGCCGTCTGCCCGGGCATCGTCGCTCACGCCAAGCGTGGCGACGACGCCGACTACGACCAGCACGACCGCCAGGGCCCCCGCCCCGATGGCCAGCGGGCGCGCCATTGCCTCGGAGCGGCGGAACAGGGCAGCGCCGCCCGAGACGATCGCGACGAGGAGGCCGATGATGACCACGCTGGATGGCACGAACACCCAGGCCGACTCGGGGTGAGCGAGATCTTCGACCATGAACGGGATGCCTCCGGCGAGGCCAAGGACCGTGAGGACGATGGCAACGATCAGCACCCAGCGCCGGCGCTGCCAGCGCCATACCGCGTAAGCGAGCGCGGTGAAGATGACCGCCTGGATGAGCAGGGGCGGGATCACCTCGCCACTGGCGATCTGAGACACGATGAAGCTCAGAACGACGACCGCCAGGGCGCCGGCCAGCAGCCGAATCCACACGGATGATTGCTCGTTGGGCACTCCGACCACCTCTCGTTGCATTGGGATATTACGAGAGGCCGATTACAACCGCATGCGATGTGCAGCGGGGCCAGCCAGGTCAGGTCTCGTTCACCAGCGAGCCGGGTCAGCGATCGAGATGGCGGAGCTCGCGGAGAGCGCGGCGACGGTCGTCGAACAGTCGGCCGACGCGGCCGTCGATGACCTCGAAGAAGGTGCGGCGGAGCGTGTTGGCGGGGCCGACGCTGTCCGCGACGTAGAGGCCGTCGTCGAGGTGGTCGAGGGGGTAGCGGAGCATGCGCCCCCCCTCGTCAGGCATGGCGGCTTCATCGAACGACTCAACGGGCTCCTCCACCATGTCATCGCCGGCGCGCCGGAGGCGAGCGACGCCACCGGAGCTGACGCCGGTGCGGTGCTCGGTGGTGACGTGGGGGGCGGCGATGCGCTCGACGGTGCGGACGAGTTGGAGCCCGGCAGTGTCGGAGCCAGCCTCGGCAGGCGCCTCGAGGCGGCCCCAGGTCTCGGCGTGCTGGATGCGAAGCCGAAGAAGTGGAACCCCCTCGGCGGGGGCGACGTGCCAGTCGGGGTAGCGGGTGGCCAGCGCGGACATCGCGGCGGCGAACTCGGCTTCGTTGGCGCAGGGGGCGGCCGCGCCTCGCAGGAGCGTGCCGGTGGTGCGACCACGGACCTCGTCGAGGTCGTCGACGAGGAGGGCGGCCTCGAAGGGCGACGCGGCGAGCACTGGCACGCGGACCGGCGGCGCAGGGACCGCGTACAGCACGTCCTCGACCGCGGGGTCGATGGCGAAGTACACGGGCAGGATCACCGGGACGCCCTCGGCGGCGCTGGAGGCGAGGCGGGCCAGGCGGTGACGATCGAGAAAGCGACGGGCGACGCGGTCGAGGGGCATGGGCGGATTGTAGAGGGCCGCCGTGGCTTACCGCAGTCCGCTTGCGACGCTCCCGCAGCGGTCTACCATGGTTTGCAGTGCGCGTTGCGGGTGTGGGGCAACCTCGAGCGATCCATTCGTTCATGGTCGCGGGACGGGCCAGCCTGTGGCTCGCCGTCGCGGTCGCGTTCCCACTTATTGGCATCGCATGTTCACGGGGAGGCGCGTCGAGTGTGGTCGCGACGCTTGCCGCGGCGCCTGCGACCGGCACCTCGCCGGCGGCGGCGGCCGCCATTACCGCGACTCCTACGCCAACCTCGACCCCGACGAAGCGGCCGCCGACCGTGGTGATCGACCCTGGTCACGGGGCGGACGAGATCGGGGCAGCGGCCAACAGCATCGTGGAGAAGGAGTCGAACCTCGAGATGGCGCTACGGGTGGAGCGGTTGCTCGCGGCGCAGGGGGTGCGGGTCATCCTCACAAGGCGCGCGGACGTGCACGCCAACAGCGGAGCACCGGTCACTGGCTACACGGCGACGCGGCTCGACCTGCAGGCGCGCATCGACCTCGCGAACGCGGAGCAGGCCGACCTGTTCGTCTCGATTCACTCGAACGGGTCAACTAACGCGGCGGACCGAGGGATCGAGTCGTACTACAACTCGTCGCGTCCGTTCGTGGCGCAGAACCAGGCGCTGGCGTCCGCCTTGCTGCGGAACGTGATCGCGGAGTTGCGGGCGGGCGGATTCGACGCGCGCGAACGCGGGGCGCTGGACGATGCGTGCCTGCGGGCGTTTCAGGGCCGTTGCTTCCCGCTGTTCGTGCTTGGACCGGGGCGCGAGACGACACGCGACGAGGCGATCCGGCGTGGCGGCGACCCGGCTGCGCTCGGGTTCGCGCCGGGGCAAGACTCGATCACGAGCCGCGCAACCCAGATGCCGGGCGCATTGATCGAGCTGTTGTTCATTACGAACCCCCTCGACGCCGCGATCCTGCAGACGGACGCGGC
>JAIBBD010000050.1 GCA_019694855.1 Dehalococcoidia bacterium
TCGGCGATCCCGCACGGGACGATGGCGTCGAACCACCCCAGGTCGGTCGTGACATTGAGCGCGACGCCGTGGGTGCTCACGCCGCCGCGCACCCGCACGCCGAGCGCCGCGACCTTGGAGCCCCGAACCCACACGCCGGGCCGGCCAGCGACGCGGCCCGCCTCGATGCCGAAACGGGCGAGCGTGTCGATGAGCACCGCCTCAAGCATCCGCACGTAGGTGGCCGGACCGAGCTCACGCCGGCGCAGGTCGAGGATCGGGTAAGCGACGAGCTGGCCGGGGCCGTGGAACGTCACGTCCCCGCCTCGGTCGGTGGGCACGAGCCGGGCGCCGCGCGCGGCCAGCGCCTCGGGCGTCGCGAGGACGTGCCGGCGCTCGCCGCGCATCCCGAGCGTGTACACGGGTGGGTGCTGCAGCACGGCCAGCGCCTCGGATGCCTCGCCGTTGCGGACAGCTTCCGCGCGCGCCTGTTGCCACGCGAGTGCCTCCTCGTAGGAGACGACGCCGGGACGGTGCACGTCGATGCGTTCGCTCATCACCGTCCAGTATGCGCTGTGGCGAGCAGCGCCTTCACGCCTCGGCCGGCTGCCAGCGCAGGACGGGCCGTCTCGCCGCGGCCGTCTCGTCGAGGCGGCCAAGAGGCGCGGTCACCGGCGCTTCGTGCAGTAACTCGGGGTGCGCTTCGGCTTCCTCGGCAATCGCGACGAGCGCGGCGGCCAGCGCCTCGACGGATTCGCGCGACTCCGTCTCGGTCGGCTCGATCATGAGCGCCTCGTCAACGATGAGTGGGAAGTACACCGTCGGCGGGTGGAAGCCGTAGTCAATGAGTCGCTTCGCGATGTCGTACGTGCGCACGCTGTGTTCGCGACGTTGCCGGCTGCCGGAGAAGACGACCTCGTGCAGCACCGGCCCGCCGTACGGCAGGTCGTAGTGCTCGCGCACGAGGCGCCACAGGTAGTTCGCGTTCAGCACGGCGTTCTCGGAGACAGCGCGCAACCCCTCGAGCCCGAGCGCGCGAATGTATGCATACGCGCGTAACAACACCCCCACGCTGCCGTGGAACTGCTGCATCTGGCCAATGCTCCGCTCGGGACGCGCGAGGACGAACGCGCCCTCGCGCGCCTCGACGACGGGCGCCGGCAGGTACGGGGCCAGCTCGGCGGTACAACAGACAGGGCCTGCACCCGGGCCACCGCCGCCGTGCGGTGTGCTGAACGACTTGTGCAGGTTCAGGTGCACGACGTCGAAACCGAGGTCGCCGAAGCGCACCCGGCCCAGGACCGCGTTCAGGTTCGCGCCGTCGCCATACATCAGCGCGCCGGCCTCGTGCGCCTGCCGCGCGATGTCCTCGATGCCGTGCTCCCACAGCCCGAGGGTGTTCGGGACCGTGACCATCAGCGCGGCGACGGTGTCGTCGAGTTCGCGGGCGAGCACGTCGTCATCCATCGAGCCGTCTGTCTGGCTGGGAATCTGGGTCACCTCGAAGCCGGCCATTGCGGCGGTGGCCGGGTTGGTGCCGTGAGCAGAGTCGGGCACGAGCACCCGCCGGCGGCGAGCCAGCTCGCCGCGCTGCTCGAGCGCGCGCTTGACCATCAGGATGCCGGCCAGCTCGCCCTGCGCTCCCGCAGCGGGCGCGAGGCTCACCGCGGCCATCCCGGTGATCGCAGCGAGCGCGCGCTGGAGCCCGTGCAGCACCTCGAGGGTGCCCTGCACGTCCTCGGCGGGCGCGAGCGGATGCGCATCTGCGAAGCCGGGCAGCGCGGCGATCGCCTCATTGACCTTGGGGTTGTACTTCATCGTGCACGAGCCGAGCGGGTAGGTGCCGGAGTCGACGCCGTAGTTCCGCTGCGACAGCGCCGTGTAGTACCGCACGAGGCCGGGCTGGCTCAGCTCGGGCAGCCGCACGCCCTCGCGCAGGAGCCGCGCGTCGGGAAACGCCGCGAGCTCACCATCCCACCGGGGCACGTCGACAGCCCGCCGCCCTGGCTCCGAGCGGTCGAATGACAACCGCGCCCCGAAGTCCTCGCTGGCGCCCCCGTTCACAGGGTGTCTCCGATCTCGCGCAGCGCATCGATCAGCGCATCGACATGCTCGGGCGGTGTGGCCTCCGTCACGCAGAACAGCAAGGCGTCCCGCGCCTCGGGCTCGTCGCGCTGAGAGACATCGAGGCCTGCGGCGATGCCACGCTCGGCGAGACGGCGGTGCAACTCGGGCGCGCGCATGGGCCCCCGCACGAGGAACTCCTGGAACCACGGGCCACTCGAAGGCACCTCGAAGGCCGGCAGCGCCTCGATACGACGCGCGGCCTCGTGCGCGCGCTGGTAGCACAACTCGGCTGCCTCGCGCAGCCCGCGCGGTCCGAGCGCTTGCACCGCGATCGTGAACGCGAGGGCGATCAGTGCCTGTGCCGTTGAGACGTTCGAGGTGGCCCGCTCGCGGCGGATGAACTGCTCGCGTGCCTGCAGCGTGAGCACGTAGCCGGTGCGGGGCGCCTGTTCGTGGCCGCCCCCGTCTCGAGGGCCGTGCAATTCGCGTGTCCGCCCCACGATTCGTCCCGGGAACTGACGCAGGTACTCATTCCTCGCGGCAAAGAGGCCGAGCGAGGGGCCGCCGAACTGCAGCCCGCCCGCGAGGTCGCGCCCTTCGCCCGTCACGACATCGGCGCCGGCGTCCCCGGGCGCGCGCAGCATCCCGAGGGCGAACGGGTCCGCGTTCACGACACACAGCGCTCCGGCTGCATGCGCCGCCTCCGCGACTCGCTCGACATCGACGATCGTGCCGAGGAAGTCCGGCTGCTGGACGACGAGGCAGGCGTGTTCGGCGCTGACCTCGGAGGCATCGCGGACGGCATCGACGCGGACGTTCGCGCCGTAAGCGTAGGTCCGCACGACCTCGAGGATGCCCGGGTGCACCGGCTCGAGGAGCGCCACCGCGCTCCGGCCGGTGACGCGCGCCGCGAGCAGGCACGCTTCGGCGGTCGCGCTCGCGCCGTCGTAGAGGCCGGTATTCGAGACATCGAGGCCGGTCAGCTCACAGACCACGCTCTGGTACTCGAACGCGGTCTGCAGCGTGCCCTGGCTAATCTCCGGCTGGTATGGCGTGTACGCCGTCATGAACTCGGAACGGGTGACGAGGTAGGGGACGATGCTCGGCACCGAACGGCGGTACGCCCCGGCGCCGAGGAAGCTCGGTCGGTCGCCGCCGTCGCGGTTCTTCCCCGCCTGCTGGCGCACCAACCGCAGCAGATCCGGCTCCGTGAGCGCGGGCGGCAACTCGATGTGCGGGTCGCGATACGCCTCGGGGAGGTCGGCGAACAGCGCCCCGGCCGAGGCCAGCTCGAGCCGTTCGAGGATCAGCGCGCGGTCCGAGGCCGTGTTCGGGATGTAGGGGTGCGGGGAGCCGCCAGGCTCGGACATCAGTCGGCGGCCGGCAGCTCGGCGCGATAGGCCGCGGCATCCAGCAGGCTCTCGAGCTCGGTCGGGTCGGTCAGCACGATGGTGACGAGCCAGCCGTCGTCGAACGGCGACTCGTTGACCAGCTCGGGATGCTCCTCGAGCGCCTCGTTTACCGCGGTCACCTCGCCGGTGGCGGGGGCGAACAGCTCGGAGACCGTCTTCACCGACTCGATCTCGCCGAACCGCTGTCCGGCCACCAGCCGCGTCCCGAGGTTCGGCAGCGCGACGTAGACCACGTCGCCCAGCTCTTCCTGCGCGTAGTCGCTGATCCCGATGACGCCCTCGTCAGCTTCGAGGCGGATCCACTCGTGTTCGTGGGTGTAGCGCAGGCCGTCCCGGATGTCCATCTACGCTCCCTTGCGTACAGCCGCGCGGTAGAAGGGGCGGCGCACGACCTCGGCTGGCACGGCGCGGCCGCGCACGTCGACGGCAAGGCGGGTGCCCGGGGAGATGGACGTAGCAGGAAGGTAGGCCATTCCCACCGAGACGCGCAACGAGGGGCTGTACGCCCCGCTCGTCAGCTCCGAGAGGACGCGCCCCTCCTCGTCGAGGACGGCGCAGCCGTGGCGAAAGACCGTGCCGCGCTCGTCGGCGCGGATGCAGGCCAGTCGCCGCGCCGGCTTGTTCTCGGCGAGCCTCGCGAGAGCGTCCCGGCCGAGGAACGGCGCGCCGTCATCGAGAGTCACGGCGAAGCCAAGGCCCGCCTCGAAGGGATTCGTCGTCGAGTCGATGTCGTTGCCGTGTAGCGGCAGCGCCGCCTCGAGGCGCAGCGTGTCGCGAGCTCCGAGCCCGGCAGGCGTGGCGCCGAGGTCGAGGCACGCGTCCCACAGCTTCGCCGCCACCTCGGACGGCACGACGACCTCGCCGCCGTCCTCGCCGGTGTACCCCGTGCGAGCAACGAGCGCCGTCGAGCCGCCCCACGGGACCTCGATGCAGCCGTGCGGGCGCAACGAGGTGTATGCCTCGCCGACCAGCGCCGTGAGCAGCGCTGGCGCGCGGGGGCCCTGGACAGCCAGCATGACCGTGGCGCCCGTGCTCTCCTCGGCCGCGTCGCCAAAGACGGACCGAACCCGCTCGAAGTCGGCGGCCGCGTTCGCCGCGTTGTGGGCGACCAGCCAGCGCTCGTCGTCGACGCGGTAGACGAACACGTCGTCCTCGATCCCGCCGTGCTCATTGCAGTACAGCGAGTAGTGCGCGCTCCCGGGCTCGAGCGCGGTCACATCGAAGGTCGTCGCGGAGCGGAGCCGTGCGCCGGCTTGCGGCCCGCGGACCCACACACGTCCGAGGTGAGACACGTCGAATACGCCGACGTCCGCTCGCACCGCCTCGTGCTCCGCGACGATGCCGCGGTACTGCAGTGGCATCTCCCAGCCGGCGAACGGTGCAAACCGCGCACCGGCCGCCACATGCTGCTCGTGCAGCGCGAGCCGCCGCAGCCCGTCCGGGGGATCGAGGGTGCCGTTCAGGTCCGCCACGAACTCACTGTATCGCTCGCCGGCACCCCTCGATGCTCGCCTACGCACGATCGATCCACGAAACACCACAGGCGTTTCGTACACTGCTCGGTGATGCCCACGTATGTAGCCCTGCTCCGCGCCGTAAACGTCGGCGGGACCGGCAAGCTCCCGATGAGCGACCTGCGCGCGCTCTGCGCGGCGGCCGGCTTCGAGTCAGTGCAGACCTACATCGCGAGCGGCAACGTCGTCTTCACGAGCGACCGGCCAGCGGCGGACGTCAAAGGCCGCCTCGAGGCGGCGCTCGCGGACTACGCCGGCAAGCCCGTCGGCGTACTCCTCAGGACACCTACGGAACTCGCGGCCGTCCTGGCCGCGAACCCGTTCCGCGCTGCGCGGCCGAACCGCGTGCTCGTCACCTTCCTCGACTCGCCGCCGGCGGAAGACGCCGTCGATTTCGCGACCGGTCGGCGTGACGAGGAGATCGCGCTGGGCGAGCGCGAGATCTACATCCACTACGGCGAGGGGATGGGCAGCTCGAAGCTCACGGTACCCGCCGCGCGGCAGGGCACCGCGAGGAACATCAACACCGTCCGCAAGCTGGTCGAGATGGCGAGCTGACCGGGCGGTCACGACCGCCATTCAGGGCCAGCGGCTAGCGCTCGACGACCCGGATGGGATTGCCCGCCGCGAACGACTGAATGTCCTCGAGCGCATCGCGGTACCAGAGCTGGTAGGTGTCGCCCGTGACGTATCCGATGTGCGGCGTCATGAGCAGATTGTCGAGCCCTCGGAACGGGTGATCCGCGGGCAGCGGCTCGACGTCGTACACATCGAGGGCCGCGCCCGCGATCTGGCGCGATCGCAGGGCGTCGATAAGGGCGCGCTCGTCTACGATCGGCCCTCGGGATGTATTCACCAGGTACGCGGTGGGCTGCATCAACCCCAGCTCCTGCGCTCCGATCAGACCTCGCGTGCGGTCGCTGAGCACGACGTGCACGGAGACGATGTCGGCCCGGGCGAACAGTTCGTCCTTCTCGACGCGCGTCACCCCTCGTTCGGACGCGTGCTCGGCCGTCAGGTTCTGGCTCCAGGCGATGACGTCCATCCCGAACGCCTGGCCCACCTTCGCCACCTGCGTGCCGAGGCTGCCGAGGCCGACGATGCCCAGCGTCTTGTGCCGCAACTCCATGCCGACGGTCGTCTGCCACCGCCCTCCGAGGACCGCGGCGTGCTCCTCGGGGATATGCCGAGCCAGCGCGAGGATGAGGCCCCAGGTGAGCTCCGCCGTGGCATAGCCCCGGCCGCCGGTGCCGCAGACGGTGATGCCCAGCTCCCTGGCGGCCGCGACGTCGATCGCGGCGTTGCGCATTCCCGCGGTAACGAGGAGTCGCAACCGGGGCAGCCGCTCGAGGACGGCTCGCGGGAAGGCGGTGCGCTCTCGCATCGCCATGGCCACGTCGAAGTCCCGCAACCGTTCGACGAGCGCGTCCCCATCGGCGAGGTGATCGTGGAACGGGACGACCTCGTACTCCGGGCCCAGCACGGACCAGTCCGTGCTCGCCAGCGCCACATCCTGGTAGTCGTCGAGCAGCGCCACTCGCATGAGCTTCCCCGTTCGTCCGCGGCCGCACCTCGCGCGCACAGTATGATCTCGAACAGGCACCCGTCGACCGCGCGGCGGGCCAGCTCAGAGGGGGCGACGGTGACACGTGACGAGATCATCGAGGCAATCCGCGCCGCGGACGCACGGCTGGAGGCCCTGGCGCCTCGTATCCGAGACGCAGGCGACCGCCCGCTCGCCTCGGGTGACTGGCGCGTGCGCGATGCGATGAGCCACGTCGCCGCGCGCGGCAACCCCGTACCGAGGACGCTCGCGCGCCTGAACCAGGCGACGGACGCCGCCGGCAACCCACAACCGGTGCGCGACATCCACGAAATCAATGCGGAACAGGTGCGCGACCGCACTCACGCAGACGTGGACGACCTGGTCCGCGAGACCCGCGATGGGCATCGCCAGGCGCTCACGGATCTGGAGGACGTGGACGACGACGTCCTCGAGCGACGACTCGTCGTGGCGTTCCCGCCCGGCGAACTGAGCGTGGCGGAGTTCATCCACCTCGCCGGGCCGCGCCACGAGGGCAATCACCTCAACGACATCGAGGCGGTGCTCGGCGACGCTGCCTCGCGCTAGCCGCAGCGCCCCATCAACGGCGTCCCAATCGGGATCGTGCCGTCGAAGATGCCGTCCCACGCCGCGTTGACGGCGGCGACGGTAACCGCGGGGATGTACCACGAGAACTGGCCGTCGCCGGAGGTCGCCCAGAAGGACGCCGTGTCCTTCGGACAACCAGCCGCCGCCAGCAGGTCCTCGTACGTCCCGCCGCCGAAGACGAACAGGGAATACCCACCGGAATCCGCGGGCGCCTCGCCGCTCAGGATTGCCGGCAGCACGGGCTCAGGCGTAGCCGCCGGCTGCGGACTCGTGTCCACCGAGGCGGCGGTCACGATGCCCGACACGGGCTGCAGGTACATGTCTGCGGCCCAGCCCTTGACTCCGTTGTACTCGATCAATTGCCAGCGGTAGCCGTTGAGGTTCTCCGTGCCATCGAGCACCTTGACCTGCGCACCCGTTGGCGCACAGGCAACCTCCTTGCCGGCGAGGCCCGCCACGTCACGGATGCGGAGGCAGTCGCCGTCAGCCGCGATGATCGCCATCGTCCCGGGGATCAACTTCGTGTCTCGCGGCGCGGGAGTCGCGTCCGCCTTCGGGGTTGCCGAGGCGGTGCCCGACTTGGCGGCCGTGGGGGTCACCTTGTCGAGGGGGACGCGCCAGATGTGCACCGAGATGTTCTTGTAGCGGGCCGCCGAGTCTTGCGGTGAATAGTTGTCGTGAACGCGCACGATGCCATCGAACAGGTAGTTCGAGTCGATGACTTTGAACTTCCCGCCGCCCAGCACGTCCATGATGAACGCCGTATGGAGGCCGGCATAGCTCGCCGTGGCGGCCGTGTTCTTGTCATCGACGAGTTGGATGATGTCGCCACTCTGAGCCTGCGAGAGGGCAATCTCGGTCGCGCCCGCGTCCAGGTAGCTCTGGCGGTAATCACCATTGATTAGCCGTCCGGTGACCTCTTTGACCACCTTCTGCATGAAGAGATAGCACTCGCCCCCGCGGGTTCCGTCGTATTTGAGTGCCTGGGTAATCAACGGGCCGTAGGTCGCCGTCGCGTCCGCCTGGCGGCCTCCCACGATGAGGATCGCGGTCGCGAACGAGATCAGTACGAGGATGGCCGACAACAGCCGCGGCTGCAGGCGCAGTCTGCTCATGCGTCCCTGTCTCCGCCCCACAACGCGCGTCCAGGGACCCCGCAGACCGGACGCAGTGTGGACATCCTAGCGGCTCATGTTCATAACTTCCACCCCCATTTCCAGCCCTCCTCCTTCGACTGCGATGATTTCGCCAGACTCCCGTTGGAGATCGAGTCGAGCCGATGAAAAACCGCCGCAGAACAGCCATTTCATCTCCATTTCAAACGAAACAGGCACCCGCAGCGGGGGGCCGAGACCGCCGCGATGGCGTGGGGGCTGGCGGCCCTGCTGAATTCACTGTGTAGAATCTGTGGGCAGACGAAAGAAGGCCGCGCCTGATCCCCCTCCTCGTGCTCGCCTTTGCGACCATTGCGCTCGGCCTCGTGGCCGCGGTCGCCCGCGATTCACGCCGGCGCGGCTACCCGCCCGGCTACCGCCGCGGGCGTCCACTGCCGCCTCATCCGCTTCGCAACCTCGCACCGAGGGCGCCTCGGCGTCCGCCGCCGCCCCGTGCGTACCGCTCGCCCGAGCGCGCTCCGGCCGCCTCGCCCTCGCCTCGCCCCGTCTCCGAACCAGCGGCGGCAGCCGCGTCCGGCGCGCGCGACACGCGCCCGGTGCAACCCGCGGTCACCCCGGCAGCCCAGGTGCCCCGGCCCGTGCCGCTCGAGGAGCGTCCCGCGGCAGTCCGCGAGCCCGTCGAGCCCGCCCGCCCACCGCGACCTCCTCGCCGCCGGACCGCGGAAATGGCTCCCTCCGCCGAGCGAACGGCAGCGTCCCGTGCGGCGGCCGGACGTGCCGCGGGCAGCGTCGCCTCCGGCGCGTCAGTGGCTGGCGCGCGGGCCCTGGCATGGTCACGCAGCGCGGCCACCCGTGCCCGCGACGGCGCGGTCGCCGCATACACCTCGCCACGCACGCGCCAGGCTCGAGCGAACGTCGCGCTGTACACCAGGCGTGCCGCGGCTGGAGCGGCGGACGCGACGCGACGTGGTTCTACATACGTCAGACAGCAATACGAGCGTGACGCGCGTCAGACGCTGATCGTCGGCGGCGTGGTCGTGGCCGTGATCGTGCTCGTACTCGTCCTGGTCGTCTCCGCGCTCAGTGGCGGAGGCGACGATCCGACAGCCAGCAGCGGCAACGCGGGAGCCGTGCAGCCGGGCATCGGGACGCCCGCCGCGAGTGGCACGAACGGCGGCACGGTCGCGTCCGCCCGTTCATCGACGGCGACCGCCGCGGCGGCGGCAACGCTGCCTGGCAACCCGTACAGCGAGACCGCGGTGCTGGCGGCGATGCAGGCACGAGGACTGACACCCACCCTGAGCACCGACGCCTTCGCCTGCGACAATCCGGGCACCACGCCGAAGAGCTACCGGGTAAGCACGAACGGCGGGGAGCAACGCGTCGTCCTGCTCATCTACCCCGACGCCGCGGCGTTCGGGCGTGACTGGGTCGTCGGAGCCGGCCGGCCCCAGTACCGCAATGGCGCCTGCGGCGCGGGCGCGGCCGTCGTCTACTTCAACGCCAATGTCATGATCGTGTTCCCGCAGACGACCAACGCGGGTGTCCAGTCGCAGATTTCCGACGCCTTCCTCACGCTCCCCTGACCCCTACCTCGGGATCTCCCGCAACGCCGCCATGACCCTTGCCGCCTCATCCGAGGTCGCCGGACGCGGGCGGTCCTCGATCGGATCGATATAGGCCGGACGGAACTCCACTGCCGGTGGTGCGTCCGGTCGCAGCGTGAGGACGGCGACGGCCGTCTCGAAGGGGGGGCCGCCGAAGTTGCTGAGATCGTCCGTGTCCAGGTCGAACACGAAATTGCCGAGGCTGTACAGGATCAGGCCGTCGTGGTGGCGCTCCCACCCCTGCAGGACGTGCGGATGCGACCCGATGACGACATCCGCTCCCGACTCGATGGCGGCATACGCAATCGCGCGCTGCAGGTCGGACGGCGCTCGGGTGTACTCGACCCCGGCGTGCATGAACACGAGCACATGGTCGGCCAGCGGTGCGAGTCGTTGGACGTCCTCGCGCACCGCTTCGACAGTCGCACGCGCGACGCCAGGGCCGCCGGGCGTCGCGAATCCGGATTCGTCAACGCCGCTGTAGCTGAGGGCGGCAACGCGTTTGCCGCGTACCTCCGCGACATACCCTGCACGCGCCGCCGCTTCGGTAGTACCGGCCCCGACCGACACAACCCCCGCCCGCTGCAACGCAGCCAGCGTGTCCTCGAGGCTCACACTCCCGAAATCGAAGGCGTGGTTGTTGGCCAGCGCGACGAGGTCGAAGCCCGCCGCGGTAAGCCCGGTCGCAAGTTCTGGCGGAGTGCGAAACGTGTACGCCTTCGTGAGGGCCAACCCGCGAGTGGTGAAAGTGCCCTCCATGTTCCCGACGAGGAAGTCCAACCCCTCGAACAACGGCCGTACCCGCTCGAAGGGATAGCCGGCGCCGTGCTGCAGCATCAGCGTCGTGATGTCGCGCGCGAACATGAGGTCGCCCACGGCCCCGATGCGGATCGCTGGATCGACGGCGGCCGTTGGCACGGCGGTCGCGCCCGGTGAGGCGGCGACGACTGAGGACGTCGCCCGTCGCTCGATGCGCACGTCCCCCGAGGCGTCCGAGGCGCAGGCAACCGCCGCGCCCGTGAGCGCTGCAAGCGTGGACTGCAGAAAGGCGCGACGGCCGATACGCATGCCTGAGATAGTAGAACGAGGTCGAACACAGCCTCTCGTCGTCCGCGGTTGACCCCGACGCAGGGCCTCCCTACGCTCCGCCCACCTGAGGAGGTGCGCCGTTGATCGACTTTGGCATCGTCGACGCCGTGGACGCGGAAGCCATCGGCGAACCGGGGCAGCGGACCTTCCGGCTACGGGCGCGCTCGGGCGCGAACTATGCGGCGCTCTGGCTGGAAAAAGAGCAACTGGCCACCCTCGGCCGTGCCATCTCGCAGGTGCTGGCTGAGCGCTCCGCCCATCGAGGCGATCCCGTGGGCGAGGCCGCCGCCATCGGCTCGTTCGTCACCCACCCCGACGTCGACATGCAGGTCGTCCGTCTGGGCCTCGACTTCGACGCCGATACCGACCGCCTCGCATTGCTCGCGGACGACCAGGCGGGCCTCGAACGGGGCGACACGCCCACCTTCCGCATGGAGATCGGGCGCACGGACGCGCTCAACCTCGTGCGACTGATCGCGACTATCGTGGCGGCCGGCCGGCCGCTCTGCCCGCTCTGCGGTCGCCCGATTCAACAGGCCGGAGAGGCCCACTTTTGCCCTGGCTCCAACGGCCACTCCAAGGAAGTCCCGATCCCCGGGCCCGACGACGCCACGACGTAGGCCGCGGCTTTCGCCGCGGCCTCGCGTCTGAGTTGCCTTGAGCCGAGCGTCCTAGTCGAGGTGGACGACGAGCACCGGAGCACCGGGGGTGTTCCGAATCACGTGGTCGGCCACCGAGCCCATCATCGCCCGACGGAACCCCGTCCGCCCGTGCGTCGAGATCACGACGAGGTCGCAGCCCAGTTCCTGCTGCGCCTGCACGATCGCGTCCTCAGGCCGCCCCTCGACGACGACCATGCTCACCTGCTCGACGCCCTGTTCCTTGAGCGCGTCGCGCACGCCGCCAAGGTTCTGTTCGGCAAGGTCATGCTGGCCGCTGACCGACTCCTGTGCGATCTCGGCGGTGAGTGGCCCGGCCGGCAGGGGCTCGATCGTGCCGGTCGTCATCTGCGCCATCAGTTGCGAAACCGAGTCCACGACCTGCAGCACCACGACTTCGGCGCCCATCGCCTTCGCGATCCCGGCCGCGTGCCGCACCGCCGCCCCTGCCAGGTCAGAACCGTCATGGGTCAGCAGGATTTTCTTGTACACAAACAGCCTCCATCGGGATGAATTCGCCCGGTGCATCATACACGCCTGCGTTTTGAGCACGAGGCCCGCCGGCGAGGATGAGCGAACCGCCACCCTTGGTACAATCTCGCGAATCGCCCGTCTTGCGCAGAGGAGCCGCTCGATGCCCTTCGACCCCCGCCACCGCAGTCACACGCTCGTCGACGGCCCGGGTCGCGCTCCCGCTCGCTCCTACTTCAAGTCGATCGGCCTCACCAGCGACGACCTCCGCAAGCCGCTCGTCATGGTCGCCCACGAGTGGATCGGCACCATGCCGTGCAACTTCAGCCAGCGCGCCCTCGCACAGCAGGTGATGGCGGGCATCCGCGCCGCGGGCGGGACGCCGATGGAGGTCAACACCATCTCCATCAGTGACGGCATTTCCATGGGCACCGAGGGCATGAAAGCCTCGCTCATCAGCCGCGAGGTGATCACCGACTCAATCGAGCTGTGCGGCGTCGGGTATTCCTTCGATGCCGTCGTCATCATTGTCGGCTGCGACAAGACCATCCCGGCCGCGAGCATGGCGCTGCTCCGGCTCAACATCCCGGGCCTCGTGCTGTACAGCGGCTCCATCGCGCCGGGACGCTACGAGGGCCACGACATCACGATCCAGGACGTGTTCGAGGGCGTCGGCCAGCACGCCGCCGGCTCGATCGGCGATGCTCAGCTGGCCGCCATCGAGGACGCGGCCTGCCCCGGAGCCGGCGCCTGCGGCGCCCAGTACACCGCCAATACGATGGCCATCGTCACCGAGTTCATCGGCCTGTCGCCCTTCGGCTCCGCCTCGCCCGGCGCGACCGACCCGCGCAAGGATGACGTCGGCCGGCGCGCCGGCGAACTGGTCATGGACGTCCTACATCGAGGTCAGCTCCCGCGCGACATCGTGGACCGCAAGGCGATCGAAAACGGCATCATCGCGGCGGCCTCGACCGGTGGTTCGACCAACGTCGTGCTGCACCTGCTCGCGATCGCGCACGAGGCAGGCATCCCGCTCGACATCGATGACTTCGACAAGATCAGCGAGCAGACGCCGCTGATCGGTGACCTGCGGCCCGGCGGCCGTTATGTCGCCCTCGACATGGACCGCGCTGGCGGCACGCCACTGCTCGCGAAGCGGCTGCTCGAGGCGGGCAAGTTGCACGGCGACACGATGACCGTCACCGGCCGCACGATCGCCGAGGAGTGCGCCAACGCCGCCGAGGAGCCCGGCCAGGATGTCATCCTGCCCGTCGAGAAGGCGCTGAAGGCGACCGGCGGCCTCGTGATCCTGAAGGGCAATCTGGCCCCCGCAGGCTGCGTCGTGAAGGTCGCCGGCCACGAGCGCATGCAGCACCGCGGCCCCGCCCGTGTCTTCGACCGCGAAGAGGACGCCTTCCAGGCCGTCACCGACCGCCGCATCAACCCGGGCGATGTCGTCGTCATTCGGTACGAGGGCCCGAAGGGCGGTCCCGGCATGCGCGAGATGCTGGGCGTGACCGCCGCGCTGGTCGGCGAGGGCCTCGGTGAGAGCGTCGCGCTGCTCACCGACGGCCGCTTCTCGGGAGCCACCCGCGGCCTCATGGCCGGCCACGTCGCCCCCGAGGCGTTCGTGGGCGGCCCGATCGCCGCGCTTCGTGAGGGCGACATCGTCAGCCTCGACATCGAGGCGCGCCGCCTCGACGTCGAACTGAGCGACGACGAGATCCGCGCTCGCCTCGCCGCCTGGACGCCGCCCGCGCCGCGCTACACCAGCGGGGTGTTCGCGAAGTACGCCCGTGACGTCTCCGGCGCCGAGCGCGGGGCGGTCACGATCTAGCAGCCCTCGAGGCGTGCAGTGATCCTCGTCGCGGGCGCGTCAGGCTTCGTCGGCCGCGCCCTGCTCGAGGAGTTCGCGTCGTACGAGGGCGGCGCGCCACCGGTACGGGCGCTTGTGCGCTCCGAGTTCGACGCGGTCCGCCTCCGCGACCATGGCTACGAGGCGGTGACAGCCGACTTGCTGTCCCGCCGCGGGTTGCACGAGGCCATGCAAGGCGTCGAGACGCTCGTCTACCTCGTACATACCGTCGACCGTCCCGGCGACGTTGTCGCCAGCGACCTCGAGGCGGTGCAGAACGCGATGCTCGCGGCGCGCCTGGCCGGCGTGCAGAGGGTCGTCTTCCTTGGCTGCGTGGGCGCCTCCGAAGCGTCGGTCTCCCGCTACCTGCTCGGACGCTGGGCCGTCGAGCTGGCGGTGCGGCAGTCCGGACTGCACACGGTCATCCTGCGCTCCTCCCTCATCGTGGGTCGCGGCGGGACGCTGTTCGAGGTGATGCGCCGCCTGGTCGACCGCTCGCCCGTGGTACCGCTCTTCTCGTGGCGGCGGGTGCCCGTCGAGCCGGTCGCGCTTGCGGACGTGACCGAGGCGCTTCGCCTCGCCTGCCTCGACCGTGAGCTCGACGGGCGCTCGTTCGACGTCTGTGGCTCCGAGCGGACGACCTTCGGCGGCCTGATTCGCGGCTGGGGCCGTGCCCAACACAAGCGGCGGCTCTATCTGCCGCTGCCCGGCCACGGCGAGGCGATCGGCGAGCATGCCGCCTGGACGTTGGCGCGCCTGCCGAGGCGCGAGACCCGTCTGCTCCTCGAGACGCTGCGCGACCCGCAGGTATGCCGCGACCCCTCGCGGCGCTTCCCGTTGTCGCACCGGCCACAGTCGTACCAGCAGGCGCTCGACGCGCTCGTGGAGGAGCGCGCTGCCTGACGGCTCAGGACGCCGCGGCGCTCTCGAGGTAGCTCGTCCCGATCACCTGCTCCTCTTCGAGCGCCCGGTACTCCTCGTCGGAAAGCCCGAGGATGCCGCAGAGCACATCGCGGTTGTGCTGACCGAGGGTGGGTGCGGGGCCACGGACGGGAACCAGTGAGTTGCGCGCGAACTTCCCCATCGGGCCCGGGTACTGGTGCGTGCCCGCCGCCGGGTGGGTGATCCGCTGGAAGTACTTCCGTTCGAGGAGCTGCGGATGTTCGGTCAACTCCTCCTGGTGCGTCAGCTCGGCAGCGGGGACGCCGGCCACCTGCAGCGTCTCCATCACCTCGCGGGCATCCCGCTCGCGGGTCCATGCGGAGATGACCGCGTCGAGCTCGCCTCGATGCTCGTACCGCTCGACCACCGTGGCATACCGAGGGTCACTCGACAGCTCGGGGCAACCCATCGCCTGGCAGAGCGCGGCGAAGACCTCGTCCGAGGGTACCGTGATCGCCACCCAGCGGTCGTCGCCGGCGCAGCGATAGACGTCGTATGGCGCCATCGAGGGGTGGCGGTTGCCCCAGTGCCCCTGCACGCGCCGGTTCATCGAGTAGTCCATGAACGCGTACGCGAGGTGGCCGAGCACCGCCTCGGCCTGCGACAGGTCAATCTCCTGCCCCTGCCCCGTGCGCTCGCGCGCGTACAGCGCCGCCTGCACTGCGAACGCGACGTTCGCGCCCGCGTTTGGGTCCCCATGCAGCGAGTTCGGAGTCATGGAGGGGTCGGAGTCCTCGTAGCCCCGGATCGCGGTGTGGCCGGCGACCGCTTCCATGATCGTGCCGTAGCCCTTGTAGTGCCGGTACGGGCCGACCGTCCCGAATCCGGGGAAACGCACCATGATCAGCCGCGGGTTGATGCTCGACAGCGTTGGATAGTCGACGTGCAGGTGCTCGGCCACGTTGGCCGCGTTGTTCTCGATGAACACGTCCGCTTCGCGCACGAGCTCGTAGAACAGCTCGCGGCCACGCTCGCTGCGCAGGTTCAGCGTCACCGATTTGCAGCCGCG
>JAIBBD010000124.1 GCA_019694855.1 Dehalococcoidia bacterium
CGCTCGAAGTTGCGCACGTAGCAGAACGTGCACTGGTGCGCGCACCCCATGTACGGGTTCAACGACCAGCCGAACCCCATCCCCCGCACCCGGTTCAGCGCCGTCTTGCACGGCTCCTCCCGGTACTCCGTCCGAGGACGAGGCGTCCCATACGTGGCCGGCGTTTCCACGCCAGCCACTGTCCCAGTCCCCACCCCCCGACGCGACCCCGACCTGTCACTCCCCGCTCAATCCGCCGCGTATCGAGGCCGCTCGTCTGGCCGTTCTCCCCCTCCCCGCGCGAGGGAGGATGTGCGGGCCTCCCTCCGAGGTGCCCGCTACGCCGGCCGCACCGCATGCCCCCCGAACTCGTTGCGCAGCGCCGCCAGCACCCGCATCGCGAACGAGTTGTCGTCCCGCGAGTCGAAGCGATTGAAGAGCGCCGCCGCGAGCACGTGCGCCGGCACCGCCCGCTCCACCGCCTCGTTCACCGTCCAGCGCCCCTCGCCCGAGTCGTCCACATACCCTCGCAGCCGTTCGAGCGCCGGATCCGAGGCGAACGCCCGCTCCGCCAGCTCCAGCAGCCAGCTCCGCACCACCGACCCGTGGTTCCACAGCGCCGACACCGCCCGCAGGTCGATCGGCGCGTCGTACGCCTCGAGCAGCGCGAACCCCTCGGCGTATGCCTGCATCAGCCCGTACTCGATCCCGTTGTGCACCATCTTCACGAAGTGCCCCGCGCCCACCGGCCCCATGTGCCCGTATCCCTCCGGCGGGGCCAGCGAGGCGAACACGGGCTCCAGCGATGCGAACGCCTCGCTTTCCCCGCCCACCATCAGGCAGAACCCGTTCTGCAGCCCCCAGATCCCGCCCGAGGTCCCGCAGTCGAGGAACCGCAGGCCCCGGGCGGCCGCCGCCTCCCCCCGCCGGATCGAGTCCCGGTACCAGCTGTTCCCTCCGTCGACGATCGTGTCGCCCGGCTCGAGCAGCCCCAATACCTCCTCAAACGTCGCCTCGGTCGCCGCCCCCGCCGGCACCATCAGCCACACCGCCCGCGGCGCGGCGAGGCGTGCGACCAGCTCCGTCAGGCTGGCCACGTCGCTCACCTCCGGGTTGCGGTCGTATCCGATCACGTCGTGCCCGTCGCGGCGCAGGCGCTCGGCGATGCCCGCGCCCATCCGCCCGAGTCCAATCAGTCCGAGTTGCATCTCCGCCATCCCTTCCCGCGCCTCGCGCTCACGATCAGGGTAACGAGGCGTCGCCACGCACGCCCCGACGACGCTGTGCTGTGGATAAGAAATGAGAACCTGTTTACGCTCATTCCTGATTGTGCTAGATTTCGCCTCGTCTCCCCTCGTGGAGCGCTCGCATGGCCGATATCCGGCCGCTCTGGCTCGCGTCCCTCGTGCTCGTCGCCATCCTTCTCCCCGGGGTGACGAGCGCCTGGGCGCGCTCCCCCGAGCAGCACGCGCTCGCCGCGCCACTCCCCGCCGCGCCCCCCGCTGCCGAGGTCGCTCCGCGCCCCGTTGAGGGGCCGCCCACCGGCGTCCCCGCCGTCATCGATGCCGCCCTCGACGCCCGCCCGCTGCTCGAACGCGCACAGGTCGTTGCCCTCTACGGCTACCCCGGCATCCCCGCCATGGGCGACCTCGGCAAGTACACCCCGGACGAGGCAGCCGCCGAGGTCCGCCGCCTCGTCTGGGTCTACGACTCCCTGAACGGCGACCGAGGCGCCGTCGGCGCCCTGGACCTCATCGTCTCCGTCGCCCAGGCCGGCCGCACCCCGGACGGCACCTACCTCAGCCGCCTCGACCCCGCCATCATCGCCAGCTACGTCGAGGCCGCGCGCCGTAACTCCGTCCTCCTCATCCTCGACACCCAGCTCGGCACGGTCGATCCCCTCGAGGAAGCCCGCCGCCTCGAGCCCTTCCTCACGGAGCCGTTCGTTCACCTCGCGCTCGACCCCGAGTTCGCGCTGCGCGCCCGCGGCGGCGCGCCCGGCCGCGTCATCGGCAGCGTCGACGCCGCCGAGGTGAACGCCGTGCAGTCCTACCTCGCCGGCCTCGTCCGGCAGCATGGCCTGCCTCCGAAGCTCCTCGTCGTCCACCAGTTCCGCGCCGACATGCTCACCGCTTCTGCCCCCTGGCAGGACCTCCCCGAGGTGCAGCGCGTGATCGATGTCGACGCCTGGGGAAACCTCGCCACCAAGCTCGGCGCCTACGCCGCCTTCGGCTCCGCTCCCACCGCCCCCTACGCCGGCTTCAAGCTCTTCGAGGGCTGGGACGTCCCCCTCCTCGCCCCGTCCGAGGTCCTCGCCCTCCCCCGCCAGCCCGACCTCGTCATCTACCAGTAACCGCGCGCCGGGCGCTCGGTCACCGGCTCGGCCGCCTCAGCGACGGGGATCTCGTCCGGCTGAATCGCGCCGCGCTCGTCTTCCTCGGCCTCGCCGGGCGGTGTCCGGCGCTGACCCCCGACGTCCCTCGCCGCCCTTGGCAACATCCGAGGCGCTTGCTCCTCTCCCCGAGGGGCCGTAGCGTGACGCCCGCTATGCCACCGCGAGGTGCGGCGACTGCGCCTATCCGACCCAGCGAGACTCGACCGGGAGAGCGACCATGTACTCCGTCGTACGCCAGTACCAGCACATCCTGAACCACGAGGACTTCATCCGGCACGTCCGCGACGAATTCCTGCCCGAGCTCCGCCAGCTCCCCGGCTTCGCCGCCTTCCACCTCGTCGACGTGGGCGAGGAAGGCGGCCGCATGGTCTCCATCACCTACTTCGAGACCCCCGAGACCGCCGCCGAGGCCAACAACCACGCCGTCGCCTGGGTGCGCGCCAACATGGGCCTCTTCCAGGCCGCCAGCGTCGTCGAAGAAGGCCCGGTCGTCGTCTCGAGCTAACTCACGAGGCCGGCGAGCCCCGCACGAGGGCCCGCCGGCGTCCGCGCTCCTAGTCGACCAGGTGGTAGAACTCCCGGCTCCCGCCCTCCACCACCTCGGTCATCCGCATGAACCACTCCCCCGTGGCCGGCTCCGCCATCAACTTCGCGAACGAGGTCTCCCACTCCGCGAGGTTCTCCACCGTGTA
>JAIBBD010000051.1 GCA_019694855.1 Dehalococcoidia bacterium
GCCTCGCCCTTCAGCGCCAGCACCTTCGTGATCGCCGCCGTCAGCGTCGTCTTCCCGTGGTCCACGTGGCCAATCGTGCCCACGTTCGCGTGCGGCTTGTTCCGCTCAAACTTCCCCTTCGCCATCGAAGTGCCCTCCTGCTCAGACGCCTGCGCGCGCGCGGTCGCGCCCGCTGATCTCCGCCGCGACGTTCGGCGGAACCTGCTCGTAGTGATCGAACTCCATTGAGTACGTGGCGCGGCCCTGCGTGTTGGAACGCAGGTCGGTGGCGTACCCGAAGGTCTCTGCCAACGGGACCATGGCGCGGATGACGTGGGTGTTACCACGCTGATCCATGCCCTGGACGTGGCCGCGGCGCGAGTTGATGTCGCCGAGGACATCGCCAAAGTAGTCGTCCGGCGTCACGACCTCGAGCTTCATGACGGGCTCGAGGAGGACGGAGCTGCCGCTTTCAAGCGCGGCGCGCATGCCCATCGAACCCGCCGTGGTGAACGCCATTTCCGACGAGTCCACCGGGTGGAAGGACCCGTCGACGACAGAGACGTAGACATCGACGACCGGGAAGCCGGCCTTTACGCCGCTCTGGAGCGCCTGCTCGACGCCCGCGCGGACCGGGTTGATGTACTCGCGCGGGATGGAGCCACCGACGGTCTTGTCCTCGAAGAGGAACCCGGAGCCGGGCTCGCGGGGAGCGATCTCGAGGACGCAGTGTCCGTACTGACCACGGCCACCGGTCTGGCGAACGAAGCGGCCCTCGGCGCGGGCGGGACGGGTGACCGTCTCGCGGTAGGCGACCTGAGGACGGCCGATGTTCGCCTCGACTTTGTACTCGCGCTTCATGCGGTCGACGATGACCTCGAGGTGGAGCTCACCCATGCCGGCGATGACCGTCTGACCCGTCTCCTGGTCGAAGCGCACGCGGAAGGTCGGGTCCTCCTCGACGAGGCGCTGGAGCGCATCGCCGAGCTTCTCCTGGTCTTCGCGAGTCTTGGGCTCGATGGCGACGGAGATGACGGGCTCGGGGAACGAGATCGTCTCGAGCATGACCGGGGCCTCGCGGGTCGAGAGGGTGTCACCGGTGAAGGTGTCCTTGAGCCCGATGGCGGCGGCAATGTCGCCGGCGTACACGGCCTCGATGTCCTCGCGGGAGTTGGCGTGCATCTTCAGCAGCCGCCCGAAGCGCTCGCGCTTGTCGCGCGTCGTGTTCAGCACCTGGTCGCCGCTCTTGGCCACGCCAGAGTAGACGCGGAAGAAGACGAGGCGGCCGACGAAGGGGTCGGCGACCACCTTGAAGGCGAGCGCCGTCAGCGGCTCGTCGTCGGCGGCACGGCGCTCGACCGTGGCCTCGTCGTCGCCCACGGGGTGCGCCTGGACGGGCGGGATGTCGACGGGCGAGGGGAGGTACGTGATGACGGCGTCGAGCATCGCCTGGACGCCCTTGTTCTTGAGGGCGGAGCCACAGAGGACCGGGGCGATGTCGCCGGCGATGGTGGCGCGCCGGATGGCCTTGTTCAGCTCGGTGATGTCGATGTCATGCCCCTCGAGGAAAGAGACCATGAGCTGCTCGTCGTTCTCGGCGACGCGCTCGACGAGGGCCTCGCGGGCAGCTTCTGCGGCGTCGCGCAGGTCGTCCGGAATGTCACGGACGGACACCTCGGCGCCGCGCTCACCCTCGAAATAGATGGCGTTCATCTGGATGAGGTCGATGACGCCCTGGAAGCGGTCTTCGGCTCCGATGGGAAGCTGCAGGGGGACGGGGACTGCACCGAGGCGGTCGACGATCATGTCGACGCAGCGCTGAAAGTCGGCGCCGGTGCGGTCCATCTTGTTGACGAAGCAGATGCGCGGGACGTGATAGCGGTCGGCCTGACGCCAGACCGTCTCGGACTGAGGCTCAACGCCCGCTACGCCGTCGAAGACCACGACACCGCCGTCGAGGACGCGGAGCGAGCGCTCCACCTCGACGGTGAAGTCCACGTGGCCTGGCGTGTCAATGATGTTGATGGCGTGGTCGTTCCACGAGCACGTAGTGGCGGCCGAGGTGATGGTGATCCCTCGCTCCCGCTCCTGCTCCATCCAGTCCATGATGGCGGTGCCCTCGTGGGTCTCGCCGATGCGATGGGTGCGGCCCGTGTAGTAGAGGACGCGCTCGGTCACGGTCGTCTTACCGGCATCGATATGCGCGATGATGCCGATATTGCGTACCCGCTCGAGCGGCGCTGTGCGTGGCATAGTTCGTTCAGTCGTCCTTGCTTCGGCCCGGGACACTGACAACCCCGGCGAAGCCGGGGGAAGTCAGACGCCTGGAGCGTTCACCAGCGGTAGTGCACAAAGGCGCGGTTGGCCTCGGCCATCCGGTGGGTGTCTTCTTTGCGCCGAATCGCGGTCCCTGTGTTGTTGGCGGCGTCCATGAGCTCGGCGGCGAGCCGCTCGGACATGGAACGACCGTTGCGGTTGCGAGCGCCAGCGAGCAGCCAGCGAATCGCGAGCGCCTGCCGGCGCTCACTGCGGATGTCGACCGGCACCTGGTAGGTGGCGCCACCGACGCGGCGAGGCTTGACCTCGATGACGGGGGTGGCGTTCCGGACGGCCTGGTCGAAGACGTCGATGGAGGAGCGGCCGGTCTGCTGCTCGACGCGGTCGAGCGCGCTGTAGACGATGCGCTCGGCAACGCTCTTCTTGCCGTTGTGCATGAGCTTGTTGGTGAACGAGGTCACCAACCGCGACTGGAAGCGCGGGTCAGGCGCGACCGGGCGGGTAGGCGGGCGATTGCGACGTGCCATCTCGCTGCTCCTAGCCCTTCCGCGTGCCGTACTTGCTGCGGCCGCGCTTGCGATCCTTGACGCCCTGGGCGTCCAGAGCGCCGCGGATGATGTGGTAGCGGACGCCGGGCAGGTCCTTCACACGACCGCCGCGGATGAGGACGACCGAGTGCTCCTGGAGGGTGTGCCCCTCACCCGGGATGTACGCGGTGACCTCGATGCCGTTGGAGAGGCGGACACGCGCGACCTTGCGAAGCGCGGAGTTCGGCTTCTTGGGGGTGACGGTGCGCACCTGAGTGCAGACGCCGCGCTTCTGGGGCGAGCCCTTGGGCGAGCGGGTCGTGCGGCTCTTGAGCGCGTTGAAGCGGAAGCGCAACGCGGGCGCCTTGGTCTTCTTGATGACCGGCTGGCGGGAATGCCGGACCAGCTGATTAATCGTCGGCACTGCGACTCCACTCGCAAACGCCCGGGCTACGGCAGGTTGTCCACCGAGGTGGAGGCCATATCGAGGGCAGCAAGAACGGCCGGAAGGCTGCGCGGTGAACCATTGCGGCGAGAGCGCCCTCAAGGAGCGCGGGTCAGGGTGCCGCTGGTCGTCACCGCGTTCGTGCCACCGACCGCCACACGTGAACGTGCGTCGTTCTCGGAACGCGAACTTGGATGTTACGGGCGAGGTGGAACTGTGTCAACGCTCTATCGGAGCGGAGGGGGAGCGGCGCAACTGCCGCCTCGATGAAGAGAATACTAGCGAACGGGTGTACGCGCAGGCAAGTGATCAATTGCGGTTGACCGGGGTGAACAGGCGTTTACTCGCCGCGCATCGCCGTCACGTATCATGCGCGGCGGCGAGTGGGGGCATCGGCTTCGATGCAGGGAAAGGAGTTGACGATGAACAACATGGTTAGCGGGTTCCGAGACTTCATCATGCGGGGGAACGTGATCGACCTCGCTGTCGCGGTGGTCATCGGCGCGGCGTTCGGGGCGGTCGTGACAGCACTCGTGGAGAACCTGATCAACCCGCTGATCGCGGCGATCGGGGGCCAGCCAGACCTGAGCAGCGTGGCGACGTTCACGATCAACAACGCGCAGTTCTCGATCGGGGCGGTGCTGAACGCAGCGATCAACTTCCTGATCATCGCGGCGGCGGTGTATTTCGTGCTCGTGATGCCGGTGAACCGGCTGATGGAGATGCGCAAGCGGAAGGAAGTCGCCGAGGTGGCGGCCACGCCTGAGGACATCGCGCTGCTGCAGGAGATCCGTGACCTGCTGAAGGCTCGGGGCGGGGCAGTCTAGGACACTTCGATCGGGTGTATCCAGAAGGCGGCGGGGGAGACCCGCCGCCCTCGATTTCAGGTGTGCAAGCGGGAGGTGGTCGGATGACTGAGCTGTTCTACACGACGGCCCTGTCCCGTCGTGCGTCGGGGCTTGGGTGGTCCACGCGTACGGCGCGCTTCGAGTACGCGCCGGTGCAGGCGAACATCCAGTTGAGCTACTACGACGCGCAGAATGGTGAGCGCTTCGAGCCATTCCAGCCTCGATTCGCGCGTACGTGGATTGAGACGCCGATGACGCCCACGACAGTGGTTGCCGGGATGACGATCCCAATGCCGAACGTGCTCAAGGACAGCACGGTGTGGCTGACAACGGACCGTCTCACGTTTCAGTTACAGACGGAGAACGTGACGGCTGTGGCTGTCGGGATGATCTGGGACCGGCGGCCCGACCTGGGGCGGTGGGGGCGAGCGAGCCGGCTCACCGCCGGCGTGACGCTCGACCTCGCGATTCATGACGAGGCCGGGAATGTGATCGGGACGCACCAGGAGGTGCAGCTGGAAGGCGGGCGCCCGATCGACCCCGAGGAGGTGCAGGCGCGCGTCCTCGACCGAGCGCAGGCTACCTCAAACGCCCGGCTGAGCGCCGCGATTGTCGACCTCAGCCAGCTCCCGGAGGATGCAAGCTTCCGCATCGATACGAGCTCGGGTCGGGCGTTTCCCCTCGAAACGGAGTAGCGCGCGCGGGCGGCCCAGCAAAGAGGCGACAGGGAAACTCGCCGCCGCTTCGTCTGCCCCCGAACCCGGGGTCAGCGCAGCCGGATGAGCTGACTCGTGCCGCTATTCGGGACGTTGCTGGTGAACGTGCCTGTAGCGTTGCCGTCGGCGCCGAGCGTCCAGATGAAGATGCCGGTGATGCCGAGGGCGGGCTGCGAGAACTCGACGGTGGCGATGTTGCCGGCGGCGGTGCCAGCGAGGGCAATGACGCCGGCCGCGCCGCCTTGAATCGCGTTGCCCGTCTGGGTGATCGAGACCTCGAACGTGAAGGTCTGGCCGGCACCTCGTCCCTGGAGGACAGTGTCCGCGATGCGCCAGACGCCGGCGAAGTTCGCGGGCGTGGAGGTGACGGGCGGCGCCTGCGTCGGTGCGGGACGAGGCGGCTCGGTCGGGAGAGGAGCCGGAGTCACCGGAAGCTGCGTCGGTGCGGGGGTGGGGGTGGAGGTTGGCGTGACGTTGGGGACCGGCGTCGGCGTCAAAGTCGCGAGGCGCGTCGGAGTCGGCGTCGGGCTGGATCTGACCTCGATAGTGGGCGTGGCGGTGGCCGTCGGGGCAGGGCTGGCCTCGTCATCGGAGCCGCCGAGGAAGAAGGAGGCAACAGCGAAGACGATGGCGCCGCTGACGAGGAAGGTGAGGAGCAGGCCGGCGGCAGGGAGCAGGTAGCGGTTGAGGCCCTGCGGCACGATGTCGGCGCTTCCTCGGTCTGCTGGGCACGGCTGACGCTTCGAGTATCGCAGGGAGCGCCAGCATTTGCGGGATGGCGCCTGATTCCTCGCGAACCGAGGCCAACCGGAGACGCGGGGCGTTAGCGGGGGAAGACGACCTTTCGGAAGGCCTCGCGGACGGTGGGGCTGATGGCGTCGGCCGGGGCGACGGCGCGGGCGCGTTCGCGGAGGAAGCGGAGCATCTCGTCCTCGGTGCGGCCGCGCATCTGGGAGGTGTGGGCGAGGACGGCGCGCGCCTTGCGGCGGAGGACGCGCTCGATGTCGACGTGGAGGTCGGCCTCATTGGTGCCGCCGAGGAGGAGGACACGGGGACGGTGGGGCTCGAGGCCTTCGAGCTTGTGCTCGGGATGGTAGAGGTGGTCGTCGGCGGCGGGGTAGATGGCGTCGTAGGTGGCGCGACCGACGTTGCGGTGGTCGCGGTGGTTGAAGCCGGGGCGGAAGCCATCCCAGGTGATGACGAGCTCCGGGCGGCGACGGCGGAGCTGGTAGACGACGGTCTCGCGAAGCTCGTCGTTGTCGAGGACGGAGCCGTCGTGGTAGCCGAGGAAGACGGGCTCGCGGGCGCCGAGGATACGGGCGGCGGCGCGCTGTTCCTCCTCGCGGGTGCCCGCAAGGCGCTGGGCGGTCATGGCGGGGTCCTTGGTGCCCTTGTTGCCGCTGGTGACGACGACGATGTCGACTTCCCAACCGCGGCCGGTGAGGACGGCGACGGTGCCTCCACACATGAATTCGCAGTCATCTGGGTGGGCCATGATGACCATGGCGCGCTTCGGCTCGACGGCGTCGAAGAGCTCGGTGGCATCGGTGATCTGGTCGAGCGGGGTCTGGGTCACCATGGGTCGCTGCCGTTTCTATCGAGGCCGGTGGCTCCTCGATCGATGGTACGCGACGAGCCGGTCGCTGGCTCATCCGTGGCCCGGATTCTCACGTTTGTCGAGTGGCACGCGTCCGGTAGCGGGCGCGGGAGGCCCCTCACCCCACCCTCTGCCGTAAGAGAGAGAGGGTTAGCCGTCGCCGGCGATGGCGGCGGGGAGCGGAGCCGCGACGAGGTCTTGGCAGAGGTCGTAGAGGGAAGCGGCGACGGCGTCCCAGGAGTAGGGCTGCATCGAGCGGGCGGCGGCGGCGCCCAGGGCGGCGCGCAGGGACTCGTTCTCGAAGAGGAGGTCGAGCTTCTCGGCGAAGGGGCCGGGGCAGCGCCACGGGATGAGGTAGCCGGTGCGGCCGTCGGCGACGGTGGAGGTGAGGCCGCCCACCCTCGAGGCGACGACCGGGACGCCGGAGGCGAGGGCTTCGATGGCGACGAGGCCGAAGGACTCATAGAACGAGGGGACGGCGACGACGTCGGCGGCGCTGTAGTAGGTCTGCAGGCGCTCATGGGGGACTGCACCGACGAAGCTGACGGCGTCGCTGACGCCGACCTCATCGGCCACGGCGCGGAGACGGGCCAGCTCGGTGGCGGCGCGGTCGTCGCCGCCGACGATGATGAGGCGGACGTGATCGCGCTCGGTCATCTCGGCGAGGGCGCGGATGAGGATGTCGAAGCCTTTCAGGGGTTCGATGCGGCCGACCGCGAGAACGACGTGGAGGTGGCCATCGCCGTGCTCCTGCGTCGGGAGGCCGAGCGCTGCCCGGGCCTCGGCGCGGGGACGGGGGTGGAAGGCCTCGAGGTCGACGCCGAGCGGGATGACGGCGACTCGCTGCGGGGACACGCGGTAGAGCTGCTTGAGCAGCTGCCGTTCGTGCTGCGTCGCCGCGACGATGTGGTCGACGGAGTGGACGAGGCGGCGCTCGGCCTCGAGGCGTGCAGGTGACTCGTGCTCGGAGGCGCGGGCGCGAAGCTTGACGTCGCCCAGGGTGTGGAACATCGCGACGTGGGGGATGTGCCAGCGACGGGCAAGTGCGTCCCCGGCCTCGACCGCCAACCAGTAGTGCGAGTGGATGAGGTCGTAGTCGAGGGCTTCGCGGGCGCGGAAGGACTCAACGCCGCGGGCGAACTCCTCGACGTAGCCAACAAGGTCTTCTTTCTCGAGGTGGGTTTCGGGACCGGCGGCGACCTGGATGAGGCGCGCGCCCTCGAGCGGCTGGACCGCGGGGGTTGCGGGGTCGATGCGGCGCGTGAACACATCGACATCGATGCCGGAGGCGGCAAGGGAGGCGGCGACATGGCGAACGTAGACGTTCATGCCACCGGTCTCGCGTCCGCCGAGCGGCGCGAGGGGCGAGGTGTGCAGCGAGAGGACGGCGACGCGCATGTTCCTCGACAGGATAGGGCTAGTCGGGGCGGATGAGGCCGAGGAACTCCTGGCGGGTGTTCTGGTCGGTGCGGAAGCGGCCGCGCATCGCGGAGGTGACCATCTTCGAGCCGGGCTTGCGCACGCCTCGAGCCGTCATGCAGAGGTGCTCCGCCTCGATGACGACGCCGACGCCCTTCGCGCCCAGGACCTGCTCGATGCAATCGGCGATCTGGCCGGTGAGGCGCTCCTGGACCTGCGGGCGGCGGGCGAAGATGTCGACGGCGCGGGCGATCTTCGAGAGGCCGACGATGCGGCCGTCCGGCAGGTAGCCGACGTGGGCTTCGCCGTGGAACGGCATGAAGTGGTGCTCACACATTGAGTAAAAGGGGATCTCGCGGAGGATGACCATCTCGTCGTGGCCTTCCTCGAAGCCGACGGAGAGGACGGCGACAGGGTCCTGACGGAGCCCCTCGAAGAGCTCCTGGTACATTGAGGCGATGCGGCGGGGGGTCTCGCGGAGACCCTCGCGGTCGGGGTCTTCACCGATAGCGATGAGAAGGTCGCGGACGATGCGCTGCGCGGCATCGACGTCGTAGGCGTTCGCGGCGGGCAAGATGGTGGTCACGGCATCGGCCTCGATTCCGCAGGAGCGAGCGCGTAAACGCGATCGTAGCACGCCGCAGCGATGGAACCGTGGATGGCCAGCCGGTGGCTAGCTCGCGTCGTCGGCAAGCGTGTAGGCGACGATGGCATTCGCATGGCCATGGCCCATGCCGTGCTCTGTCTTGAGCATGTTGACCAGCTCCATGTGCTTCGTGAGCGGACTCGCGCGGACGATCGCCTGCCACTCCGCGATTGGCTTCCCGTACTTCTTCTCGATGGACGGGAAATAGGAAGCGGGACCCTTTACCTTTTCGTCAGGCACGCGGCACCTCCGAAGCGGGGGGTGAGACTAGCGCCAGCCGAGGCTCTCCTCGACGGCTGCGAGGTCGGCGGGGACGTTGTGACGGACCGCCTCGATGGTCATGGCGGTGTCAGGGTCCTTCAGGCCATGGCCGGTGATGACGCAGACGGCGGTGAGGCCCGCAAGGCTCGCGCCGGCGCGAGCGCGCTTGAGGAGGCCGGCGACCGAGGCGGCTGAGGCGGGCTCGCAGAAGACGCCCTCGGTGGCGGCGAGGCGGCGATAGGCCTCGAGGATCTCGTCGTCGGTGACGGCCTCGATGACGCCGTTGGAGTCGTCGCGGGCGGTGATGGCGCCCTCCCAGGAGGCGGGGTTGCCGATGCGGATGGCCGTGGCGATCGTTTCGGGCTTCTCGACGGGGTGGCCGAGGACGAGCGGCGCGGCGCCGGCGGCCTGAAAGCCCCACATGGAGGGCCGCTTCGAGGCGCGCTCGAGGCGTTGGTACTCGACGAAGCCGCGCCAATAGGCGGTGATATTGCCGGCGTTCCCGACGGGGATGCAGAGGAGATCGGGGGCGTCGCCGAGGTCGTCGACGACCTCGAAGGCGGCGGTCTTCTGGCCCTCGATGCGGTAGGGGTTGACAGAGTTGACGAGAGCGACGCCGGGGCGCTCGGCGAGCTGCTTGGCGATGCGGAGGGCGTCATCGAAGGAACCGTCGATGGCGACGATCTCGGCGCCGTGGGCGACGGCCTGCGCGAGCTTGCCGGAGGCGATGCGGCCGCTGGGGACGACGACGTAGGCGCGGAGGCCGTGGCGAGCGGCGTACGCGGCGGCCGAGGCGGACGTATTGCCGGTGGAGGCACAGAGCAGCGAGGTCGCGCCTTCCTCGACGGCCTTGGCGACGGCCATCACCATCCCGCGGTCCTTGAAGGAGCCCGTGGGGTTGGCGTACTCGAGCTTGAAGTAGAGCGCCTCGAGGCCGAGCTCGGGACCGATGGAGCGCGAGCGGACGAGCGGCGTGCCGCCTTCGCCGAGCGTGACGAGCGGGGTGTGCTCGGTCACGGGGAGCAGCGAAGCGTAGCGCTCCATGATGAAGCGGGCGGTTGGGGTCATAGGGGTTGTTCTCGCGATCCTTCTTGAGCGCGCTCGGTGAGCTGGCGAAGCAGCTCGCGGCCAGCGCGGGCCTGACGGTCGATCTCCTGGAGCTGGCGGCGGCCAGCGTCCTCGGCGGCAGCGGTGGCGCGGCGGACATGTTCGAGGAGGAGGTCACGCTGGGCCTCGATGCCGGCGTCGAGACGGGCCAGATGCGCCTCGTGGGCGGCGAGCTCGCGACGCAGGAGGTCACGCTGCTCGGTGACCAGGCGCTCGGCTTCGTCGCGGGAAGCGACGGCTTCCTCGATGGGCTGAAGCCGAGCCTCGACGCGTTCGCGGAGGCTGCGCACCTGTTCGGCGGCATCGGCGACGAGGTCGGGCAGACCGGCGCTCGACCGCAGTTGCGTGACGTCGTCATCGAGGCGGCGCTGGGTGTCCTGCACGGCCGCGAGGCGAGCCTCGAACGCTGCGACCTCGAGGCGCAGCTCGGGGAGGACGGCAGACGTCGCGGCGAGCTCATGGTCGTCGCGGCGGACGCTGGCGGCGAGCGCTTCAATGCGGCGGTCGAGCGCCTCGAGGGCCGCGTCGACGGAATTGTCGGCGCGAGCCGTCGCTGTCACGTCGGCGGTAAGGGCGCGCTGGCGCTCCTCGATGGAGTCGAGGCGCTGGTCGAGACGCGTGAGTGCGCCCTCGACGCGGTCGACCACGGCCTCGAGGGCGTGGAGGGATGCGGCGTCACGGTGCTGCTCGCGGTCGAACGCGCCAGCAGAGTCGCGGCGGAGGGAAGCCTCGGCTTCGACGCCGCCTTCGAGGGCCGCGACCTGCGTCTGCAGACGCCGGACCAGATCGAGGCTGGTCTCGTGGCGAATCGTGCGGCCGTTGAGCAGCGCGAGCTCCTCGTGGAGCTGCGTGGCGTTGGCCTGCTCGGTGCGGAGGGCGGCGTTCAGTGCGTCAACCTCGTGGGCGAGCGCATCGATGCGAGCGAGAGCGCGCTGGAGCTGCTGTTCGAGCCAGACGGTGGAGGTCAGGGGCTCGGGCGGCACGCGGAGGCCTCCTCGTTGCGCCGGCTAGCCGGCCATCGGCAGCACGTTGCCGATCTCTGTGACGGTGTCGAGTGCACGGATGTCGGCGAGGGCGGTATCGAGGGCCGATCCCGTCGCCTGGTGGGTCGTGATCACGAGCTCGGCAGTGCGGGCGTCCTCGTCGGTCTCGAACTGAATGACCGAGGCGATGCTGATCTCGCGGTCGCCGAGGATCCCGCTGATGCGCGCAAGGACGCCGGGCTGGTCGGCGACGGTGACGCGGAGGTAGTAGCGCGAGCGATGGACGCCGGGGGCGTGCACGGGCACGGCGCGGCGCTGGATAGCCTCGGTGGGCTGCCGTCCTGCAACGATGTCACGCGCGACATCGAGGACGTCGGCGAGGATCGCGCTGGCGGTGGGGCCCGGGCCGGCGCCGCGGCCCTGGAAGAGCACGCGGCCCACGAGGTCGCCCTCGATCTGGATGGCGTTGAGGACGCCGTCGACCTTGGCGAGCGGCTCGTCGCGGTGGATCAGGGTGGGCTGCACCGACGCGACCAGGCCCCCGTCGAGCAGGCGCGCGGTGGCCAGCAGCTTGATGGCGTAACCGAGGGCGTCCGCGTAGCGGAAGTCACGGGCGGCAAGACTCGAGATGCCCTGGCGGGCGACATCGTCCGGGGACACGGCGACGTGGAAGGCGAGGCCGCAGAGGATGGCGAGCTTGTAGGCGGCGTCGATGCCCTCGACGTCCGCGGTGGGGTCGGGCTCGGCGTAGCCAAGGCGCTGCGCCTCGGCGAGGGCATCGGCGTAGTCAACGTGGCCGCTCGCCATGCCGGTGAGCATGTAGTTGGTGGTGCCGTTGATGATTGCGGTGACGGCGGTGATGTCGTTGGCGAGGAGGTCGCGAGAGAGCGGGCTGATGATCGGGATGCCGCCACCAACCGAGGCCTCGTAGAGCAGGCGGACACCGTGCTTCGCAGCGGTCGCCAGCAGGTCCGCGCCATGCTTCGCCATCACCTCCTTGTTCGCCGTCACGACGTGACGGCCCGAGGCGAGGGCGCGTTCGATGTAGTCACGGGCGGGGGTCTCGCCGCCCATGACCTCGATGACGATGTGCACCTCGGGGTCCGCGAGGATGGCGTCGAAGTCCGTCGAGAGGAGCGCGGCAGGGACGCCCGCTCGAGGCGTCGAGGCGTCGCGCACGAGGATGTGGCGCAGCTCGAGGGTGCGGCCAACGTGCGCCGAATAGCGGTCGTGGGCGGCCTCGAACGCTGCGAGCACGCCGCCGCCGACGTTGCCGGGGCGAGCGCCAAGCAGTGCGAGTCCGATGTTAGCCACGCGGGGTGGCCGTGCCGGTGGCCGTGGGCGTCGTGACGGGGCCGCGGCCGCGGGCGTCGCTGATGATGGCGTCACGGATCCACTTGTTCTCGCCGTCGGAGATGTCGCGTTCGACCTGAACGTTTGGGGTCTCCTGCTCAAACCAGGCGTCGAGCTTCTCCTGGACGAGAGTGTCCGCCTGGGTGGAGTCGAGGTCGCGGTCCGTCTTTGCCTCGACGACGCGGTAGACCTCGAAGAAGCGGTCGACGGGGATGATGGCGGAAATGCCGTTCTTGGGAAGGGTTTCGACGGCGCTGCGGACGTTGTCCTCGAGCGTCGCGACCAACTTCCAGCCGAGCTCGCCGCCGTCCTGCTTCGCGGTGGGAAGGACCGAATTCTGGGCGGCGAGGCGGACGAAGTCCGCGCCCGCGACGGCCTGGTCACGAAGCTTCTGCGCCGTGGCCTGGTCGTTCACGCGAATCACTTCCAGCTTGATCTGCGGGGCCGTCTTCCCGACGTCGGTGCTGAACTTGTTGCGCAGGCGCGTCTCGTAGATCTGCGCGCGGGCGATGCGGTAGAACTCGTCGCGGTGCAGGCCAGCGGACTTGTACAGGGCCGTGACGGCGGTGGCGAAGTCAGCTTCCTGGCGACGGAGCTGCGCCGCATCAGGCGTGATGACTTCGGTCGGGGTGGCGGTGGCCGCCGGGGTCGGCGCCGGGGTGGCCGTGGCGCTGGCGGAGCGCGTAGGGGTCGCGGTGGCAGTGGGCGTGGCGAAGCCGAGCTGGACGCGGTAGTCCTGGTCGACGTCCGCATCGGTGACTTCGCCGACGAGGGCGGCGGCGCGAGTGTTGAGGACCTCGTCGCGAACCATGCGGTCCACCGTGCGCTCCACGAGCACGTCCTGAGTGATGTCCTGGGCGGCCTCGGCCTCGTAGCGGAGCAGATACGAGCCGCGGCGCTTCACGGCGTCGGCGTTGTAGCTCTGGCCATTGATGGTGACGGCGTGCGCGCGGGGCGGCCGGTACTCGGTGACGTAGAGGCCGGCGAGGACGACGATCGCGGCGACGCCGAGGACAGCGCCCACGGCGAGGAGGACGCCGCGCTCCATGCGCGTCTCGGGGTAGCGCTTGTTGGCAGGCCGGGCCGGCCGCGACCGGGTGGTCTTACTGCGCGGGGCTTTGCCGGCCACAGTCCGAATCCCTTCGTCAGTCTCGAAGCCTGGCCGGTCGGTCGGGGAGCGCGGACGCCTCGGCCGTCAGGTGAGGAGCGATGTCGCGCGTTAGCGCCGGCCCCCGGGGCTGGCGGAGCGCCCACCGGGGACGCCAGAGACGCGGACGTGCTCGGCGGTGTACGGCAGGAGCGCGATGGTGCGGGCTCGCTTGACGGCGACGGCGACGCGGCGCTGGTGCTTCGCGCAGGTGCCGACCTTGCGCCGGGGCTCGAGCTTGCCGCGGTCGGTGATGTAGCGGCGCAGGGTGGCGACGTCCTTGTAGTCCGGCTGGTCGATCTTGTCGATGCAGAACTCGCAGCCGCGACGGCGCGCGCCGAAGCGGCCGCCGCCCCGGCGTTCGCCTCGGTCCTCGCGGTCCGGAGCGCGCTCGGCGCGCGCCTCTCGAGGCGCTTCGTCAGCGGGGGCGGCCGGCGCTGCCGGAGCCGCGGGGGCGTCTGCTTCGTTTACCATCGGTGCTCTTTCTCCAGTGGTCTGCCCGCTGAGGCGGGCAGCCCGCCGTCCTAGAACGGCAGGTCGTCCGGGTCGATATCGCCGTCGGCGTCGGGTCCGACGGGGAGGCCAGCGCCATAGCCCTCGGAACCGCCGCCGTCGCGGCCACCGAGGAAGCGGACGGTCTCCGCGATGACCTCGGTGCGATAGCGTTTCTGTCCGTCCTGGCCCTCCCAGGAGCGGGTCTGCAGGCGGCCTTCGACGTAGACCTGGCGCCCCTTGGTGAGGTACTGGGCGCAGGTCTCGGCGAGGCGGTTCCAGGTGACGACGCTGAACCACTCGGTGCGTTCGCGGCGCTCACCCTGCTGGTCGGTCCACGACTCGTTGGTCGCGACGTTGAAGGTGGTGACGGCGTTGCCGTTCGCGGTGTACCGCATCTCGGGGTCAGCGCCGAGGTTGCCGATGATCATGACCTTGTTGAGGCTCGCCATGGTGCACCCTCCCTTCGGATGGGGAGATGCTACTCGGTCGCGGCCGGCGCGGGTTCAGTCGCGGCGGATTCGCCCTCGCTCGCCTCGGCCGGGGCGGCCTCGGCAAGCACCGGCTCCGCAGCCGGAGCTTCGGCGGGCGGCTCGACGACAGCGACGGGAGCCTCTGCAGGGGCAGGGGCGGCAGCAGCCGGAGCGGGCGTGCGGTCGCGATCCCGGTCGCGGTCTTCGTAGGAGGCGGGCCCACGGTCACGGTTGGCCGGCGGGATGATGCCTTCGGTGAGGAGGTGGCGAATGACTTCCTCGGAGATGATGAGGGAGGCCTCGAGGGGCGCGGCTGCGGCGGGCGGCATGCGCAGGGTGAAGAGGACGTAGGTGCCCTCGAAGTAGTGCTTGATGGGGTAGGCGAGGCGGCGGCGACCCCAGTTGTCAGTGGAGAGGACTTCGCCGCCGCCGGCGGTGACGAGGCCGGCAACGCGGTCGATGGCGGCAGTGACGTCGTCCGCGGCGACGCGTGGACTGACGATGAACAGAAGCTCGTACTCTTTCAACCGATCCCCCACCAAGAACAAGAAGCGGGCGCGCCGTCCGACGCACACACGATACAGCCCGGCGCGGACGATCGCAGCAGCGGGCGAGCCGAAGCGGCCGAGTGGCTACACCGGAGCAGACAGTATCGGACGGCCGACGGGGATGGGCAAGGCGGTCAGGGATACCGCGGATACGGGCATTGCGGTCAGCGGGTCCACTCCCCTGTCAGGGACTCGCAATCAGCTCGTCCGCCGCCGGCGTCGAAACTCGATCCGGCGACGCACACAGGTACGGCCGTCCTGCTCGTAGAAGTCGACTCGTCGCCGGGCTCCACGTGGAGGCTGTCACGGACCGCCCGGGGGAGAGTGATCCGTCCTCGACTGGTCATGTGTGCGCGCATCGTCACTCCTCCCGACTCTCCATGCACAGGGCATCGGACTCAGCGCATGGTCATGGGCGTGACGCCGCGAGACTCGCACCAGGTCTCGTAGTCGGGGACCTGTTCCCCGACGACGTAGAGGAAGTAGTAGGCGCCGCTCTCGCCGAGGAACTTGAAGCGCTTGCGGAGCGCTTTGACGGTGCCGTCGAAGTCCTGGTGGGAGCGGAGGTACTTGCGGAAGGCGGCGGGGGTGGCGGCTACCTCGAGCATGGAGCGGGCGTTGTCGGTGATGGCCTGGACCTTCTTACGGTTGCGGATGAGGCGGGTATCGGTGGAGGCAGTGTCGACCTCGGAGTCGCCCCATGTGGCGAGGACGGCCGGGTCGAAGCCGGCGAGGACGTCCCGGGTGCCGGCCCACTTGGCCTCGACGACTTTCCAGGAGATGCCTGACTGGAAGACGGCCTTGCTCATGACGTCGAGGTAGTCGGCGAGGGTCTTCGGTCTGATCTGGGTGGGGGCGTGGGGCTCGGAGGGGGGCATGGCGGG
>JAIBBD010000052.1 GCA_019694855.1 Dehalococcoidia bacterium
CCCCCGCCCCGAGGCCCGCTCGCGGCCGTTCCTACACTGGACGTATGACCGTCCCCGACCCGCCTCATGGACCCGCCGAGGCACTCATCCCTTCCCACCCCACGCTCGCCGCTCTCGGCGCTGCCGCATCCGCCTGCCGCGCTTGCGACCTCTGGTCCCGCGCGACCCAGACGGTCTTCGGCGAAGGCCCTGAGGCGGCACCTCTCATGCTCGTCGGTGAACAGCCCGGCGACGTCGAGGACGCGCGCGGCCGGCCGTTCGTGGGCCCTGCCGGCCACCTCCTCGACGCCGCCCTCGAGGCGGCCGGCATCGATCGCCGTCTTGCCTACGTGACCAACGCCGTGAAGCACTTCAGCTGGGAGCCTCAAGGTAAGCGTCGCATCCACACGACCCCGAACGCCCGCGAGATCGAGGCCTGCCAGCCCTGGCTACAGGCAGCGATCGAAGTGGTCCGCCCGCAGGTGCTCGTTTGCCTCGGCGCCACGGCGGCGAAGGCGTTGCTTGGCCCCGGCGTGAGCGTCACCCGCCAGCGCGGGCGCTTCATCGAGTCGCTCCTCGCGCCGCACGTCACCCTCACCGTCCACCCGTCGTCGGTGCCGCGGGAACGTGACGAGGCGCTCCGTCGCCTGGCGATGGAGCGCCTCGTCGCTGACCTGCGTGTGGTCCTCCCCCACCTCGACTGACTCCTATCGAGGCGGGTCGGGGCTCATCGTCCCTTGAAGTTCGGCTTCCGCTTCTCCATGAACGCCTTCGGCCCTTCGACGGCGTCCTCGCTGCCGAACGCGCGCGTCGCGAGCACTGACTCGAGCGCGAAGCCCTGCTCCCACGACATCCCCATCGAGGCGCGCACCGCGATCTCCTTGGCCGTTCGCACCGCCAAAGGGCCGTTGTCGCAGATCATGTCCGCGAACCGCTCGGTCTCCGCCATCAGCTGGTCAGGCGCCACGACCCGGTTCACGAGGCCGCAGTTGTACGCCTGCTGCGCCGTGATGCGTTGCCCCGTCATCAGCAGCTCCATCGCCCACGCCCACGGGATCTGCCGCGGCAGCCGCACGTGCGAGCCGCCCGAGGGCACGATGCCCCAGCGCACCTCGCCGAGCCCGAACGTCGCGTTCTCCGAGGCGATGCGGATGTCCATCCCCTGCATCATCTCGAGCCCGCCCGCGATGCAGAACCCGTTCACCGCCGCGAGGATCGGCTTGAACACCCGGTCGAAGGAGCGGTGCTCATTCACCTGCAGTGGCTCTGACCGCGCGTTGGCCGTCGCGTTCGGGATCGTGCTGCCGAGGTCCGCGCCCGCGCAGAACGCCCGCTCGCCCGCCCCCGTGAAGATGACGATCCACATCTCGGGGTCGCTGTTGAAGTCGTCCATGGCCTCGCTGATGCCACGGTTCATCTCCGGGCTGATCGCGTTCATCCGGTCCGGCCGGTTGAACGTGATGTACGCTCGCTTCTTCTCTGCGTCCTTCTCGTAGATCAGGTGGTCCGTCGACAGGGTGACCTGCGTCCGCACGTGCTCGCTCCTTCTATGCGCCGTCCGAGGTGACTCGCGCGGGAGTATGCCACGTCCGGGCGCGCCGGGTGGCGACGAGGCGTCCGGCGGTGTCAGTCGATCTCGCGGAAGCTCCGCACGAACGCGAGCATCGCGAGCGCCCCGCCCGCGAGCAGCACCGCGGACACCCGCATCGCCGTCTGTGGCCCCGCCGCGTTCGCGAGCAGGCCGATCCCAAAGATGCCGATCGACCACAGCCCAAACTGCATCAGGTAGATGCTGAGCACCCGCCCACGGAACTCGGGGTCGACGTACGTCTGCAGCAGCACCGGGCACATCGTCAGGTACCCGGTCTGCCCCATCCCGATCAGCACCGCCGCCGGCAGCGCCAGCGTGTACGAGGTGATGAGCGACATCACCGCCAGCGCCCCCCCGAGCCACACCACGGCCACGAGCAGCACCGTTCCTCGCCGTCGAGGCGGCAGCGACCCCACGATCAAGGCGCCGCTGATCGCCCCCAGCCCCAGCATCGCCTGCAGCAGCCCGAGGCGGCTCGCGCCCACGCCCAGGACCTCCTTCGCGAACCCGGGCAGCAGCGACATGTACGTCGCCACAAACATCGCCGCGAAGATGTGAAACCCGAGGATGAGCCGGATCTGAGGGTGATGCCGCACATAGCGCAGCCCCGCGATCAGTTCGCCGAGGATCGCCCGCCTCGCTCCGCTGACCTCACGTGGCGGCACCCGCACCCGTCCGAGCAGCAGTGCCGCGCCAAACTGCACCCCGCAGATGATGGCGTAGACGTACTTCGCCGCCGGTGCGTCGCCGCCCGCCGCCCCGAGGATGAACCCGGCCGTCGCCGGCATCAGCAGCGTCGCCGTGTTCTGCCCGAAGGTGTACAGCGCCGCCGCGTTTTGCAGCCGGTGCATCCCGGCGACGTCCGGCGTCAGAGACTGCCGCGCGGGCATCGTGAGGATGTGCGCTCCGCTCAGCAGCATCGCCGCTGCCACTACGTGCCAGAAGTGCAGCCACCCCGCCGCGATGATGACCACCATGACGAAGGCGGTCACCGCGCTCATGACCTGCCCGGTCTGCACGAGCGACTGCTTCCGCGCCACGCGGTCCGCCATCACGCCGCCGATGTTCGAGAAAACAATGTTCGACAGCCCGTTGGCGAGCGACATAAAACCAAGCGCGGCGAACGAGCCCGTCAGCTCGTAGGTCAGCCACCCGGCCACGAACGTCTGCATCGAGAGCCCGGTGAACCCCGCCACCATCGCCCCGAAGAACCAGCGGTAGTTGGCGTCGCCCAGCGATTCGAACGTCCGCAGGAACCGCGGCCGCTCCGAGGCGGCGGCGAGCGCCGTCACACTCCCGGCAGGGGAGGCGGCGGTGCGGCCTTCCGCCGAGTCGGACGTTGCTGCGCTCATGACGGGCGACTCTACGGCCTCGCACGCTCGCGCGATACGCGGCGGCGAAGCAGTGAGGGCGGCCGTGTGGCCGCCCTCGACGAAATGCGGACCGATCGAGGCCCTACCCGATCGCGCCCACCGCCCGCAACGACGCCACCTGATCGCCGTCGAGCCCGAGCTCGGACAGCACCTCGTCACTGTGCCCACCGAGCACGGGCGCCGGCAGCGGCGATCCCGTCGGGTTGTTCCGTGCGAACACAATCGGCCCCACGTTCAGCTCCGGGCCCGTCGCTTCGTGCTCGACCTCAAGCATGTACCCCATCGCTTGCACCTGGGGGTCGTCCGGCAGGTCCTCGGGCAGGCTCACCTTCGAGATGGGAGCCCCTTCCTCATCGAAGAGCGCCACCCACTCATCCATCGTCTTCGTCAGCATGATTTGACGGATCCGCTCGCCCATTTCTTCCACCGCCCGGATCGAATCCGGGTCGAGCGCGTTGAAGTTCGGGTCAGCGCTTGGGTCGTCGGTAATCCCCATCGCGCGCCGCATCTGCTCCTGGTTCGCCGGCGTGAGAGCGCCGAGGATGACGGCCCCGTCCTTTGCGCGGTATCCGTTGTAGTACAGCCGGAACGCCTGCCCGGTCGCCGCGTTGCTGCCGTTCCGGATGTTGATGATCTCCTCGTACGAGGCCCCACGCGCCCGGGCCTCCGCGATCGCGTCGAGCGTCGCCCTTCGCAGCAACTCATCCGACACGGGCAGCCGCGCCACCGAAGCCCCCTGGATCGACAGCGCCGACTGCAGCAGCGAGGTCTGCAGGTACTCGCCCTCGCCTGTCACAGACCGGCGGTACAGCGCCGCACAGATGCCCATTGCGGCCGCGAGCCCGGTCGCGTAGTCGGCCACCGCCGTGCACGAGATCGACTTCGGCGCGCCCCACTCGTCGAGCTTCCCCTCGCCCGCCATCAGCCCTGAATATCCCTGCGCGACGATGTCCGAACCCGCGCGCGTCGCGCTCGGCCCCTCCGCCCCGTAGCCGGTGCTGTCGAGGTACACGAGGTCCGGCCGGAACTGACGCAGCGTGTCGTAGTCGAGCCGCAGCCGCTTCGCCACCCCCGCCCGCGAGTTGATCACGAACACGTCAAACTGCGGAATGATCTGGTGCACCAGCTCCTGCGCCTCCGGGCGCTTCAGGTCGAGCACCAGGCTCCGCTTCCCGCGGTTCAGCGTGTGGAAACCCTTGCTCTCACCCGGCGCGAACCCGCCGATGCGTCGCATCCCCTCACCCTCGGGTGGCTCGATCTTGATGACCTCCGCCCCGAGGTCCGCGAGGTTCATCCCGCAGTACGGCCCCGCCACGATCTGCGTGATCTCCAGCACCTTGATTCCGGCCAGTGGCCCACCCACAGCTGCGCTCCCCTCAGCGTCGACGCATTTCCGTTGCCGGTGTGGTACAGCCTCCCCGGCCGAGAGGCAACACTTCGGCCCTACTACACAAACGGCCGGGGAGGGGGACGCCGCCGCGGGCAGGCTCTCCCGCTACGCTTCTGACCCGTGGCGAGTTGGAGGGGAGAGGCTGCCCGCCGTCTGCCTCCGCTCCGGGGCTGAACATCTCGATCACTGCTTGTTGCGAGAGACGGGCGTCCTTCCCCTCGCCCGCGAAGTGGGAGAGGGGATCAAGGGATAACAGGGCAGCGTCCCGCTCGGCGGTCAATTCGCCGCTCGCGCCTGGCCGCCGCCCTTGCCCGGCTACTGCGCGCAAGTGCGAGGCTCGCTCGGAGGCTACTCCGAGGTCAGGAACTCCGCCGGCACATCGCCCAGCCCGGCCGCCTTGAACTCCTGCCCGTTCCGCGCGTACCCCTCGGCAATCCCCCGGATCATCTCGTGATGCCGCTCCGAGGTCTCCCGCAGCACCTTCGCCGGCGCCCCGGTCACGAACGAATGCGGCGGAATCTGCACCCGCTCGAGGATCATCGAGCCGCTTGCGATGACGGAGTACTCCCCGATCTCCGCGTCCCCGTTGACCACCGCCCCGTTCCCGATCAGGCAGTGCGTGGACACCGTCTTTGCGTGACAGATCACGTGGTGCCCCAGCGTTACGTAGTCCCCGTAGACCGCGTCGCTGTCCGTGTGCACGACGCAGTTGTCCTGGATGTCGACGTACGAACCGATCGTGATCTTGTGGTGGTCGCCGCGGATGATCGTCCCCGGCCACACGCTCGAGTACGGACCGATCTCCACGTCGCCGACGACGTACGCCGCTTCGCTCACGAACGCCGTCGGGTGAATGCGGGGCGACTTGCCGTTGAACGAACGAATCACGAGAGAGCCTCCACTCCAGCTCGAACGCTTCGAGGTTAGTTGCCGCCCGTCAGGGCCGGCGCGCCGTCAGTCGACGTGAGGGTGCGTATGCTCCGCCCCGGGGGGCCGGTCCCAAACCTCCACCAGCGTTCCCACGCACGTCTTTGGGTGGAACCACGCCACGAGGATCTGGTTCGGGTTGTCCGGGTCGGGCTCGGCGACCGGCCCGATCAGTTGGAGCCCCGCCGCCGTACCCATCGCCGCCGACCGGCGCACGTCCGGTGCGAACGGCGCGATGTGATGGTAGGTCGCTCCGAGGGGCGCCCGGTTCGCTACCAGCCGAGCAGTCCCGGTCCCCTCCGCCGTCGGCACGCTGATCTCGATCACCGTCCCGCCGATCGGGAACTCGATCAGGTGCACCGGGTCGGAGGCCGGCCGCTCCGGGTCGAAGTCCTCCGCCGGCTCGCCGCCGCGCTCCGCCGAGTGGTCCTCGTGCAGTCCAAACGCCTGCCCGAACAGTGTGCGCATCTCCTCGATGCTGCGCGCCGCGACGCCGATGTGTCCCATCCCCGTGATCGTGCCGTCACCCTTGTAGTAGGGGTGCACGTAGTAGTGCTCCTCCGGCACGATCTTGATCCGCAGCCCGAAGGTCGTCGTGGGATCGAGGAATACCCCGCTCGGTCCCCACTCCCCCATCAGCTTCAGCCCGCGATCCTGGAGCCTTCGCACGTCGCCCCGGACGTCATCCGAGGCGATTGCGATGTGGTACATCCCGGCTCGATGCTGCGCGACGAACTGCGCCGCCTCGCTCGTCGTATCGTTCGGGCGGCTGATCTCGAGGAACATCTCCCCCATCGGGATCTCGATGCTCGTCACCCCGTCATAGGTGCCTGGCCGCCCTTCCGGCCACGGCGATCGATGCTGGTCGATCGCCAGCCCGAACCCGTCGCAGAATACGTGCCGCCCGACCTCGAGGTCGTCGACCAGCATCGCCACGTGGTCGACCTTCGTGAACGCCATCCGCCGCCCCCCGTCCACTCGCGAGTCAAGCGTCCGCGATTCTACATGACGGCGCCGCCGCCCCGCGCGAGGCGGCCGTAGTCGCCGCCGCTCGCCCGGGGAGGGGAGAGGATTCGGCCTGCCCGAGGCCATCCCCTTAGATGATCGCCCCTGCGTCCCGCAGCAGCGCGATCTCTCCGTCCTCGATCCCGTGCTCCCGCAGGATCTCCTCCGTGTGCCGCCCGAGCGGTGGCGAGGGCATCGAGGTCCCGGTCGGCGTCTCCGACATGAACACGATCGGGCCCACCGTCTTCTCCGGCCCCGTCAACTCGTGCTCGAGGTCGATCATGTACCCCATCGCCTCGACCTGCGGGTCGTCCGCCATCTCCTCGGGATAGTTGACCTTCGAGATCGGTGCGCCGACCGCCGCGAACGCCTCTACCCACTCGTCCATCGTCTTCGTCAGCATGATCCCCCGCACCCGCTCGAGCATCTGTTCGACGAGCTTCTTGTTCTCCGGGTCGAGCGAGTTGAACTCCGGGTCTGCCGTCGGGTCGTCCTCGATCCCGATCGCCTTGCGCATCTGCTGCCGGTTGAGCGGTGTCAGCGCCCCGAGGATGACCCCGCCGTCCTTCACCGCGTACCCGCCGTAGAACAGCCGCGCCGCCGCTCGTCCCGACTGGTCGAACATGCTCCCCCGTGCCGCGATCTGCTCGCGATACGACCCGCCCTCGGCCTGCACCTTTCGCACGCGGTCCATCATCACGTCGGTCGTCGCGATGTCGATCGGCGGCAGCCGCCCGATGCGCGTCGCCTGCAGGGCGAGCCCGGCCTGCAGCAACGACGTCTCGATGAACTGCCCCTCGCCCGTCCGCTCCCGGTGGTACAGCGCTGCCGAGATCGCCATCGCCCCCGCCAGGCCCGCGTGGAAGTCGGCCGGCGCCGTCGCCGTGATGATCTCCGGCGCGCCGTACTCGTCCACCTTTCCGTCACCTGCCAGCAATCCCGAGTACGCCTGCGCCACCGCGTCTGACCCCGAGGCCTTCGCGTACGGCCCTCGCCGCCCGAACCCCGTGTTCTCGAAGTAGATGAGGTCCGGACGGAACTTCCGCAGCGTCTCGTAGTCCACCTGCAGCCGCTCCGGCACCCCCACTCGCGCGTTGATGATGAATACGTCGAAGTTGGGGATGATCCGATGCACCAGCGCCTGCGCCTCCGGCGCCTGCAGGTCGAGGACGAGCGACCGCTTGCCGCGGTTCAGCGCATGGAACCCCTTGCTCTCTCCCGGGATGAACCCGCCCGAGGCGCGAATGCCCTCGCCGGCCGGCGGCTCGACCTTCACCACGTCCGCCCCGAGGTCCGCAAGGTTCAGGCCGCAGTACGGCCCCGCCACGATCTGCGACACCTCGAACACCTTGATCCCGTGCAACGGCCCTGGCATGTCACGCCTCCCCTTCGAGGACACGCTGAAGCATTCGTTATATCACAGCCGTTGATGCCCACCGGACCGTCCTCGCGAAGCATGAAGAAGGCCCCGGTCAGGCGACCGGGGCCTTCTTCATGTTTCGCTCGAGCAGCCGCGCTACTTGTCGAGCCAGCCCGAATGCACCTGGTCGCCCCAGTTGTAGTACGAGGAGTTGTCGCCCGGTGCCGAGCCGGTCCAGCGGATGCCGCGCATCCATGGCTGGTACACCTCCGGCACGAACCCATTCACCAGCGGCGGCCGGTACATCTGGTCCAGGTCCTTGTCCCAGATCTTCCGCCAGATCTCTTTGCGCTTCTCCGGGTTGAGCTCGACCTGCTGCGCCTCGGCCCACGTATCGATGTCCGGGTCGGTGAACTGCGAGCGGTTGCCCGTCGACTTCGAGTGCACCTGGCCGTGGAAGTAGTTGTCCGCGTCGAACCCCGTTGTCAGCCACCCCGAGGTGGAGAATTCGGGCAGCTTCCGCCCCGTCCACTGCGAGTTGAAGGTCGTGTAGTCGACCTTCCCGCCTGTCATCGTGATGCCCGACTCCTTGAACATCGGCACGAGGACTTCCGCCAGCTTCTCGTAGGCGAGCGTGTAGTTGTAGAAGATGTTGTTGAACGTCAGGTCCGACACGCCGGCCGCCGCAAGCAGCGCCTTGGCGTCCGCTGGCGAGTACTTCGCCCACCTCCCGAGGTTCCCCGAGTCGGCTGTTGGCTCCTCCTTGAACAGGTACGTCCACGGGATCGCGTGCGACTTCGTCCCGAACCCCTCGAAGATCAGCTGCAGCAGCGTGTCACGGTTCACGGCCATCGAGACCGCCCGCCGCACGCGCGGGTCCGTGAACTTCGGGTTCGAGTTGTTGAACGCCAGCGCCCACGTGGCCGTCGAGGGCAACAGGTTCACCTGGATGTCCGCGTTCGTGTCCTTGAGGTTCTTCACATCCGTGAACGTCGACACCACCGCGTATGCGTACTCGATCTGCCCCGCCCGGAACGCCGCGAGGCGTGCCGCGTGGTCCGGCATGATCCGGAACTCGAACCCGTCGAGCAGGACCTTCTTCTCCCAGTAGTCCGGGTTCTTGTCGAAGGTCACGCGCGTCCCGGGCGTCATCTCCCGCAGGATCATCGGCCCGGTCCCGATGCCCCGCTTACTGATCGTCCCGTCGTCCACCAGCTCCCTCGGGAAGATCGTCTGCTTGTTGCTCCCCAGCGGGTTGAGGAAGTCGACCACTGGCCGCTTCATATTCACCTTGAACGTCAGGTTGTCGACGACCTCGAACCCGCCGACGTTCGCGTAGTACTGCTGGTGCGCCCCCTGCTTGGAGTACCGCTCGAGGGCGAACGCTGCATCCGCGGCCACGAACGGCCGCCCGTTGAGCGGCGCCAGATTCTGCCATTTGATCCCGTCCTGGATCTTGAACGTGAAAGTCAGCCCGTCTGGTGTGCGCTCCCAGGACTTCGCCAGCTCCGGCTCGAGCACCGGTGCGTTGAAGACGTCGGCCGTCGGTCCTCGCTGGATGCCGATCAGCCGGTTGTAGAACATGTTCGGGATCGTGACCGTCCCGCCGGCCGCCGAGATCGTCGGGTCGATGTCCGCCACGTCCCACGTCGCCGCCACGCGCATCACGCCGCCGGGCTTCGGCTGCGTCGCCGGGTCCGGGAAGTTGTACGGGTACGGCAGCTTCGGGTCCTGCACCAGCTTGCCCGGCCCGGTCTGCGTGCTGACCGTCGTCGTTCCCGTTGCCGGCGGCGCGTCCTCCTCGTCACTCCCGCAGCCGATCAGCGCGGCCGCCGCCAATCCCGCTCCCCCGAGCAGCGATCCCCGGATCAGCGTGCGCCGCCCCAGCCGCGCCCCCGCCCCCCACTCACGTAGCCCCTCGTGCTCCACCGAAGCCAGCTCCTCTCCGGCCTCCCCCTCGAGGCCATCACGATCATGATACGTACGATCGTGATATTCGGATGCTGGCCCGGTAAGGAATTCGAGTGCCCGAAAACCGCTCGACGGCGCGCACGCGCCCTCGAGGTGACCCTAACCGCCTCCCGATGAGGCGCGGCCTACTCCCGAGGCTTGCTCCGAGGCCCGCCCGGCTCCGGGATGAACGGCCCGTCCCGTTTCTGCAGGAACGCCCGCAGCCCCTCGTTGCGCTGCACCGCGTACAGCTCCTCGACGTCCTCGGCGTCCGTCATCGAGTGCACCGCCGTCGAGATGAATCCGCCTACGTTCAGTCCGTTGCGCAGGCCCATCGCCTGCAGCCCGTGGATCGTCAGCGCCTTGTTCATGCGCACCGAGTCGGGCGGCACCTGCGCAAGCCGACGCGCCAGCTCGTTCGCCCGCGCTAGCAGCCGCTCGTGCGGCACCACCTCGTTGATGCACCCCATCCGCAGCGCCTCCTCGGGCCCGAAGTGGTCCCCCGTCAGCGCGTACCGGTGTGCGTTCTTCCACCCCACCAGCGCCGGGAACAGGAACGAGGAGTTCGAGATCATCCGCACCTCGGGCTGCCCGAACGTCGCCTGCTCGGAGGCGATCGTGATGTCGCACGCCAGCGAGTACCAGAACCCCCCGCCGAGGCACCACCCGTTCACCGCCGCGATCACCGGCTTCGACAGCTCCATGATGTGCATCATTTGCTGCCCGTGCCGCCAGTCCGTCTCCACCCAGCGGTTCAGGACGTCGCGGTGCCGCTGCACGTCCGGCCGGTCAGCCCCGAGGTCGTACCCCGCCGAGAACGCGGGCCCGTTCCCCGTCAGGATGATCGCCCGCACCGAAGGGTCCGCCGCCGCCTCGTCGAGCGCCTGGTGGATCTCCGCCTCCAGCGGCCGCGACAGCGCGTTCATCTGCGCCGGCCGGTTCAACGTGATCGTCGCCACCGGTGCGTCCACCTCGTACAGCACGTGCTCGTACGCGCTCATCGGGCCCTCCTTCACTCCACCACCTCAGTCGGCGAGCGAGTCTATCACAACCGTTGATGCGTTCGAGGTGGTCCCGGCGATCGCGAGAGCGAGTCCAACCGGCGCCGTTGCCCGGCCTCGGCCCCGGCTGAGAGCCCGGCTCGCCCCGCGCCCATGCCCCGTTCTCGCATAGCACGGGGGAGGAAGGAGACGCGAAAGATGCTTGGACAGGGAGGACGTTCCTTGCTTGAGACCACTTCTCCGAGAGGCGGGGCATTCAAAGCCGGCGCAGCCCCTGTTGCGGGCGGGAGGGTGGGTTCTCCGGGAAAAAGACAGCCGGGCCGCGAAGGCCCGCCCGATCGGCGCGCCAGCGCGCCGTTCCGCCCAGCGGCCCTCGGAATCTCCCGTCGAGGTACGCCGCTCGCAGCCGGGTTGCGAGGCAGATCGGAGTCTCGGGATGCCGCCGGGTACCCCCCGTACGCTCGAGGGCTTGACGCATGTCGATATCGGAATATAAAATCCGGCCATGGCTCGCGCAGCAACCACCGCCGACGTCTTCAACGCCATCTCCGAGGTGGCACGACGCGGCCTCCTCGACGCCATCGGCCGCGAGGAATGCACCGTCGGCGAGCTCGTCGCGCGGTCGGGCCTCTCCCAGCCTCAGGTCTCGAAACATCTCGGAGTGCTCCGGGCGGTAGGCCTTGTCCGCGTGCGCTCCGAGGGCCGCCGGCGCTGGTACCGCGTCCACGGCCCTGCCCTGAAGCCGGTCTATGACTGGGTGCGCGCGTACGAACGCACCTGGAACGCGCGCCTCGACCGCCTGGACGACCTGCTGGGCGAGCTGCAAGCAGAATCGCCGTAATCGGTTCAGACCGAGGAGGAACCACCGCATGAACAACGCCATTGAGCGCTACGGCTCGGCCGTCGTGACGCTGCCCTCTGATCGCGAGATCCTCATCACGAGGCAGTTCGACGCCCCCGCCCGACTCATCTTCAAGGCATACACCACCCCCGAGCTCGTCAGGCGCTGGTGGGTCTCGGCGGATGACGAGTGGCTCGTCTGCGAGATCGACCTCCGCGTCGGCGGACGCTGGCGCTACGTCACCCGCTCGGGCGGCGCCGAGGCCGGCTTCCATGGCGAGTACCGCGCGATCGAAGCCCCGCACCGCCTCGTCTCCACCGATGTATACGAGGGTATCGGGGGCATCGACCCTGACGACGTAGCGGCGCTCGACACCCTCGTTCTCGAGGAACGCGACGGCGTCACTACCATGACCGTCACGGTGCTGCACGTGAACCAGCAGGCGCGGGACATGCACCTCGCCGCCGGGATGGAGGAAGGCATGCAGCTCGCGCTGGATCGCCTCGAGGTGATCACAGCAGGCCTCCGCTAAGCGCGCCCGACCACTCCCGGCCCGCGCCGCGAGCGATGTACCATCCCTCGGCGCGGACTGGGAGGGTTCCAAATGAGCGCCACTGACGAGGTCAACGCCTGGCTGTCGAACTTCGGCGGCGCGCTCACCCGCCGCAACGTCGGCGCCGCCCTCGACTGCTTCACGGATGACTGCTACTGGCGCGACCTCGTCGCCTTCAGCTGGAACATCGCCACCTTCGAGGGCCATGACTCCGTCCGCGCCATGCTCGAAGCCCGCCTCCCCGACGTCGTCCCCGCCGCGTGGACGCTCGAGGGCGAACCCACCGAGGCCAACGGCCTTACCGAGGCCTGGCTCACCTTCGAGACCACGGTCGGCCGCGGCCGCGCCCACGTCCGCCTCCGCGACGGCAAGGCCTGGACGCTCTTCACCACCCTCGAGGAGCTCGCCCGCTTCGAGGAGCGCCACGGCGCCAACCGCGAGCTCGGCGTCCAGCTCGGCGCCACGAAGGAGCGTGTGACCTGGGCCCAGCGCCGCGCCCGTGAGCGCGAGGAGCTGGGCGTCGCCGTCCAGCCCTACGTCGTCATCATCGGCGGCGGACAGGGCGGCCTCGGCCTCGGCGCGCGCCTCCGCCGCCTCGGCGTCCCCACGCTCATCGTCGAGCGCAACGCCCGCGCTGGCGACTCCTGGCGCAACCGCTACGATTCGCTCACCCTCCACGACCCCGTCTGGTACGACCACATGCCGTACCTCCCGTTCCCCGACCACTGGCCTGTCTACACCCCGAAAGATCAGATGGGCGACTGGCTCGAGGCCTACGCCACCATCATGGAGCTCAACATCTGGTGCTCCACCGAGTGCCTGAGTGCCCGCTACGATCCCGAGGGAGGCGAGTGGTCCGTCGTCGTGGACCGCGAGGGCGCGCGCATCGTCCTCCGCCCCCGCCACCTCGTCCTCGCCACCGGCATGTCCGGACTTCCCAACATGCCCGACATCCCCGGCGCCGACCTCTTCGAGGGCGACGTCTACCACTCCAGCCAGTACCGCGCCGGCGCCCCTTATCGAGGCAAGCACGCCGTCATCCTCGGCGGCAACAACTCCGCCCACGACATCGCCCAGGACCTCTGGGAGCACGACGCCGCCAGCATCACGATGGTCCAGCGCTCCGGCACCACCATCGTCCCCGGCGGCCGAGGCGGCACCGGCCTCTACTCCCAGGACGCCGTCGACCGAGGCATCTCCACCGATCAGGCCGACCTCATCGCCGCTTCGATGCCGTACGCCCTCGCCGCTGCTCCCGCCATCGAGAACACGAAGCGCCTCCGCGCCGCCGAGGCCGACTTCTACGCCCGCCTCGAAGCGGCCGGCTTCCTCCTCGACTGGGGCGAGGACGAAAGCGGCATCGGCATGAAATACGCCCGGCGAGGCTCCGGCTACTACATCGACGTCGGCGGCTCCGACCTCGTCATCCGCGGCGAGGTCAAACTTCGCACCCACGTCGGCATCGAGCGCCTCAACCAGCGCTCCGTCACCCTCACCGACCACACCGAGCTGCCCGCCGACCTCGTCGTCTACGCCACCGGCTACGGCTCCATGAACGGCTGGGCCGCCAAACTCATCTCACAGGAAGTCGCCGACCGCGTCGGCAAAGTCTGGGGCCTCGGCTCCGGCACCGCCTACGACCCCGGCCCCTGGGAAGGCGAGCTCCGCAACATGTGGAAACCGACCCAGCAGCCTGGCCTCTGGTTCCACGGGGGCAACCTTGCCCAGTCCCGCCTCTACTCCAAGTACCTCGCCCTCCAACTCAAAGCCCGCTTCGAGGGCCTGGCAACGCCCGTCTACGCCCTCCCGAAGGTCCACCATCTGCGGTAAGACCGAGCTGGCTCAAGCCCTGCATCATGCCTAATCGAGCGAAGACTCAAAGTAATCCGTGTCGATCGCCTTGATCGGATAAGTCCGCTGTTCCGACAGGCCGAGGTTTGTCTCCCACATCAGCTCCGAAAGCTGAGCGCCGTCGATGAGTACGACTCTATGCGCGATGCTCCTGACGTACTCAACAGCTGGTGCCGAGAATGTGCTCGTCGTGATGAAGACCCCGCGATCTGCGCGTTGCCCAACGAGGCTCCCGACGAACCCCTGTATCTCCGGAGCTCCGACCGTATCCGTCGTCCGACGCTTCGCCTGGATGTAGACACGATCCAACCCCAGACGATCCTCGTTGATCATCCCGTCGACGCCACCGTCGCCGGTTCTACCAAGGTGGTTCTTTGAACCGCGCGTGCCAGCGTAGCCCAGTCGCTGAAGTAGTTCGAGGACGAGCTTCTCGAAATCCGTTGGGTGGAGCTGCTTCACGCGTTCAAGCAAAGTGTCGAGTACGTCGCGCCGCAGTTCAGAATATGCGGCATCCAGCCGTTCATGTGGCGTTACGTCAGCGGCCCCGATCTCCGATGTGAGCTCGGGCGTTCCTACCTCCGCTTTGTCTTCGCCCACACGCGTCGACTTCGTAACCCACGCCTGAAATTCCGGGTACTGCATCAGCGTTCGGTTGTTAATTGGTCCTGACCGCGCGACCAGCTCTCGGGTCCGCTCGTTCGGCCGTATCGTGCCGCGCCGTGGGTTGTCGAGCGCTCCCGCCTTCGAGAGGTAGGTCTTCGACCAAAGAACGCGGCTTGTCCAGACGGTTGTGTAGCCGGAGGGGATCCGGGTCGCAAGCTGCTCGTCAGTGATCCCGAGCCGATGCGCCAACTCCTCTCGGACGTCCTTCATCGTCATTTCCCCGTGTTCGAGCAGGAGCTCGAGTATTGGCCGCATCAATGACTGATAATCAGGTACCTCCACGGCTTTTCCCCCCTCTCACCGCGCCGAATCTTACACGCCACGCGCCCCGGCACGCCCCGAAAGGCCACAACATGAACGCCATCGCCTACATCACCACCCAGGCCGAGGCACTCCCCGCCCTCCTCGCCCGCCGCCTCGACGGCCTCACCGAGGACCAGCTCGTCTGGCGCCCCGCCCCCCGCGCCAACCACATCGCCTTCATCGTCTGGCACTGCCTCCGCGCCTGCGACTGGCAACTCGGCCGCGTCCGAGGCGTCACCCCCGACCTCGAGGCCTGGCACACCGCCGGCTTCCGCGACCGCACCGGCTACGACCCCCGCGGCCTCGGCTCGCGCGGCCTCGGCATCGGCACCGGCTACACCCTCGCCATGGTCGAGGCCGTCCCTGCTGACGCGCGGCTCCTCGAGGACTACGCCGCCGCCATCTCACAGGCCTACGTCGCCCACCTCGCCACCATGACCGACGACGACCTCGAAGCCTCGCTCGCCGTCTCCGAGGGCGCACCGCCCCAGCGCGCCTACCACGCCATCGACACCGCCATCCGCCAGTTCCACCAGCACATGGGCGAATGCGACTACCTCCGAGGCCTCCTCGGCATCCCCGACCCCACCGCCCCCCGCGAACCCTCCGAGGACTGACTCCTCTGGATCACGCCGACCACGTCGCCCTCCTCCGCGGCGCCGTCCCCCTCGATCGACAGGCATCCGAGGAGCCGCGCGTCTGGGCCGACTTCGGCGCCGGCTGGGGCGCCTTCACCCTCGCCCTCGCCGACCTCCTCGGCCCCGGCGCCGAGGTCCACGCCATCGACCGCGACGCCGACGCCCTCCGGCGCAACGCTGAGGCCATGCGCACCCGCTTCCCCGAAGTCCACGCCACCACCCACCTCGCCGACTTCACCAGCCCGCGCGACCTCGAGCGCCTCGCCC
>JAIBBD010000053.1 GCA_019694855.1 Dehalococcoidia bacterium
TCGCGATCACCGACCTGCTCGCCCGCTACTGCCTCACGCTCGACCGGGACGACGTCGAGGCGTGGGTCGCGCTGTTCACCCCAGACGCTGCGTACGAGGTTTACGGGCGGGCGTTCGCGGGCCATGACGGGCTGCGACGGATGCTCGCGGCGGCCCCGGGTGGGCTCCACCTCGGCGGGCCCCCGGTGATCGACATGCTCGACGCCGACCACGCGCGGACGACCCGCAACCTGCTGTTCATCGAGCGCGGGGGCGGTACGCAGCGCAGCGCCGTGTACAGCGATGACCTCGTGCGTACCGCCGAGGGCTGGCGCATCGCGCGCGTCCGATGCCAGTTCATCACCGCCGGGGGGCTGAGCGACCGTCCCGCTGAATAGCCGGGCGCTCCTCCGCGCGGGCGTCGACCTCCCCCGTCGTCGTACGATCGATGCGAACGTGAGCCCGGGAACGAGGGAGCATGGACCGCTACGCCTTTCACATCGTGAACAACCTAGCGGGGCATAACCGGCTGATCGACGACGTGATGATCGACTGGTCCAAGGGCGGTCCGCTCGTCCTCGGCATGATCGTCGTGGCCGCCTGGTTCCTGCTGCCAGCGCGATCGGCGTCGGTGCAGCCACGCCGGCTCGCCTTCATCTCGGTCGTCGCGGCGCTGGCGGCGCTCGGGCTGGCGCAGCTCGTCAGCCACGAATGGTTCCGGGAACGGCCTTATGTGGTCGCCGCGCCGGTCCATCTCCTGGTCGCCCCGTCACCGGACGGCTCGTTCCCCTCGGACCACGCGGTCGGCGGGTTCGCGCTCGCGACGCCGCTGCTGCTGGACCGGCGCGCACGGCGCTTCGGCCTCGTCGTGCTCGGCGGCGCGCTGCTGCTCGCGCTGTCGAGGGTGTACGTCGGGACGCACTACCCGGGCGACGTCGTCGCCGGCGCTCTGCTGGGGACGGCCGTCGCGCTCCTCGTCGTCGCGCTCGCGGCGGGCGCTGACCGGCTGTGGTCGGGCGTGTGGGCGCCGCTGCGGCTGGCCTCAGCGGTCACCGATGCAGCGCGCCGCCGCGTGCCACACCCGCTGGCCTCGAGTCGCTGAACGGGCACCCTCGAGGCATGACCGTCCCTTCCGAGTACTACGATGCGTCGCGCCAGTTCGAGGCGTTCCTCGTCCACGCCCGCGACGAGGCGGGCCTGACGACGACGAACCAGTCATTCACGATGGTCGAGGGCGTCTTTCGCGCCTTCCGGCGCCGCCTCAACCTCGATGACGCGATTCGTTTCGCGGACGTCCTCCCACCCGTTGCCCGCGCGCTCTTCGTCGCGGACTGGGATCCCGAGGAGCCTCGACGCCCCTTCGAGGACCGTGCCGCGATGACTCGCGAGGCGCAGTCGCTGCGTGGCGGGCACAACTTCGCGCCGGATAGCTGCATCCGCGACGTGGCGGCCGCCCTGCGCGCGAGCGTCGACGAGGCGGAGTTCGACGCGCTCCTCGCACGCCTGCCCGAAGACGCCCGCGCGTTCTGGGCGGTCGAGACGTAGCTCGCGCCCCCGCACACCCTCGTCCAGTCGCTATGATGCACGTGATGGCGCGGTCCCCGCGCCGTCCGAGGTCGCCCCGCGCGCGCCTCGCATTGCCGCGTCCCGAGGAAGGAGCCTGCGAGTGGTCGCCACCGAGCCTGCGAAGGGATTCAAGGTCGTCGGTTCACGTCCGGTGCGTCCGGACGGTGTCGACAAGGTGAACGGGCGCGCTATCTACGGCGCCGACGTCCGCTTCCCGCGCATGCTCTTCGGTCGCGTCCTCCGCAGCCCCCACGCGCACGCCATCGTGCACCGCATCGATACCTCGAAGGCCGAAGCGCTCCCGGGCGTGACCGCCGTCGTCACCAATGCCGACTTCCCGCGGCAGTCCGACCAGGAACTGCAGGTGGGCGAGGGCGAGGCGGCGAGCGCGCGCTGGATTCTCGACAACGTGCTGGCGTCGGAGAAGGTGCTGTACCGGGGCCACGCCGTCGCCGCGGTCGCGGCGACGGACCCGCATATCGCGGAGGACGCGCTCGACCTGATCGAGGTGGAGTACGAGGTCCTGGAGCCGGTCATCGACGTGCAGCGCGCGATGCTCGAATCGGCTCCGCTGCTGCACGACTCCATCGTGACCGAACAGGTATTCGGCTTCTTCGGCATGGATGGCAGCGAGCAGGCCGGGCGGCGTCCCTCGAACGTCTCGAAGAAGGTCGAGTTCACGGGCGGCGACCTCGACGCGGGCTTCGCGGCAGCGGACGTAGTCCTGGAGCGCGAGTTCGACACGCCGATGTACCACCAGGGCTACATCGAGCCGCAGAACGGCACCGCGCTCTGGAGCGAGGACGACACGATCAACGTCTGGACGAGCACGCAGGCCTACTTCGGCGTGCGCGACCAGCTCGCCGTGCTGCTCAAGCACCCGGTCTCAAAGATCCGGGTGAACCCTGCGGAGATCGGGGGCGGGTTCGGCGGCAAGTCCTCGGTGTACATGGAGCCGCTCGCCGCGCTGCTCTCGAAGCGCAGCGACCACCGCCCCGTGAAGATGTCGATGACCCGCCAGGAGGTCTTCGAGGCGACCGGCCCGACGCCGGGCGCGCACATGCGCGTGAAGATCGGCGCGAAGCGTGACGGCACCATCACCGCGATCGACTGGGAAGGCATCTACGAGTCGGGCGCCTACCCGGCCTCGGCGTTCACGGCCGGCGCGATGGCCGCCTGGGGGCCGTACGACATCAAGAACTTCCGCTCCACCGCATGGGAGGTCGTGAACAACAAGCCGCGCGTCCAGGCCTATCGCGCTCCGGCGGCGCCGGCGGCGGCGTGGTCCGTCGAGTCGATGGTGGACGAGGTGGCCCGGGCCATCGACCTCGACCCGGTCGAGCTACGGCTGAAGAACGCGATGAAGGAGGGCGGCCGCCGCATCGACGGCGCTCCGCACGGCCCCATCGGCAACGTCGCCTGCCTCGAGGCTGTACGCGACTCGCCGCACTACCGCTCGGAGTTGTCCGGCGAGCACCGCGGCCGGGGCATCGCGGCGGGCTTCTGGTTCAACATCGGCGGCGAGTCGGGGGCCTTCGCCTCGATCCACCCGGACGGCACCGTCGCGCTCAACATCGGCTCGGCGGACATCGGCGGCTCGCGCGCCTCGCTCTCGATGCAGTTCGCGGAGGCGATGGGCATCGCCTACGAGCAGGTGAAGCCCCAGACGGTGAACACCGACTCCATCGGCTACACGCTGCCCACGGTCGGCAGCCGCACGACGTTCGCCGGCGGCTGGGCCGTCTACGAGACGGCGCAGGCGCTGCGCCGCAAGCTCGAGGAGCGCGCCGCCTCGATCTGGGAGTGCGACCGCTCGGCGGTCCACTACGACGACGACGCGGTCGTACGCGGGCCGGGCGAGCGGTCGTTCACGTTCAACGAGCTCGCGGCCCAACTGCAGGCGACCGGCGGTCTGATCCAGGCCGAGGTCGATGTCGCGCCAACGACCTCGGGCCCGGCCTTCGCCGCGCACGTGGTCGACGTGGAGGTCGACCCCGACACCGGCAAGGTGCAGGTGCTGCGCTACACCGCGGTGCAGGACGTGGGCCGGGCGATCCATCCGGACTACGTGGAGGGGCAAATCCAGGGCGGCGCCGCGCAGGGCGTCGGCATGGCGCTCACCGAGGAGTACGTCTTCGGCGAGGATGGCCGCATGCAGAACTCGACGCTGCTCGACTACCGCATGCCGACCGCGCTCGACCTGCCGATGATCGACATCGTGATGGTGGAGGTGCCGAACCCCGGCCACCCGTACGGGGTGCGCGGCGTCGGCGAGGTACCCATCGTGCCGCCGCTCGCGGCGGTGACGAACGCGATCCGCGACGCCATCGGCGTGCGGGCCACCCGGCTGCCCGCCTCGCCGGACCGCCTGCTCGACCTGATCGAGGAGCAACGGCGGCAGCCCTGAACGCAGGTCACCCCTCGGGCCGCACGGCCAGCGGCCTGAGGGGTGAGCCCCACTCGATGGGGCAGGTCAGGAACGCACGCGGTCTTTGAGGCGGATGACGAAGCGCAGTCCCGACCAGGTGTCGTCGATCGCGCAGACCTTGTTGTCGACCAGGCCCGCGGCGAGGCCGATGTCGCGGATCACGTTCTCGTCCAGGTCGGTGGGGACGCCGGAAGCGCGCTTCGGCCAGGCGACCCACAGGCCGCCCGCCTGGTCGAGCGCCTTCGTCAGCGCCTCGAAGCGGCGTTCGAGGTCAGCCCGGGCCGTCGTGAAGTAGACGACTACGTCGAGGGGCCCGCGGGCGCTCGTGCGGGTCACGACCCCTTCCGGGAGCTCACCGAGCGTGGCGGCGAAGTCCGCGGGCGCCCTCAGCAGCCCGAGGCGTGCACCGGGTTTGATGCCCAGCTTCCTCGGTAGCGGCGTCCCTGAGTACCCGGCCACGGCCCGAGGGTAGCACCACTCCTACGAATGCGAGTAGGCAGTGCGTGCGCTCGGGTTAACGTTGTCATCACTGTCTTTTTGTGTTTGCCTGTTCAGGCATTGCAAGTAAGCCCATGCTAACTAATAGTTACGCGCATAAGGTTGAGGCACGGAGTTGCGATGCCCGTCCGGCCGTCCGATGACTAGCCCGGCGCTTGCCAGTGCGGGACCCACGGTGCCGCATGTGCCCCGTCGGCGGCTGTTGTTCGGCGCGGCCGGCACCGCCCTGACGCTCGTCGCGCTCGCGCGTACCGTCGACGGCACGGCCATCCGGGATGCGCTCGGGGCGGCGAGCGGCGACCCGCTGCTTCTGCTGGTCGTTGCGGCTGTCTACACCCTCGCGTTCTGGCTGCGGGCCCTCGCCTGGCGCGGGCTGCTGACCTCGGCGGCGTCGACCGCGCGGCTGTTCTCGATCCTGCAGGTCAGCCTGTTCCTCAACCACGTGCTGCCGCTGCGCGCGGGGGAGGTCGCGCGGCCCGCGCTCGCCGCGCGCCACGGCGTGCCGCTGCCCGAGGCCGCCTCGACGACGGTCGTCGCGCGTCTGCTCGACTTCGCCACGCTCGCGGCCGTGACCGCGTGCGCGCTCCCGGCGGTCCTGCGCTCGGGGCAGCCTGGCGTGGCCTTCCTCGGAGCCCTGTTGCTGACCGCCCTCGCGCTGCTCGCGCTTGCTGCCGTCCGGGAGGGCCTAGGACTCCCGTTGCCGGGGCGCCTGCGTCAGCGTGCCGAGGAGGCGCGGGCGGCGCTGCGCGCGATCTCGCCGGGCCGGGTGGCCGCTACGCTGCCACTCATCGTCGCGAGCTGGGTGCTCGAGAGCGCGGTGCTGCTCGGCGCGGCGCGGCTCCTCGGCGTGGAGATCCCGCTGGCGGCGGCGGTGGGCGCGACCGCCTTCGCTGTGCTGTTCCAGATCGTGCACCTCACTCCCGGCGGCCTCGGGGTTTACGAGGCGAGCATGACCAGCGTGCTCGTCTTCGCGGGGGTGCGCGCCGAGGACGCGCTCGCACTGGCCGTCCTGACGCACGGCCTGAAGTTCGCGTACTCCCTGAGCGTCGGGCTCGGCTTCGCCGCCTTCGAGGGGTGGCAGTTGTTCCGCCGAGCACAGCCCGGCCGGGCGCGTGCATCGAGGTTCGAGCTCGTCGCGGCCCGCCTCTGGAACGTCCTGAACGAGGGGAAGCCCTTCACGCCGGTCTTCGCGTTCGGGGCGGTTCTGCTGCTGAGCGCGCCTCGACTCGACGACGGCGCGTACCTCGCGCGAGCGGCCCTCGCGGTCATCGCGCTCGTGCCGCTGGGGCTCGTGTGGTGGCGCTTCGACTTCCCGCTGCGGCTGCGGGCCGCCCTCTGGGTCGCGCTCGCCGCCTTCCTCTTCGCGTTCCGAGCCCTTGATGTCGCGGTGATCGCGCTGGTCCTGGGCCTGTACCTCGGCTTCACGGTCGTCCTCTGGGGCACCGTCTACTACCACCTGCGGATCGGCGCTCGCTGGACGAACTTCACCCGCTTCACCCGGCTCGTACTCGAGAACCCCGACCCCACGAGCGGCAACTTCCTCGAGCAGGCGCCCAAGCTGCTGCTGCTCGTGCTGGCATTCGACGTCCTCGTGGACGCGGGCTCATGGCACGCGTTCGCCGGCCTGGAGCTGTTCACGCTGGCCATCGCGCTCGCCGCTGTGCTCGTGCACCAGTGGTGGTTCACCTGGGCGCCCGCCCTGCCGCAGCGGGGACTGCGCGCCGTCGCGGCGCCGGCGACCCGCATGAGCAGGCGCGTCCTCGTGATCGCGATCGACGGCTGCCGGGCCGACCGCCTGCGCGAGGCACGCACGCCGTTCCTCGACGCGCTGCGCGCCGAGGGGACGGAGTTCCGGGATGTCTGCACCGTGTATCCGGCGCGAACGGTCACGGCCTTCGCCTCGATGCTCACGGGCGCGCCGCCCGCCGTCCATGGGATGCGCAGCAACTTCGTCCCCAGCCTGGGCGTGAAGTGCGAGTCGGTGTTCGACGTGCTGCGTGAGCGAGGCATGCGGGGCGTCCTCGTCGGCATCGCCCACCTCGTCGACGCCTTCGGCGAGCGCGACGTGCGCACAGTCAGCGCCGTGATGGACAACGAGGCGATTGATGGCGCGCTGGTCGAGCGAGCGAAGCGCGCGCTGGTCGAGGAAGACCCGGACCTCCTGGTGCTGCAACTGTTGAGTGTCGACCAGACCGGCCACGCGCGGGGGAGCTACCGGCCGGAATACCTCGAGCGCATCGAGGCGACCGACCGCACGATCGAGGAGTTCCTCGGCTGGTGCCGGTCAGCCGGCTACCTTGAGGGCGCGACCGTGATCGTCACCTCCGACCACGGCCAGGGCATCGGCATTGGCGGCCATGGCCATATGAGCCCGCCGGAGATCAACGTGCCCTGCCTGCTCTGGGGCGCGGGCGTGCCGGCCGGCGAGGCGTTCGACGAGCGCCGTTTCCTGACGGACGTCGCCGCGACGGTCTGCGGGCTGCTCGGCGTGCAGCAGCCCGCCGCGTCGGTCGGCCGCGCGCTCGTGCCACACGCCGAGGAGCCCGCGCAGGAGCGCGTCGCGTTCGTCATTCCCGCGCACAACGAGGCGCGCAACCTCCCGCATGTGCTCGACGGGCTGGCGCGCCTCGAGATCCCGCACGACGTGATCGTCATCGACGACGGTTCGAGTGATGGCACCGGCGCCGTGGCTGCGGGATTCGGCGCAATCGTCATCCACCACGAGCAGCAGCGAGGGCTGGGGGCCGCGCTGCGAACGGGGCTCGCGGCCGCGCGTGACCTGCCCGTCACGGCCGCGGTCTACCTCGACGCCGATGGCGAGTACGACCCGGCCGACGCGCCGACGCTGCTTGAGCCGATCCGGGCCGGCGGCGCCGACTACGTCCTCGGCTCCCGCTTTCGCGGGGAAATCGAGGGGATGTCGCGGTCGCGGCGGGCGGCGAATCACGGCTTCAGTCTGTTGCTCTCGCTGTTGTGCGGGCGGCGCATCTCGGACGGGCAAACGGGCTATCGCGCGTTCTCGAGGCGCGCGCTCGAGGTCGCGGAGATCGTCCACGACTACAACTACGCGCAGGTGCTGACGCTTGACCTGCTCAAGAAAGGGATGCGCATGGCCGAGGCCCCCGTGCGCTACCGGCGGCGGACCAGTGGCGCCTCGTTCGTTCGTGCCGAGTACCTCTGGCGCGTCCCGGTCGGGATCGCGCGCGAGATGCTCGGGAGCTGAGGTGAGGAGTATCGGCATGCGGAAGTGGATGGCGGCCCCGGGGCTGGCGGCCTGCCTCGCGCTGGTGGCGCTCGCCGCGGCCTGCGGCGGCGAGGACCGCCCGAACGTCGACGTGATCGAGGACGGCGGCACTTCCTCGGCCAGCGCCAGCGGGCCCGGGACCGCCGCACCCGGAGAGGTCTCGCCGAAGCCGGCCGGGGCGCAGCAGGTGGACGTCGTGCTCCGCGAGTTCGCCCTCGAGCCGGCCGTGGCGAGCGTGAAGGCAGGCGAGATCTACTTCCTCGCCGACAACCGGGGGCCCGCCGACGCGCACGAGCTGGTCATCGTGAAGACCGACCTGGCGCCCGACAAGCTCCCGGTCGAGAAGGGCAAGGTCTCGGAGAGCAAGGTGAAGGTCGTCGATGAAATCGAGGCGTTCGCCGCGAAGTCGCAGGCCAGCAAGAGCGTGAAGCTGTCGGCGGGGACGTATGTCCTGCTCTGCAATATCGTCGAAACGGACGACGGTCAGACCGAGAGCCACTACGAGCTGGGGATGCGCGCCGCCCTCCGCGTCGAATAGCGGGGGGGGGGCGAGGCGCGTGACGGGAAAGGCACGAGCGTGAGGCGGACGCTTCGACTGATGGCGATGCTGGCGGCGGTCGGCGCCGTCCTGCTCGTCGCGGCTGCCTGCGGCGGCGGGGACGACGAGGTGCTGACGATCTACGCCGGACGGTCACAGAACCTCGTGCAGCCCTTGCTCGAGCAGTTCGCGAAGGACACCGGCGTACATGTCCGCGTGAAGTACGGCGATAGCACGGACCTGGCGCTCGGCATCCTCGAGGAGGGGAAGAACTCGCCTGCAGACGTCTACTACGCGCAGGACATCGGGGCGCTGGGGGCCCTCAAGGCCGCCGGACGCCTCCAGCCGCTCTCCGAGGCGACCCTGAACCAGGTGCCGGCCGCGTTCCGCTCACCGGACGGCCAGTGGGTGGGCGTCTCCGGCCGGGCGCGCGTCATCGTCTACAACACGGACGACGTCGACCCGAAGTCGCTGCCGTCCTCGATCCTCGACTACACCGACAGCAAGTGGCGCGGCCAGATCGCGATCGTGCCGCGAAGCGACGGCTTCCCCGAGTTCGTGACCGCGCTCCGGCTGCTCAAGGGCGAGGAGTTCGCCCGCACCTGGCTGCGTGCGCTGAAGGCGAATGACCCGAAGACGTACCCAAACAATTTGGCCGCCATCCAGGCGGTCGCGAACGGCGAGGTGAAGGTCGCGTTCCTTAACCACTACTACCTCTACCGGTTCCTCGAGGAGGAGGGCCAGGGGTTCAAAGCCCGCAACTCCTACTTCGGAGGCGGTGACCTCGGCGGGCTGTTCCTGGTGTCAGGCGCGGCGATCCTCGACACCTCGAAGCACCGCGAGGCGGCCGAGCGCTTCATCAACTACCTGCTGACGCAGAGCTCGCAGCAGTACTTCGCGGAGCAGACCTTCGAGTACCCGCTGGTCGCGGGCGTGCCAACCGACCCCGGGCTGCCGCCGCTCGCGAGCATGAAGCCGCCGGAGATCGACCTGAGCAACCTCACCGACCTGCAGGGCTCGCTCGCCCTGATGCGGGACACCGGGATCCTGCCCTGATGGCGGTGCTTACGCACGCTCGAGGTCGGGCGCGGCGCCTGCCGTGGACGACCGCCGCGCTGGCGACGGCGGTCACGGCGCTCGTCCTGCTGCCGCCGGTCTACCTCGTGGCGCGCGCGGCGAGTGCGGGCAGCGGCATCGAGGAAGCGCTGACCGACAGCGCGGCGGTGCGCGCGCTGGGCCGCACGCTGCTGCTGACCGCGACGGTCACCGGCAGCTGCGTCGCGCTCGCTGTGCCGCTGGCGTGGATCACGGCGCGCACAGACGTCCCGCTCGCTCGGCTGTGGTCAGTCCTGCTCGTGCTTCCGCTCGCGATCCCGTCGTTCGTGGGCGGCTTCGTCATGATCAGCGCCTTTGGGCCCGGCGGCATGGCGCAGGACCTGCTCGAGCCGCTGGGCGTTGAGCGGCTGCCCTCGATCTACGGCTTCGGCGGCGCCTGGCTCGTGCTCTCGCTGCTCAGCTACCCCTACATCTACCTGCAGGCCTCGGCGGCGCTCTCGCGCATGGACGGGACCCTCGAGGAAGCGGCGCGCAGCCTCGGCAAGAACGGCTGGACGACCTTCCTGCACGTCCACCTACCGCAGCTGCGCCCGGCGGTGGCGGCAGGCGGCATCCTGATCGCCCTCTATGTGCTCAGCGAGTTCGGCGCGGTCTCGATGTTGCACTACGACACACTGACGCCGCTCATCTACATCGAGTACACGACGCGCTTCGACCGCAGCACCGCCGCCGTGCTCGGGCTGCCGCTGATCGCCCTCGCGGCGCTGTTCGTGACGGTGGACGGACTGACCCGCGGCTCAGCGCGCTACCACGCCCGAGGCGCGCGCGGGCGGCAACGCCGCCTCGCCCTCGGCGGCTGGCGCTGGCCGGCGTTCGCGTTCTGTGGCCTGGTGGTGCTGCTCGGCGTCGGCGTGCCCGTGGGGGTGATCCTGTACTGGCTCGTCCGTGGCCTGCGAGCAGGCACGGACACCGGCTTCGTCGTCGAGGCGATCGGGAACAGCGCGCGCGCCTCGGCGCTCGCGGCGGCGGTGGCCGCCCTCGGAGCGCTGCCGATCGCGCTGCTGTCCGCACGCCATCGAGGCTGGTTCAGCGGGCTGCTCGAGAAGCTGTCGTACACTGGTCAGGCGCTGCCGGCGATCACGATCGCGCTCGCGCTGGTCTTCTTTACGGCCAACTACACGACCCGCTTCTACCAGACGCTGACCGTCCTGGTGATCGCGTACGCGGTGCGGTTCTTGCCCGAGGTGCTGGGCGCGACCCGCACGGCGCTGCTGCAGGTCAACCCGAATGGTGAAGAGGCGGCGAGGAGCCTCGGCGCGGGTCCGGTGCGCACGTTCCTGCGCGTGACCGCGCCGCAGATGGTGCCGGGCGTCTCGGCGGGGATGCTGCTCGTCTTCCTGTCCGCGGTGAAGGAGCTTCCCATCACCCTGCTGCTGAGCCCGATTGGCTTCGAGACGCTGGCGACCGACATCTGGGCCTCGACGAGCGAGGCGTTCTTCACGAGGGCCGCGCTGCCCTCGCTGATCCTGCTCGCGCTCTCGGGCGGCGCCGTGTTGCTCATGCTGCGGCGGGAGCGCCTCTCGTGAGCGAGCCGTTCCTGCGCTGCCGGGCCGTGAGCAAGCGCTTTGGCCAGACACAGGCCGTCGACCGCGTGGACCTGGAGGTGGCGCAGGGTGAGATCTTCGCGCTGCTGGGGCCCAGCGGCTGCGGCAAGACCACGCTCTTGCGCCTCATCGGCGGCTTCGAGGCGCCCGACGCGGGTGAGATCGAACTCGATGGCCATGTGCTGGCCTCGTCCTCCCGCTTCGTGCCCGCGGAGAAGCGGCGCATCGCGGTCGTGTTCCAGGACTTCGCCCTCTTCCCACACATGAACGTCGGCAAGAACGTCGCGTTCGGGCTGCCGAACGGCGCAGACCGCAAGCGCCGTGTCGGCGAGCTGCTGGACCTCGTGGGCCTGTCCGGCCTCGATGGCCGCATGCCTCACGAGCTGTCGGGCGGTCAGCAGCAGCGCGTCGCCCTCGCGCGCGCGCTCGCGGCGGAGCCGCGGCTGATGCTGCTCGACGAGCCGTTCTCGAACCTCGACCCGGCGGTGCGTCAGCGCGTGCGCGCCGAGGTAAAGCAGCTCATTCAGTCGGTCGGCATCACCGCGGTCTTCGTGACGCACGACCAAGAGGAGGCGCTGAGCCTGGCCGAGCGGGTCGCGGTGATGATGGACGGCTGCATTGTGCAGAGCGGCGAGCCGGCCGCGATCTACGAGCAGCCGGCGACCCGCCCGGTAGCCGAGTTCATCGGCGACGCGAATTTCCTCCCGGCCGAAGTGCGCGGCGGCATCGCCAGCTGCGAGCTGGGCGAGGTGCGCGTGCAGGCGGGCTTCGACGGCGCCGCCGAGCTGATGATCCGCGCGGAGGATCTAGCCCTGCGTGGCGACGGCGCCTCGACCGCCGAGGTGCTGAACGTCGAGTACTACGGCCATGACCAGATGGCCACGGTGCGCTCCGCCAGTGGCCGCCTCCTCAAAGTCCGGCTGCCCGCCGGCGTGCACGCGAACGCGGGCGACCGCGTCACCGTCGAGGTGGCCGGCGAGGCACGCGCCTTCCCGAGCCAGTGAGCCGCCGGTCATGGGGGCGCTCCTCGCTCGCGACCGCAGGCTCCTCGGAGCGCTCGCGCTGTTCATGCTGCTCCTGCCCGTGTACGCCTGGTCCGTGGGGCTGCGCGCGACTCGAGGCGCCTCGATCACGGCCGATGAGCCGTTCTACCTGCTGACGACACAGAGCCTGATCCAGGACGGCAACCTCGACCTCACCGGCCAGTACGCCCACGAGTCATGGCGCTCCTTCTTCGACCACCCGGACGGCCTCTGGAAACAGTCCGTGCCGCTCGAGGACGGACGCCTGCTCAGCCCGCACGAGCCGGGCCTGTCGGTCTTCCTCGTGCCCGGCTTCGCGCTCGGGGGCCTCACCGGCGCGCAGCTGCAGATGCTGCTGCTCACGGCAGCCACCTTTGCCATCGCCTTCGTGCTGGTGGCCGCCGAGACGCGCGCACTCCTCGTGAGCTGGCTCGCCACTGCGGCCGTCGCGCTCACGGCCACCGCCTTCGTGTACTCGACGGAGATCTATCCCGAGGTGCCGGCCGCGATGATGCTGCTGCTGTCGCTGCTCCTCGTGCGCCGCGCGCGTCTCGGAATGGCTCAGGGGCTGTTGCTGGCCGCGCTGCTGTCGACGCTCGCCTGGTTCGGCATGAAGTACGTGCCGCTGGGCGGCCTCGTCGGGTTCTACTTCCTCTGGCGCGCCGACCGCCGAGGACGAGCGGTGTTCCTCGCGGCGTCCACCGTCTCGGCGATCGCCTACGTCTGGCTGCACCTCGCCTTCTACGGCGCGCTCACCGCCTACAACGCCAACACGGTCTTCGAGGGCGCTCCGACGACCGAGGTGTTGCAGGCACACCTCGGCTTCGGCGCGCGCCTCTACCGCCTCTGGGGCCTCTTCATCGACGAACGCTTCGGAGTGGGGCGCTGGGCGCCGGTGCTGCTGCCGGTGCTCCCCGCGGTCCCCCTGCTGCTCCGCCGCAGCACCACCGCGGCCCTGGCCGGGGCCCTGATGCTCACGCAGCTCGCGATCGCCACCTTTGTCGCGATCACGATGATGGGCTGGTGGTTCCCCGGTCGGACGCTCATGACCGTGCTGCCGCTGTTCGCGCTGGTGCTGGCCGAGCTGACCCTGCGCCTGCCGCAGGCGGGCCGTGCGGTCCTCGGGCTGCTGGGATTGGCCTCGATCGTCTTCGTCACCGGCCTGGTGCAGGCGGCCCGCGGGGGCGAAGTCACGCTCGCGGTCGACCCCTTCGCGATGCACTTGGGACCGTTCGAGGCGTCCGCGTGGCTGTTTCCTGACTACCGCGCCTGGACGGGCGGCGTGGTCCTACGGACGGTCGTCTGGCTCATCGCCGCGGGCGTCTTCGGCGGCTGGCTGCAGCGTGACCGGCTGGGCGATGCGGTCCAGTGGCTGCGGGGCCGGACCGCAGGGATCTCAAGGAGTGGCGCGCGCCCTGGGCGCGGCCGGACGGAGGCGGTGCGATGAGCACGATGCCAGCGGTGGCGGTGATTGGGTTCGGCGCCGTGGGGCGCGGGATGCAGCAGCTCTTCCCCGAAGCGACGATCTATGACGAGCCACTCGGGATCGGGACGCGCGATGATGTGAATCGCTGCGCCGTCGCCTTCGTGTGCGTGCCCACGCCCGCCGGCCCCGACGGACGCTGCGACACCTCGATCGTCGAGGACGTGGTGGACTGGCTCGAATGCCCAACGATCGTCCTGCGTTCCACCGTGCCGCCCGGGACGACCGAACGGCTGGCGGAGCGGACGGGGAAGCGCATTGTCTTCCAGCCGGAGTACGGACCAGGCGAGACGCCAGACCACCCGTACGCCGACCCGCGCGCCGTGCGCTGGGTCATCCTCGGCGGCCGGCGCGCCTGGACGCGGCCGGTCCGTGACCTGTACCGACGCGTGTTCAACTCGGACCTCGTGCTGCGGCAGACGGACGCGCGGACAGCCGAGCTGACGAAGTACATGGAGAACGCCTTCCTCGCGCTGAAGGTCGCCTTCTGCAACGAGTTCTACGACCTCGCCGAGCGCGCCGGCGTGGACTACGACGAGCTGCGCGAGCTCTGGCTGCTCGACCCTCGGATGGGACGCAGCCACACGTGGGTGCATCCCGATGAGCGCGGCTTCGGCGGCAAGTGCCTGCCCAAGGACCTCGAGGCGCTCGTGCACTTTGGGACGGAACGGGGCGAGGCGCTCACGCTGCTGCGCGCCGTTCTCGCCTCCAACGAGGCGGTTCGAGGCCGTTCCGCTGCCATCGCCGGCCGGCGAGGTCCCTGAGCACGCGAGGCGCGCCGTGCCGCCGCCGCAGCCCTGGGGTAGCATGAAGTCCTCCCCTGGCAACGAAAGCGGCGCGCTTCATGGACCAGCGATTCGCTGACCTGCCGCCCTCCTTGCGTTACGCGGTCATGGCCGTCGTGGGGCTGGCAATCATGCTGTTTGCCGTCGGCGCGATCGCGACCGCCGGCGGCGGCGACGGGCCGTCCGACGCCGAGCCCACCTCGACGCCTCCCGTCGAGCAGGCAGCGTCCGTGCTGACCGCGACCTCGACGCCCGCGCCCACGCCGACCACAACCCCGCCGCCCCCAACCCCCACTCCGGAGATCACGCCGGAACCCACCCCTGCCCCGCCGCCGCCCCCACCGCCCTTCGAGCCCACCGAGGCGTACGTCGCGATCACGGCGACCACCTACGCCGGGCCTTCCGCGAACACCGCGCCCGTGCGCCAGTTGTACCAGGGAGCGAGGGTGAACCTCGTGGGGATGGTGAGCGGGCAGAACTGGATCATCGGCGACCAGGACTGGGTGCCGGTCGAGCAGTCGTGGGAGCGGACGTGGTACCGCCTCGACGACGGCAGCTACATCTACCGGGCGTTCGTGTACTTTCCGGATGGCGAGTCGCCCTTCGGGAGCGGCGACCGCTATGTGGTCGTGGACATCAACGCCCAGACCGCCTGGGCCATGGACGGCTCGCGGGTCGTGCGCGAGCTGCCGATCACCAGCGGCAAGCCCGGATTCGAGACGCCGACGGGGAACTTCAACGTCATCGCACGGGTACCGAACGAACGCATGACCTCGGAGCGCGCGGGCATCACCGGCGTGGCGGAGCAGTACGACGTGTACCGCGTCCTCTTCACGCAGTACTTCGCGGATGGCGGCTTCGCGCTGCACCTCAACTACTGGCAACCGATGGGCGTCTACGGCGGGTACCCGACGAGCCACGGCTGCGTCGGCATCCCGCTGGCGGATGCGCAGTTCCTCTGGCTCTTCGGCAGCCCGGGGATGCGGGTGATCGTCCAGAACGGCGGGGGCGCCACGCCCGCCCCGGCGCCGCCTCCTCCGCCGCCGGCGGCAACAGCGGCCGCCACGCCCGCGCCCACACCCACCCCGACACCGGCAGCGACCGCGACGCCCACCGCAGTCGCGACTCCGACGGCGAGCGCGGCGCCGACGAAGACCGCGACCGCCTCGGCACGCCCGTAGCCCTCAGCCCGGCCTAGCGGGTCGTGGTGGCGGAGGGGGTGCTCGCCGCCGCGAGGCTGCGGATGGCGTCCGCTTTGCCCTGGCAGTCGTACATCGCGCCCTGGTAGCGAGCGGGCAGTGTGCTGTCCGTCACCGGGGTGCAGGCCTGCCGCACGACGCTCATGACGGCGTTATTGCCGCCGGGGCCACCCGGGCCGAACCCCGCGCCGCCGCCCGGCTGCGTCGCCTGGCCCGGCTG
>JAIBBD010000054.1 GCA_019694855.1 Dehalococcoidia bacterium
TGAGTTCGCGGCGGGTGCCGATGCGGGGGTAGCCGACGATCGCGGAGAGTGCCATGGCTGTGGCTCCGAGTGTGTGCAGTGTGGCGGGTGTGGCCTCGGGCGGTCGGGGTGGGTCGCCGGGCGTGGGGTCAAGTATAGGGGGAGTTGGGGGTAGGGGGACGTGGGGGGGGCGACCACGGTACGATGGAGTTGCCCCTCCATCCGGTGGCGGGAGCGCAGGCTGTCCAAAGGTGCGTCCCCGTGTGACGCGAAAGTCGACGTAGTCGCATGCGTTTCCCTCGTTCTCGTCGTGGCGCCGGCGTCGCCTTCGCGCTGGCAACATTTGTCGCGGCAATGGTCTCCGCTTCGTGTCGCGGTAGTCCCGACGCCGCAGGTCCACCGTATGGTCGGATTGTCATGGTACGAGATGGTGATATCTATGTGATTTTCGTCGGCGGGCGGCACCTGCGTGTGACCGCCGGGGCAAATATCAACCGGTCGCCGGGTTTGTCGCCAGATCGTTCGCGAGTCGCATACTCAGGAGCAGACAACTACATTCACGTCGTTTCGTTTGACGGTACCGGCGACCGAACGCTAGCGGCTTCCCATGACTGTGACCCGCCGGTCTGGTCACCTGATGGCGAGCACATCGCGTGCGTCGGGGAACGCTCCATATCGATTATCAACATCGGTACTGACTTCATAGAGCGCACGATCCCGACCTCTTATCAAGAATTCCGGGTTGCTCCGAGCTGGTCGAATGACGGCAATCGGATTGTGTACGATTGGGTTGGGGACGAGGGTTTGGGTATCTATACATTCGAAGTACACTCCGGGTTACTGCAGTGGATCGCGACATCCAAGAGAACTCCATGCTGGGATGCTGGACTGCACAGTCAGGGTTTTAGTGCACCTGTTTTTTCGCCAGATGGTTCTCGTATCGCTTTCATGTCCGGAGAAGATATTATGGTTGTCAATTCTGATGGATCAGATGCGCGGGTTGTGGTGAAGGGCTGTTGGCCAGCTTGGTCTCCGGACGGAACGGAAATCGCGTTCGTGCGAACGCTCGACGACAAGTCAGCGCTTCCGATATCCGGGGAGCGCACGAATCGAGCTGACGTGTATGTTGTGAACCTTTCAACTGACAAGGTGTTCAGCATTTCTAGCGGAATCGCGTCGAAATGTGGAGGAGTCCGTTTCCGACCGCCAAGCTGGTCACCGAATAGTAGAGACGTAGCATTCTCGTGGTGCCGGGACTTAAGCACTGATCCGTTTGGACTACCAGAGTCCGAATCGGTAGCGCTGATGGGCAGCAGATCCGACGGCGGTGGCGCATATGTTATCGAACGTCTGAGCTACAAACCGAGACGATACCCGTTGGATCTAGACGGACTGGAGTGGCCAACCTGGCTCGAGAACTAGGTGGCTTCAAGATGGGGTGTGGTTGGCAAGGGCGGGCTGGTCGGACTTGGGTTCAGAGACGAAGGAGCCAGGGACAGCTAGGTCGCTCTGCGGGGTCGCGGGTCGAGCGGGTTCGGTTGGCGCCCGTCGTCGTGGAGCGAGGTCGCCGGTGAATGAGCAGCCCTCGTATGACGTGGTGGGGCCGCGTTGCGGCTCCGCTGTGTTCTTGCGGAAGGCCCGCCCACCCGCTCCTGAGGGGGTCGCCGCGCCCTCGACTCCCCCGCCTCGCGCGGCAGGGCTTTGCCCTGCGCGGGTTCGTGGTGGGTGGGTTTTCTCGGAGGTTGTTGGGTCTCGGTGGTGCGGGGCTGGGGGCGGTGCTGGGTAGTGGTGCGTCTAGGCCCGGAGGGCCAGGGCTCGAGGTCGTTGGGGCTCGGGGTTAGTTGGTGCCGGCGGCGGCGCGGGTGGCGGGGATGTCGAGCTGGTAGAAGATGCTGACGGGTTGCTGGCCGTTGTCGATGATGACGGTGTAGAGGAGCTGAAAGTCCTGGGCGGGGGTGTCGGGGAGGGTGACGGGGATGGAGTGGGACTCGTAGCCCTCGTGGAGGGTGCGGGTGTCCTCGGTGGCGGTGGCTTTGAGGGTGGCCTGGCATTGCTGGGCGGTGGTGCAGGCGGGCTGTTTGCCGAAGACCTGGATGCTGCCGAGGGGTAGCGCGGTGGTGCCGCTGAGGGCGTCCCAGGTGGCGGTGCCTCGGTAGGGGGCGGTGAAGGTGAACTTCGGCATGCTGGTGGGAGTACGGCCGAAGTACTGAAGGCCGACGATGGTGTTGCCGTACTCGAGGATGGCGCCGGCCTTCTGACCGTTTTTGTCGGTGACGGTGAGGCTGATGCCCAAGGGTGTGCCGTTGAGGCCGAGCGGGATGCTGATGGCGTGCTCTTTGGCGAGGGTGCCGTCCGGCTGAGGGTCGATCCCGGTGGGCTCACCCGGGCTTCCGAAGACGCCGAGGACGGCGGTGGTCTCGACGTTGGTGGCGAAGCGGACGACGGCGAGGTTGGTGCCGCCGTGGTCGCGGAGCATCCAGAGGACGCGGGGCTTCTCGGGGGCGGGGGTGGAGGTGGGCGAGGCCGTGGCGGTGGGCGTTGCCGTCGGCGTCGCCGACGGGGTCGGCGTCGCGGTCCTCGTGGCAGTAGGCGTGGCCGTCGCGGTGGCGACGAGGGGCGTCGCTGTCGCGGTGGGGGTGGCGTTGTCGTCGCCGCCACCGCCGCAGGCGAGCGCGAGGACGGCGGCGGCGAGGGCGATGAGGGCCAGGGGAAAGCGGTCGACGAGGCGCATCGGCGGGCGGGTTCTCCTCGGAAACGCGCGGACGTACGCGCATACTAGCCGACCGGGTCCCTTCGGGGCGGATGCGTGACCGGCGGACGCTCAGTGCCAGCGAGTCGACCGCATTCGTTTCCCGGGTGTCCTCGCCGAGGTACCAGACGTTGCCGGCGCGATCCTGAACACACCGGCCATCGGTGTCCTCGATGACGGTTGGGGGTGGTACGGCGGTGGTCTTGTGGCTGCCCGGGGGCCGTCGGTCGGGGGGTAGGGCGACCCGGCGACCGCCCGCCTCGCCAGTCCCGGCCGCGCGGGACGTGGGCGGCTCGATCGCTCGAAGCCGCGAAGTGCTGGGTCTCCCGATGCTGGCCGCGGACGGGGTCAGCTGAGGGCGGCGGCGATGACGCCGACGAGGAAGATGCCGTCAAAGACACCAGCGCCACCGATGGACAGGAAGCCGGACTCTGTACGCATGACCTCGGGAAAGTGGAGGAGGTCGGCGCCGAGGAGGCAGCCCACGGTGCCGGAGATATAGGCGAGCGGGGCGGCCTCGGGGCCCCCGAACCCGGTGAGGAGCCAGGCGGCGGCGCCGGCGAAGAAGGGGGCGATGAGCGCGGGCATGACGACGCCGACCTCGGGTTCGACACGGGAGATGCGGTAGGCGGCGAGGGTGACGACGGCGGTAGCGAGGATGAGCCTCGCGACGGCGACGTGCGGGAGCAGCCACGCACTGAGTGTGAGGGGGACGACCGCACCACCGACGTTGAGCGCGATCACCTGCCCCTCGATCCTCGGTGGGCGGTAATAGACCCACGGCCCGACACGTCGCCACGCGGCCGGGGCGAGGACGAGATCACGGCGCCAGAGGGGGATGTTGACGAGGGAGCCGACGAGGCTCGCGAGCAAGACGAGCGTGACCGCGGTCGGTGACAAGCCGAGGCGCTGGAAGCCGCTTGAGATCAGGTTGGTGAAAATGAGGAGCGAGAGCAACGCGAGGGCAACCGCGAGCAGGGGATGCGCAACGACCCAACTGGTGCGCGGATTGGCGCTTGGGTGCGCGGCCATTTCCTCCTGTCGCGGCGCCGGGCTCACTCCCCGGTGGCCCGGCCGACAGGGTCCAGCGGAACACGCTCTCGATTCAGCACGGTGTGCACCCCTCCGGAGTCGCCTCGGTCGACGGGGCGTGGTTCCTCGGCGACAGCGCTCCACGATTCGAGCGGGCGGCGATGGCGACCGCAGAGCGGCGGAGCCGGGCGCGGGGAGTGAGCCTGGCTTCGCAGCCGCTGCCTTCCGCGCACGAACTCGATCGTAGCAGCCTCAGATCCGCGACGACGCGCCGAGCCGTCCTCTTGCCCGCGACCCTCGTGGCGCTCCCGGCATGCCTCGTCCCAACGAATGGATGACCTTCGCCGTGCGGACTTCGTCCCGTCGCCCCCGATGCTGGAGGGCGGGTGGGTTCTGAGGGAGTACCGGATGGACATGGAGGCGTGACCGGCCGGCCTCGGGCGACGAGCCTGGTATCGGAATCTCGCCGATGTCGACCGTACTGTGGATGGTGTCGCGGCGTCGCGCTCGTCACAGTGAGCGGCTGGTAACGTCGTGGCGGTGGGTTCCGGCAAGGGGTGAGCCGAGGTCAGATGAGGGCGGCGCAGGCTCGGATGCGGAGGAGGCGGGCAACCGAGGCGTGGCTCGTGGTGCTGGTTGTCGTCCTCGCCTCGGTCCGCTGCGGCGGGGCTACGAGCTCGAGGCCGTCGGAGCCGCCCCGTGACGATGTTGCAGCCACGACCACGGTGATGGCGACGAGCGTTGCCACCGCCAGTGGGACGCCGGAGGCGGCAACGCCGTCCCCCACCGCGACCGCGACCGCGACCGCGACCCCAGGAGTGCACACGCAGCCGCCGGCTCCGTGGGTGGTCGTCCTGGACCCGGGACACGGCGGCGACGATCCGGGCGCCGCGAGCTTCGGGATCGTGGAACGCGAATCAAACCTCGACATGGCGGAGCGCATCGGCGCCGCGCTGCGGGAGCAGGGAATCGAGGTCGTGCTGACCCGCGCGACCGCGGACCGGCCACGGGTCGATGGGCGCGACGCCACGCTCGCGGGCGCAACGGCGACGTTCCTGGATCTCCAGGACCGAATCGCGATCGCGAACGCGGCGCAGGCCGACGTGTTCGTCTCGATTCACTCGAATGGCTGTGTGAATCCGGACGCGAGCGGGGTCGAGGTCTGGTTCGACAGCACTCGGTCATTCAGCGAGGCGAATCGTTCGCTCGCGGAGGCCGTCCTGTCGGGGATTGAGGCCCGCGCGGGGACGTCGGGCGTGGCAGTGCCGGTCCATGGCCTCGAAGACGACGTGGGGGTGGCCGATATCGCCGGCCACACGACGCCGCTCTTCGTGCTGGGGCCGACTCGCGAGGTGACCTGGGAAGAACTCATGGGGCGCGGGATCGAACCGAGCGCCCTCGGCGTGACCGACCCCGGAGCGTCATTCTGGACCGACGCGTCCACGATGCCCGGAGTGCTCGTCGAGCTCCTGTACGTGACGAACCCCTCGGACGCGGCATTGCTGGCGAACGACGACGCTCGGTCGGCAATGGCGACTGGCGTGGCCGACGGGATTGCGCGATACCTGGGCCAGCTTGCGGCGAATGAAAACCGGAGCGCCTCGGCGGCCGGTGGATCGTTCGTGACCAACAGAACGGTCGCGAGCGCGCCACGTCCGCCTGCCGGTTGCGCCCCGCGGTAGTGACGCGGGGCGCCCACAGGACGGCGACCGTTGCCGTCTGGCGGCACGGAGCTCAGGAGGTGGGCGCCTCGATGGGGTCGAAGCCGCGACGGCGCAGCTCGCCTTCGAGGTCGAGGGGACGGGTGCCGAACCCTCGGGTCTCCCATTCCTCGCGGGGGACCATCCAGAAGACCTCGAACTGGTTGCCGTCGGGATCCTCGCCGTACAGGCTCAGGCTGCTGCCGTGGTCGGACTGGCCGGTGAGGGCGCCGGCGTTGGCGAGGTCGACGCGGGCGCGGGCGAGGTCGGGCAGGGTGTCGACTTCCCAGGCAAGGTGGTAGAGGCCGACGCGCTCACCTCGGGTGGGTGGAGGTGCGGCGGCACCGATGCCGAAGAGGCCGAGGTCGTGGTGGTTGTCGCTGCCGTTGGCGCGCAGGAAGTGGGCGCGGTCGCCCATCGATTCGACGACGGTGAAGCCGAGGACGTCGCGGTAGAAGTCGAGGGCTGCGTTGGCGTCGCGGACCCAGAGGACGGCGTGATTCAGGCGGTTGATCGTGAACATGGGGTTCTCCTTGGGTGTTGGCTGCGACCGGGTGGAGTCAGGGGCGCGGGAGTTGCCGAACCCCCACCCCCGCCCTCACCCGCAAGCGGGGGCGGGGGTGCGCATCGAAAGGCGATCGGCTGGCTGGGCCTGGCGACCGCGTGGATCCGAGGTTCGAGCCGAGGCGCGGAATCGCCGGATGTGACGGTCGATCGCTTCGGCATGATCGAGCACGACTCGGCGAGCGTCGATGCTGTGCGCCGGCTAGGGCTGGTGCACCGCCTCGATGGTGAGGGTGATGCGGACGCGGTCGCCGACGACAAAGCCTCCGGTCTCGAGGACCGCGTTGTAGTTCAGACCGAACTCCTTGCGGTCAATTGAGGTGGTGGCGGTGAAGCCGATGCGGTCTTCGCCCTGGAAGCCGGTACCGCGGCCCTCGAGTTCGGTGTCGAGAGTGACCGGGCGGGTGACGTCGCGGATCGTGAGGTCGCCATGGACGAGCCAGCGGTCGTCTTTGCCGGGCTCGACGCTGGTGCTGCGGAAGCGGATTTCCGGGTACCGATCGGCATCGAAGAAGTTGTCGGAGCGCAGGTCGTTGTCGCGGAACTCGACGCCGGTGTTGACGCTCGCGGTGCGGATGACCGCCTCGACGGAGGAGCGGGTGGGGTCGGCCTCGTCGAGGTGGATGGAGCCCTCGAGGTCCGTAAAGCGGCCGCGGGTGCTGGCGACCATCATGTGCTTCACCGCGAACTCCACGGAGGAGTGGGCGGCGTCGATGGTGTAGGTAGCGGTCTGGACTGCGGGCCGGGTGGTCATCTCGTTTGCTCCTTACGTGAGTTGTGGTCACTTACGGTTGGTAAGCCGATGATGCAGAAGAAGCATACGCTTGTCAAGCGACTTATCTGTGATAAGTTGTGGGTATGACGACGAAGCACGCCGAACCGCACGCCGACCTCGACGCGTTCTGTCCGCGCTACCACCAGGCGGTGGAGCTGGTCGGGCGGCGCTGGAGCGGGGCGATCCTGCGCGCGATGCTCGCGGGTGGTGACCGTTTCACGGAGCTGCGGGAGACGATCCCGGGGATGAGCGACCGCTTGCTTTCGGAGCGGTTGAAGGAGTTCGAGGCGGAGGGGCTGGTGGAGCGGCTGGTCTTCGCCGAGACGCCGGTGCGCATCGAATATCGGCTGACGGAGAAGGGGCAGGCGCTGCTTCCGGTCGTCGAGGCGATCGCCGCGTGGGCGGAAACCTGGCTGCCAGACATGCGGCCCGCCTCGTAGCGACCGAGGCCACGGCGGGATCACGAGGCGTTAACGCCCGCGGCGCACGCTTCGATGCATGGACACGCCACTCGACGGCTCTTCTGTGAGGGTGCAGGTGCGGGGAGCGAGCGCCTCGAACGGGGTCGCGCTCGGGAGGGCGCGCGTTGTCCGCGAGCCGCGCACGCTGGCGGGCCTGCAGGATGGTGAGGTGGCAGTCTTGCGCTGCGCTTGGCCTCACGCCGCTGAGGCGCTCGGCCGCCTGGCCGCGGTCGTGACGGAACGTGGCGGCGTCCTGTGCAGCCTGGCCACGCTGACGAGAGAGTACGGAATACCTTGCGTGGTGGGGGCCGCCGGAGCGACTGAGGCGATCCACGACGGCGATGTGGTATTTGTCGACGCCGAAGACGGCGCCGTCCTGGTGCTCGGACCGGTGGTCGCGGCGCCTATCTAGACGCGCGTTGAGGTCCTGACGGTACGCGGCTCGAGGGGTGGACCGTCCTCGGGTTGCGTGGTCGTGAGCAGTCCGATGAACTCGTGGGCGATGGTCAGCCTGAGGTCGTCTGGGCCGAGGCCGTCGTAGGGGTTCTCCAGCTCCTCCTGCACGTTGTCCAGGCCAACGAGCACGACGCCGTAGGTGAAGGCGAAGACATACCCGATCGCCAGATGCTCCGGGTAACCGACCAACGCGAAGTACGGCGTGAACAGCAGCGGAAAGATGGTGAGGAAGAATCGGCTGAAGGAGCGGAGGGTAATCGGCGTTCGGTAGTGGGCGAAGTTCCTCATCGCCTCGAATTCCGTCATGAGCTCCCGAAGGTAGGCGCCGAGGCGGGAGATCTCACTGCGGGAGACACCGGCGTCGAGGAGCCCTCGGTAGGAAGCTGAGATGGCGCTGAAGGCGGCGTAGACGCGTTCGAGCGCAAGGCGCTGCCCCTCCGGTGGGGCGCCGAAGTACGCCCCAATCGCCTCGAGGAGCTCTTCGACGAGGATAGCGCCGTTGTCGCGGAGGTCGCGGCCGGCGGCCGTCCAGTCGCGGTGCGCATAGTACAGGGAGGCCGCGTCCGCCTTGATGGCGGCGAAGCTACGGAGGGCCTCCTCGCGGCGTGTGTACGCGCTGGCGATGGAGAAGACCACGGGGAAGATGACCGCGATGCCGACGAGGTCGGCGGGGAGATCGACGATGAGGCCGGCACGCCGGCAGGCGTACGTGCCGGCGACCGCGAGCGCCGCCACGAGCACCATATGCGCGTCGACTACGGGCGCGAGTGAACGAAGCGTCAAGGTCAGGTTCCGCACGCGGGGGCGTCGATCTGGACTGCCGGGGAACGACCAGCGCGCCGGGCGCTAGCCGGCCGCACGCGTTTCGCTAGCGGGACCCGCGGGGACGGCGAGGCCGAGGGCGGCCGCCGCCGCGGCCAGCGCGCGGTGTTCGGCAGGGCTGGTGGCAGGGCTGGGGAGCCAGTGGTCGTTGCCGTGGTGGACCGCGTAGCGGATGGTCAGTTGCGCGCCGGAGGCGTCGCCGACTGTGGCGCCGATTTCCATGAGGGCGACGCGGTAGGCGAGCGACGCGCCCGCGTCCCATTCGTCGAGAATGCGGCCGATCTCGAAGAGGCCTTCCAGCGGCGAGTGATGGTTGGGGATCTGGGTCTTGCCGTGGTGAAGCTGCTCACCGAGCTCGCTCATGAGTGTCGCGATGAGCTGGTCGTCGCTGGCGGCGGAGGCGCTGACGAGGTCGAGGAGGGCGGTCCACTCGGCGGAGTCGATGTAGGAGTCGGCACCGCCGACCTGAGCGAGCATGTAGAGCGGTCCATGCTTGAGGACCTCCCACTGTGACTCGGAGAAGCCGAGGGCATCGTGTGACATCGCGCGCCTTTCAGAGGACGGTGCGGGGGGACGCCGGCCGTGGCGTGGCGGCCGCGGCGGCGAGGGTTACTTTCGCGGAGCTTTGTTAATGGCGATTTAAGACGATGAGGCGAGGGCAGTCCGCAACTGCCCTCGCCTCGGAGGAGGTCGCCGAGGGGGACGGCGACCGTTAGTTGAAGTAGTAGTCGATGCGCTCCCAGCTGAAGAGCTGCGCCGACTTCGGGTTCACCGTCAGTCGCACGTACTCAAAGCGGTTGGGGACGGTCGTGCTGCCCTCAACGATGACGCGAGTGACGTTCGGGGCGAGCGGGGTGAAGCCGGGGTGCTTCGCCTGGAACGAGGCCGAGCCATCGTAGGGGTGGTCGACGGTGAACTGGTGCGAGTCGCCGACGAGCATGAGGACGGGCTTGCCGAAGTCGGCCGCGGCGTCGCCGATGGCCTTGACGAAGGGGTCGAAGGCGTCGAGCTGGGAGTGGGTGCCGTCCCACATGTCGGCCTGGAACATCAGGACGACTCCCTTTGCGCCGTTGTCGTTTGCTACCTGGAACGTCTTCGCGAGCCAGGCGAGGTTGGCGGCGTCTCGGGCGACCCGCTCGGCATGCTGGTCGGGGCTACTGGCCCAGGCACCGGTCCAGGGGTTGGTGGCCTCGCTGTCGTTGTTGCTGCCCTGGACGTCGAAGGTGGCGAAGACGGCCTTCGACTCCATCCACATGACGTTCTCGACGTAGGCGGAGTGCGCCGGGTCGTTGGCCTGGGTCAGGACGTGCTTGCCCCGGCCACCGAGGGTCTCCCCCGCGACGGGGAAGAAGGTTGCGCGGAGCTGCTGGAGGCGCTCAGTGGGCTTGTAGTTGCCGTTGTTGGCGCGGTGGCAGTCGGTCCACTCGTTGTCGCCGGGCGTGTAGACAAGCGGGTCCTTGAGTCGGTCGAACTGGCCACGAATGGAGTCGAAGTACTTGTCCGTGCAGAGGGTGCTGCCGTTCTTGATGTCGCCGAGGTGGGCGACGAGGTCGACCTTGGGGTCGCCGTTGACGGCGTCGATGAACTGAGGGAAGGCCGCGATTTTGGCGGGGCCGTAGGGCATGTCGCCCATCACGGCGACGGTGTACTTCTCCTGGGAGCCTGAGTTGATCGGGTTGCCGTTAGTGGCGTGCGCCGTGGTGAGGACGGAGGCGAGGGCGACGAGCGCGCCGACGCTGCCGAGCACCAGACGATGCATCTTCATTCTGCTGTAGTCCTCGATCGTGAATGGAGTTGGGGGGCGCGCGGGGGCCAAGGGAGCCCCCGCGCGGGCTGTAGCGCTACTTCCAGCCGGTGATCTCGAGGATCACGCCCTGGCCGGAGATGTTGTGCTGGACGCTCACGAAGAAGCGCTTGCCGGTGGCATCGAAGACACCGCCGGTCCACTCGGCCGTCAGGTCGTTCAGGGTGGCGATGCGGATGCAGCCGTCGGACTGGTCGCCGTCGTCCTGGCCGTCCGGGAGGCAGGCCCAGAGGTCGTTGTTGCGGGGCTGAGCGAGCTCAGCACCGTCACCGTCCTCGTGGAAGATCCAGTTGCCGCGGCCGGGCTGGTAGGCAACGTTGTCCATCATGGCCTGCTGCGCGGTGCCGGCCACGAAGATCTGCACTTCGGGGGTGGAGCCGGGCGCGGAGGCCTGGGCGACCGTGCCGTCCGTGATGGTGATGACTTCGCCCCAGTTGTGATCCTGGCTCTCGTTGCCGGTGTTGACGGCGACGAGCTTGACGCGGCCCTGGCCGAGCTCGACCGGGTCGAGGTTGAGGTCTTCGGGGCGGTAGTAGCCAGTGAGCTTGAGGGTGCTGGTGAGCGCCTGGAGGTCAAGGTCCGGGGTGTTGCCGACCTCGATCCAGGTGCCGAGGCCGGTGTTCGAGCCCTGGCCGTAGTCGGTACCGGGCGCAGTGCCGCGCTTGCCGAGGCGGAGGCCATAGATGGTGCCGCCGACGAGCGGGGACTGGTTGAGGTTGGCAATGGGCGCCGCGTTCGGGTCACGCAGGGTGGCCGGGATGAACTTGAAGTAGGCGCCGCCGGGGTTGCCGCTGGAAGGGCGGTTCTCGTTGCCGTAGTAGACGACGCCGTTGGGGAGGATGCCGATGCCCTCGAAGGAGTTGCGGCCGAGCGCGGCGCGAACGGCGAAGTTGCCGGCGCCGGTGCCGCCAGAGAAGACGCCGGTGGCGCGGTTCAGGGTGACGCCCGTGGTGTTGAGCGGGTCGATCAGCTCGTACACGCGGCCGCCAGAGGCGCCGCCGCCCGCCTCCTCGCCGAAGAGGATCGTGCCCCACGGCGTCACGTGCGCCGGGTCGCAACCCTGGGTGCCCGTCAGGATCGTCTCCACCACGCCGTCACTGACGCGGATGCGCTGGAGGCCGGGGGCGGTGGTGCCCTCCTCGTTGCAGGCGATGATCCACTCGGGGTTCGAGGCGCTCGGCCAGAGCGCCATCATGTCGATGACCGGCGCGGCCGTCTTGGTGACGACGCGGGCGTCGAGCTGCTTCGCGAGCTTGACGAGCTTCTTCGGGTCGGCCGAAGCGAGGGCGTCGGTGGTCTGAGCGGTGGAGGAGGCGTCGAGTCCCTGGGTGACGCCGAAGAGCTGCATCGACTTCGCCTCGAGGTCATGCTCGTGGCCCCGACCGAAGTCGTCGCCGGCGGTGACAACGGTGCCAATGCTGAGGGCGCAGGTAGCGGCGAGGGCCGCGAGGATTGCTTTCGATCTGCGGTTCTTCACGTGTTCTCCTCTGGGTGCGACGTGGGGACGCCGCCCGGCGGGCGGCTGGCCAGATGGCGGTGGGTTCAGCCGGCGTTGGTCGTGGGCGCGCCCTTTCCTCGTGCGGGGAGTCGTATGCGGCACGATGGGCAGGCGGGGTTAGCGGGCCGATCAGGCGGCGTTAACGGGCGGTCAATGTCCGGTTAGGCCTGGGACGAGGGGGATGCCGCCTGTGGTTGCCTCGGACGGGGCGCAGGGGTAGGGTGCGGGGCGAGATGGCGTTTCCGAAGCGGCTGCTAATCGAGGGCGAAGAGCTGGTGCTGAGCATGCACCCGCACTGGGCCGTGCTGATCCTGCCCTCGATCGTGACGGCGCTGGTGCTGGCGGGGTGGGCGGTGCTGATCCCGAACGTGCCGGACAACGGCGCGGGCGACACGACTCGATGGGTGTTGCTCGGCGGTGGGCTGCTGGTGCTGGTCGCGTACCCGCTGCGCGCGTGGCTGACGTGGCTGAACTCGTACTTCGTGGTGACGAGCGACCGGGTGATCCACCGGCAGGGGATCATCGGGAAGTACTCGATGGAGATCCCGCTGGAGGCGGTGAACGACGTGCGCTTCAACCAGAGTGTGTTCGAGCGGCTGCTGGGCGCCGGCGACCTGATCATCGAGTCGGCGAGCGAGCAGGGGCGGCAGGTGTTCTCCGACATCTGGCACCCGGAGCGGGTGCAGCGGACCATCTACGAGCAGGGGGAGCTGAACCAGCAGCGGATGTACCAGGGCCGAGGGCGGGGTGACGCCTCGGTGGACGAGCTGGAACGCCTCGCGGCGCTGCACGAGCGGGGGGCGTTGACGGACGCAGAGTTCGAGGCGCAGAAGCGGCGGCTGCTGGGGTAGTCCGGACCGGAGGCCGGCCGGTGTGGGCGGCCCGCTGCGCGGGGCCGGCTGTTCTTTTCGGAGAGGGCCCGCCCTCCCGCCCTCGGAAGGGGCTTCGCCCCTTGACCCCCTCGGGAGGCGCAGTTCGCGACGACGTCGGTCGTGGGTCAGTTGAGTGGGCCTCCGGAAGAGCGGCGGAAGGTCGTTCGCTTCGGGAGGGGAGGGCCCCACTGGGATTCCCTCCGGTGTCCTCGCGCGTCATGCGACGGAACTGGAGGCGGCCGGCCTCGGCGGTTTCGTGGAGACGTGGCTCAGTGCGAACTGCCGGAGGGCGACTGCGTCGCCAGTGAGGAAGACCCGCTGCGAGGCCGGCTGTTCTTTCGGAAGGAGCGCGCCCTCACCCACGGAACACGCCTCGCGCCCTTGATCCCCGGGCGGGCGCGTCCTTTGATCCGACGCGGAGGCTCTGCGAGACGACCAACCCGGGGCCATCCGTACGTCGGGTTAGTCAATCGGAGCGGCATCACACCTCGCGGGCGGGGGCGAGTCCGTACTCGTAGGCGTAGACGACGGCCTGGACGCGGTTGCGGAGGTCGAGTTTCGCGAGGATGTGCGCAACGTGGGTCTTCACTGTTGGTTCGCTGACGGTGAGGGCGGCGGCGATTTCGGCGTTGGAGAGGCCGCGGGCGAGCAGGGCGAGGACCTCGGACTCACGGTCGGTGAGGGCCTCGCCGCTGGCGGACGGGGCGGGGGCCGTAGGGTGGGGCGGGCCGGCGCGACGCGCGAATTGCTCGATGACTTCGCGGGTGACCTGCGGGCTGAGGAGGCCGTCGCCGCGGGCGACGATGCGGACGGCTTCGATCAGCTGCCCGGCGGTGGCGTCCTTGAGGAGGAAGCCGCTGGCGCCGGCGCGGAGCGACTCAAAGACGTATTCGTCGTCCGGGTAGGTCGTGACGATGAGGACGTGGGGGCGGCCGTCGCGGCTGCCTTGGCAGAGGGCGCGGGTGGCCTCGATGCCGTCCATGCGGGGCATGCGGATGTCCATGAGCACGACGTCAGCGGCGCTCCCGCGGGCGAGGCGTACCGCCTCGGCGCCGGTGGCGGCCTCGGCAACGACCTCGATGTCGGGGGCGTGGCCGAGGATAGCGCGGAAGCCGGAACGGATGAGTTCCTGGTCATCGGCGATGAGGACGCGGACCGTCACGAAGCGGCCCTGAGTAGCGCGGCGGCCGAGCGCTCGGACGTTGCGTCGAGGGGGAGCGTGGCGCGGACGAGGTAGCCGCCCTCAGGTGCTCGGGCGACCTCGAGGGCTCCATGTAGCATCGCGACGCGCTCGCGCATGCCGGTGAGGCCGTGGCCGTCGTGCGGGCCGGTCTCGGAGGTCGCGCCACGGCCGTCGTCGGCGACGGTCAGTTCGAGGGCGTGGGGGATGCGGGCGAGGGTGACGCGCGCGTGGGTCGCGCCGCCGTGGCGGAGGGCGTTGGTGAGCGCCTCCTCGACGATGCGGTAGATGGAGAGTTCCACGCCGCGGTCGAGCGGGGGCGAATCGCCCTCGATGTGGAGATCGACCTCGAGACCGGCCGCGGTGAAGCTGGCGGCGAGCGCGGGCAGGTCGTCGACGGCGGGCTGGGGCGGTGGGCGCGTGCTTTCCGTACGCAACATACCGAGGACGCGGCGCGTCTCGATGAGGGCGGCGCGGGCGGTGGCGCCGATGGCGTCGAGTCCCCGGCGGGTCTCGGGCGCGGCGGCGCCGGGGGAGTGGAGGGCGGCCTCGGACTGCACGACCACGACGCCGAGGCCGTGCGCGATGACGTCGTGGAGCTCGCGGGCGATGCGGGTGCGCTCGGCGGCGACGAGCTGGGCGGCCTCGAGGTCGCGCTGGCGTTCGAGGAGGTCCGCCCGCTCGGCGAGGAGAGCGAGGTAGCGACGGTGGGCACGGTCGCGCTCGCCGAGGAACCAGGCGCCGGTGAGGATGACGTACATGAGGGCGAGGCCGCTCCGCTCGAGCTGTGCGGGGGAGGCGGCGTTGACCGCGAGGAGCCAGAGCGCGAGGGCGGCGAGGGGCAGTGCGCGCGGGAGCGGCCGGCCGTGTGCGGCGGCGGTGAAGACGGCGACGAGCGTGACCACCTCAAGGGTGGCGAGCGGGACGTAGCCCAGCGCCTGGTAGGTATACGAGAGGGTGAGGACGGCGACGGCCGTCGCCAGTGGGGCGCGGCGGCGGAGGAGGAGGGCGAGGCCCACGAGGGCGTAGAGGAGGTAGGCGAGGGCGTCGGGGCGGAGGTAGACGCCGGTGTCCTCGAGGGGGCGGAGCTCGCCGGCGAGGAGCAGGGCGGCGAGGAGCACGAGTCCCGGGCCGAGGAATCGCTTCGACCAGGCGGGAGGCAGCGCGGGCAGCCTCGGTCGCATGTGCAGACGATACCTCGCGCGGGGCGGCGTGAGGTCATCCCTGCGGATGATTGCTCTTGCCTCGGTGCGACGGTCGACGACGTGACGCGGCATCCTCGTATCTCTGTCGTGATATCGTGCGGGCCGGGTCGTACGGCCGCGGGTGAGGAGCCCTCGATGGCTGCTGTACCGGCCGAGCGTCGAGGGGCGGACGCGGTGGCGACGTCCGAGGGCGAGCCGCGCGACGATCTGTCGACCCGGCGGCACAGGCTGCTGATCGGTGTTTCGGGCGCGGTGCTGCCGTTCCTGCTGTATTTCGTGGCCGGGTGGCGGCCGACGAATGGACTGCCTCGGTGGGGGTTGCTGGGGTCGCTGAGCGCGTACTACTACACCGGCGCGGTGGCGGTGTTCGTCGGGTTTCTCGTGGCGCTCGCGGCGTTCCT
>JAIBBD010000055.1 GCA_019694855.1 Dehalococcoidia bacterium
GTACCTCCTGACTGCTCCTCCTGGTGAAGTCGGTCGCATCCGAGATCGGCCCCACCGGCCCCGAGGTGCCGGTGTGTGTCCGCTCGTCGGCGACGTCCTCGGGCACGACCGAGCCGCCTTCGAGGATCTCGTCGAGGTCCTGCTCGGCGTTCGCGCGCGCATACCCCAGCCGCCCCTGCAGCAGGCCCAGCAGCGCGTCTCGCTCGCCCTGCGAGGCCTCGAGTTCGTCCTCGGACAGTGCGGGCCAGCGTCGCCGTAGGCGGATCTTCGTCTCGTGCCAGTCTCGAGTTTCGGCAGTCACCGCGGCCTCCTGCACCCGGACAGAATGCGACATAAAGGCAGGTCTGTTCCCCCGCCGCGTGGCGAGGGTAGGCGTGGCCGCGGCACGTCCCCGTTACACCTCGTCGCGCTCGCCTCACAACGCCATTGCGTTGGACTCCACGCAGGCGGCGGCCCGCCGAGTGATCCGAGCCTCCTCGCGTGGCGAATAAGCGATACTTGGCGAGGATTCCGGCGGTCAGGGGAGGGCACGATGGGCTTGAGCGACTACCATTTCATGGTCGGCTGGTACGCCGAGGCGTCCCCGGAAGCCGTCTGGGACCTCGTCGCCGACCCTCGCACCTACGTGGACTGGTGGCCCGAGTTCAAGGCCGTCACACGGTTGAACGACGCCGAGGGTGTCGGCGCGAGGGCAGCCGCCGACGTGCGCTCATTCCTCCCGTACCACCTTCGCTTCGAGCTCGAATCGATCCGCTACGACCGCCCCCACGTCGCGGAAGTGCGCTCCGTGGGCGACCTCGCGGGCATCATGCGCTGGCTGTTCACGCCCTACGGCAATGGCACGTATGTGGTCTTCGAGGAGACCGTCCGTACGACCCGGCAACTGATGACCGTGCTCGCGCCGGTCGGGCGTCCGTTCTTCGCCTGGAACCACGCCCGCATGATGCGGCATGGCGAACAGGGACTCCGCCGCGAGCTCGCGCGGCTCGCGGCTCAGTCCGCGGCGGGGGTGCCTCCTGGGAGCTAGCCCAGTTCGGCCGCGCAGTTCGCCGCGACGCCCTGCATCGCGATGGCCAGCATCCCCCAGTTGTCGAGTGTCGTGTAGTACAGCGCTTGCTTGTGCACCTCGAGGCACGACCGCAGGGCGTCGGCCGTGGCCGCGAGGTTACCCGCCTGCGCCTGGCTGGCGGCGGCCTGTGCACGGCTCGTCGCCGCCTGCGCCTGGGCGTCCTGCAGCTGCACGCGCAGCGCCGCTCGGTCCGCGTTCGCCTGCGTCAGGTCGCCGTTGATCGCATCGAGGTCACGTTGCAGCTGTGCTCGTACCGCCTGCTGCTCGGTCAGCGAAGCCTCGGCGGCCTCCGCCCGACGCGTCGTGATCCCGGTGAGCTGCTCGGCCGCGGCCAGCCGCCGGTCGAGGTCGTCGGCCCGCTCCTGGACGGCCTTCAGTTGCGCCTCGGTGGCCGCGAGGCCGGCACGCGCGTCCGCGAGCTGCCGTCCGTCGCCTGCGCTGGTGCTTCCAGCGGACGCGGCGCCGGCTGCCGGTGCTGCCGCCGAGGTCGTCACCGCGGCGGGCGGGGCAGCGTCCTGCACGGTGGTTGTCGCGCCCCCGAAGGATGTTCCGCCGCCGCGGCCGAACACGGTCACGCTGAGCAGTGCCACGATGAGCACTGCCGCAGCGATGCCGGCCGCGACCAGCATCCAGCGTCGCGTCGCCAGCTCCGCGCCGCTGAAGGCGCGTTCGTCGGGGCGCTCGTCCCAGGCGTCCGGCTCGCCACGACCGACTCGATAGGCATAGCGGGGCGGAAGGTCGGCCATCACGGCCTCCGTTCGTCGTCCTCACCCCGCCACCACGGCGCCGCGCACTCCCGCGCGGCGGCAGCTAGGGTACCATCGGCCGCTCGTTATGGAGAGTAGGCCGCGCGTGACATGGGCCGAGACGGACGGCGCCGTGTCGGGTAGGCTTGCCTCGCGATGACGATCGTGGTGGCAGGGTGACGCTCGCGCGGGTGCGCTCCGGCGCGCTCCTCGGCATCGAGGGCATCCCCCTCGACGTCGAGGTCGACATCGGCAGCGGGCTGCCCGCCTTCAACATCGTCGGCCTTCCTGACGCCGCCGTGCAGGAAGCCCGCGAGCGCGTCCGCGCCGCCATTCGCAACGCCGGCTACGAGTTCCCACTCCGGCGCATCACCGTGAACCTCGCTCCCGCCGACGTGCGCAAGGAGGGTCCGATCTACGACCTCCCGATCGCGGTCGCGCTGCTCGTTGCGTCCGGCCAGATCGAAGGCCGCTTCGAGGACGTCGCCCTGCTCGGCGAGCTCTCGCTTGACGGGCATCTCCGCCACGCGAACGGCGTACTCCCGCTCGTCGCGATGTGCCGCGACGCTCGCATCGCGACCGCCATCGTGCCCGCCGAGGATGTTCCCGAGGCACGCCTCGTCGAGGGCATCGAGGTCTTCGGCCTCGAGACGCTGACTCAGCTCAAGGAGCACCCGGCGAACTGGCCCGTCCCCGCTCTCGCCGAAGGTGTCTCTGACGCCATGGAGGTCAATGACCTCTCGGTGGTACAGGGCCAGGAACACGTGAAGCGTGCCCTCGAGGTCGCGACGGCCGGCGGGCACAACCTTATGCTCCAGGGCCCACCCGGCGCCGGGAAGACGCTCCTCGCCCGCACCATCCCCGGCCTGCTCCCACCCCTCACCCCCGACGAGGCGCTCGAGGTCACCAAGGTCTACTCGGTCGCCGGCATGCTCGGACGCGGCCACCCCATGGTCGTCGAGCGTCCGTTCCGTGCCCCCCACCACACGATCTCGCACGCTGGCCTGGTCGGCGGGGGCAGCAAGATCCGTCCGGGCGAGGTCTCCCTCGCCCATCGCGGTGTGCTCTTCCTCGACGAGTTCCCCGAGTTCGGCGCCACCGCTCTCGAGGCGCTGCGCGAGCCCCTCGAGTCAGGCAGCGTGACGATCTCGCGTGCTCGCGGTTCTGCCACCTTCCCCGCGCGCTTCCTCCTCGTCGCGGCAATGAACCCGTGTCCCTGCGGCTACCACGGCGACGCCCGTCACCACTGCACCTGCGCCGAGGCGATGGTCACCCGCTATCAGCGGCGCATCTCCGGCCCACTTCTCGACCGCTTCGACCTGTTTATCGACGTCCCGCGCGTCGAGTACCGCGAGCTCACCGCCGCCCCCTCGGGCGAGTCGTCGGCGGCCGTCCGCGCCCGTGTCGCGGAGGCCCGCGAGGTGCAACGCGGCCGCCTCGAGGGGACCCCCTACATCGCCAACGCCGAAATGGGCCCCCTGGAGGTGCGCGAGCACTGCCAGCAGCGCCTCGCCCCTGCCGCCCAGCCGCTGCTCGCCTCGGCGATGGAACGGCTCGCGCTTTCGGCGCGAGCCTTCCATCGCGTGCTCAAGGTGGCCCGCACGATCGCCGACCTCGCGAGATCCGACGCCATCGAGGCACCCCACCTCGCCGAGGCGGTCCAGTACCGCCGCCGCGCCGTGGACTAGCATCGGAGCAAGGCGGACGTGGCTCGATCCTCGCTGGGTAACTGCGAGGATCGAGCCACTGTCGCGCTGCTGGGAGAGACGAAGCGCTGGGCAGGCACGAGCCCTTCGTCTCGAATCGACCGGAAGGTCGGGCTATGGCAGCGCGGGCGCTCCCCGTCCGACGGCACCTGCGAACTCGAGAAACTCCTGCATCCGGAAGGTGCTGCTCATCGGCGCGAAGCCCGGCACGTTGAAGTACGACGTGTGGTCCGCGGCCATCAGTCCGGCCAGGGTCTCCGAGATGATCGTCGACGCGACGGCGCCCAGCCGCTCCCCGTTGTGCGTGAGCTGCGACTCCGCGAGCAGGTAGAACCAGAGCGGGCACTCGCCCCCGAAAGAGGGATCGGCGAGCACGGTCTTCGCCCCCGGCACGTTTACTCCGTTAACGACTTTGTCATCGGGCTGTCCGGCCGCCGTCGCCAGTTGGGCATTGCTGAAGACGGTCGCGCCGATGCGCCGCGCGACCGCTTGCCCGCTCGGAAGGCCGACCTGCACGCCACGTTCCAGGTTGCGCGCTGGCAGAGAGGTACGTGTCGGTGCGTTGGGCAGCGACTGCGTCGGCAGGTTCAGTAGGTTCGGCGACAGGATCGCGTCCAGCCGCCGAGTGCTGTTGAAGGGGTCCGGCACGGGTGGGTTCGGGCTGTCCGGGAAGTGGTAGAAGTTCCGGAAGTCCGCCCGCAGCACCGCCGGAATAGGGCGGAACCCGTTCAGATTGCCGAGCCCCGGCGTTGGCTGCTGGATGGCCACCCGGGTGGGTGGGTTGATCTGGTAGTTGTTGCGAACCTGCGAGTGGCCGAACCGGAACGCGGCGACCGCAAACTCGAGCGGCGTGTACACCTTGGCGAGATTCTGCGGCGAGAAGTACTGCGTGTTCGCCTCGCGCTTCCCGTTTTTCCGCAGCTGTACCACCGCGTCGACCATGTCCTGACCCACGATCCGAGGCAGGAAGTCCGTCATCACCACCCACTGGTAGTGGTGCATCGTCGCGCGCCGAGCCTGCTCGTAGTTCATCCCCTCTTCCACGAGTCGGTTGTGGAAGCGGATCACGGCAATGTGCAGCTGGCAGATGACGAGGTTTTCCTCGTTCCGCGGGTCGCCCAGCTTGGCCGTCCCGTCCTCGTTCCGAGGCAGGTCGAGGATGCCGTTCGCGTTGACCTCGAGCAGCAGCTTGTTCGGGTTCGCGGGGTCGCGGACGGCACCCGGGCTGACTCCATCCGGCTGCACCGTGTTGTACACCGTGTCGAGGTTCAAGACGGGAGAGCGGAAGTTCGTCGAGCCGTCGGGATCCGACTGCTGGTTGCCCAGCGTTTCCCGGTCCATGGTCAGGTCGTGGTCGATGAACTGCCCCAGGAACGTGAACCCGGAGGGCAGGACGTTGTTGTTCCCTACAGTCGACCCGGGCGAGGGGTCACGCATGGTCGCGGCCAGCGCGTCGGTATTCGCCACTGGCACGCTGTACGGGTCGAGCTCGGGGAACATGAACCCGAACCGGCCGCGCGAGAACCGTCCGTAATGCTGCGGATAGTCGATCCCACGCAGCGCCGCCCCGTGGGCGACCATCATCCGTTCGGCCGCCGCTTTCGGGATCCACGCGCCATGCACGAAGACCATCCCAGCCAGCGCGCTGGCGCCGAGCCCCTTGACGAAGGCTCGGCGTGAGACTTGGGCACTCTGCTCCTGATTCCGTTCGGTGGGTTGAGGCACTTGACTCCACTTACTGCTGGTCCCGGCGAGATTTGGGCACTCTACTGTAAGGAAATGGGAGTTGTCGATATGGCTACGTAACGCGATGAAGTTCAATTGTAATGAAATCGAAACGTCTTCCTCGGCTGCGCCTTCCAGCCCGTGAGCATCGGAATTGATGCATCTGCGAGGAATTCGGCGCGCAGGACCGCCGAGCGCAAGAACCGGCGCGCTACGGTGCTCTCACTGAAGGGGGGCACCCATGTACATCGGTGTCGGTACGGTACTCGCGGTCATCCTCATCATCCTCCTGCTCGTCTGGCTCTTCTGAGCCTGGGGGACTCGGACCAATGCAGCCCCGCGCCACCCGCGAGGACTTTGAGCGGGCGCTTGCAGGCCTCGAGTACCCCGTTTCGAAGGCCGCCGTGGTCCGCAAAGCGCAGGACCACGGCGGCATCGATACCGAGGCTGACGCCATCGTCGCGCAGCTTCCTGACCGTTCCTTCGATTCCTTCCCTGGCCTGGTCGAGGCGATTCGCGCCACCTACCGGGCGCAGACGGATGGGGATGTCGCTTCGCCCATCTGACGTTCGTGGCTGCCCGGCGGCCTTCCGAGTTCTTCGTGGCGTTGGTGTATAGTCCCGCCGACGCCTCGTTGTTCCTGCCTTGCGCGTGATTCCGTCCGCAGGCAGCGGCCGAGGCCGCGCCTCCTCGCACGCGCGCCCCTCCGGGCAGGAAGGACCGTCTTGTGAGCCCGCAACCCGTTCGTCGAGCCCTCCTCGTGGGCGTCAACCAGTACGCGGACCCTCGCAATAACCTCAAGGGCTGCGTCAACGATGTCCTGCTGATGGGCAAGACCATCACCGAGCATTTCGGCTTCAATCCGGAGGACATCCGCCTCCTCACCGATACTCGCGCTACCACCGCCAACATCCGCGAGCGCCTGAACTGGCTGGTCGATGGCGCGACGCCCGGCTCCGTGCTGCTCTTCCACTACTCGGGGCACGGTTCCCAGGTTCGCGACCGCAACGGCGACGAGCTCGAAGACGGCCTCGATGAGATCATCTGTCCGCACGACCTCGACTGGGATGACCCCTTCACCGACGACGAGTTCGCAAAGGCCATCGAGGGCATCGCGGACGGGGTGAACTTCACCCTCGTCCTCGACTGCTGCCATTCCGGCACGGGCACACGTGAGTTCTTCAAGGAGCCCGGCGCCCGCGGCCGCGATCAGACGCGGTTCCTCGTCCCCCCGCCCGACATCGCCTTCCGCATGGCCGCGGGCGTCGAGGTGGACCCCGGCACCCCGGAACGCACCGTCAATATGGTCGGCTTCCGTGAGCTTCCGACGCGCCAGTTCGGGGCGAGTCTCATCGACCAGAACGCCATCCTCATCTCGGGCTGCCGCTCCGATCAGACCAGCGCCGACGCCTGGATCGACTCTGACTACCACGGCGCGCTGACCTACAGCCTCGTCGAGGCCATCAAGAACAAGCGCTTCTCGCTCTCCTACGCCGACCTCGTCACGACCGCCGGCAACTGGCTCGAGGTCAACAGCTACGAGCAGGTGCCGCAGCTCGAGAGCCGCCAGACGATGCGCGAATGGTCCTTTCTCGACACTCGCCCCTTCGAGGGTGGGGCCGCGGCGGTCGGCTGGCGCCCGCCGGCCGAGTCCATGGCCGCCCCTGCCGACGCGCGCGTCATCTTCGTGCACGGCATCGGGAACCACGTCGCGGGCTACTCCGACCGCTGGCGCGCCGCCTTCAACCGTTACCTCAGCCTGCCGCTCGACAACTTCAACGAGGTCGTCTGGGACGATGTCTTCGATGAGCGCTCACGTGGACTCCGCGGCCTCGAGGCCCTCCCGGAGCTCCAGCCGGAGGAGCAGGCCCGCGCCGACGCCATCACCGAGGAGATTCGTGACCTCCTCGAAAGCCGCTATGACCTCGCCAGTGACCTCGCCGAGGCGAGCGCCGCCGGGCCGCTCGGCCCCGCCGCCCGCGACCGCGCCATCGACCGCGGCCTGATGACCTGGCTCCTCAATCCGGAGGAGTACCTGGGCGACTTCGTGAAGTACCTCGCCTCAGACCGCATCCGCGAGGCCGTGGACGCGCGACTCAGTGACAAGCTCAATCCGCTGCTGCAGGCCGGGGCGCCTGTCGTCCTGATCACTCACTCCTGGGGCACGGTCATCGCCCACCACACCCTGCGCGCCCTCGACCCCGCGCGCGTGCCGGCGCTCCACTGCACCCTCGGCAGCCCGCTCTGGATGCTGCCCGTGCGTCGCATGCTCCACTTCGATAACCGCGTCCGAGGCGCTGACTACTGGATCAACGTGGACGCCAAGGGCGATCTCGTCGGCGGTTCGCTGCTCGGCAAGTACGCGGTCAACGAGGACCACTCGGTCCCCCGCGTCGGCGGCGGCGACGCCCACGGCTCGTACTTCCACCCCGACAACGCCGCCGTCCAGCGCGACATCGTGGCGGCGGCCGTGTCGAAGATCGCGCGCGCCCTGATCTGATGCGCGCTGGACGGAAGGGTGCTAGCCCTGCAGCGCCTCTTCGCGGCGGGCGTTCGTGAGCATGCGCCCGACGTATGCGAGTTGGACTTGGATGCCGACGACGCCGGCCATCGCCGCTCGTTCGTTGTCCACGAGGATGTTCACGGCCATCCCATCGTGGCCTACTGCGGTCACCGTATGGCTGGCGTCGCAAACCTGGTCGAAGGTGGGAAGCCAGCACCAGACCGCTTCCACGTTGCGCTCGCGCGCCCACCACTCCGCCTCGATGGCCAGCTGGGTTGTCTCCTCTGCCTGCGCGAGACGGGGCAGTCGCCCGCGGTCGTTGTCAGCTTCCGGCTTCATGCGGTTCTCCTTTGTGCACCTGGGCACTCTCCACGGTGAACCGTCGGAGGACGCCGCCGCATGACGCGCCGCTCGCGGGAGTGTCATCGAGGTTGCAGGCCTCGAAACGGCAGCTCCCCGTGACGCCGCCCCTCCCGAAGACCATCGTCCCGCAATGCCAGGCATGCACCCGCCCGCGTCGCCCCGCGCCGTGGCATGGGTGTTTGCTCAACCACGACGGCGCGGGGAGTGCGGAGACCCACACGCCCCGGGGGGCGTCGTCCGGCACGCAGCCCGTACAATCTCGTCAGCACCGCCGTGCTCACTCGGACGCGCGTCCGCGCTCCGCTGAGAAAGGCAGGGCGCATCCGCGTGCGTGCCCAACGCCGACTCGAAGCAGCTTCGCTCCATCGAGCCCGACCCGGCGAGGTCGCCGGAGGGCTCCAGTGATCCGGCCACGCCCTTGACCCGAACCACCGGTGACGGCGCCGATCTGCTGGCGGCCCTCCGTGCGCGCGACCCCCGCGCGCTCGAGGCCCTCTACGACCAGTACGGGCGTCGCGCCTTCGGCCTTGCCTACCGCGTGCTTGGCAGCGGAGAGGCCGCGGAGGATGCCGTGCAGGACGCGTTCATCGCGCTGTGGAATCAGGTCGATCGACTTGACGGCTCACGGGGCCAGGTCGGCTCATTGCTGATGACCATCGTGCACCGCCGCTCGATCGACCTCCTCCGCAGCCAGCGCGGCCTCGCCGTCCGTTCCTATGCCATCGACGTGGACGTCGCCGATCCGGCGTCCGACGACGTGCTCGCTGCGGTTGCCGACGCGATCACCCTCGAGGCCGTGCGCGAGGCCCTGGCCGCCCTCCCTCCGGAGCAACGCGTCGCGGTCGAACTCGCGTATTTCGAGGGCCTGACTCAGACTGAGATCGCGGGACGCGAAGGCATCCCGGTGGGCACTGTGAAGAGCCGCCTGCGCCTCGGTCTGGCTCGACTGCGTTCCGAGCTCGGCGTGGGGCAGTCGTCATGAACTGCGAACAGGTCAACGAAGCCCTCGGGGCCTACGCCCTTGACGCCCTCCCGCCGGACGAGCGTCGCGAGGTAGAGGGGCACCTGCGCGAGTGCAACCTCCACGAGGACGCCCTGGCCCTGCGTGCCACGGCCTCACTGCTCGCGTACGCGCCCGAGGAGCGCGAACCCCCCGCGCGCCTGCGTTCCCGCATCCTCACCGCCGTCGCCGAGGCCGATTCGCCTCCGCCAACCGTCAAGGCGTCAGCCGTCCCCATTCCCATCGAGGCCCGGCGTCGGCGGCCGCCCGCCGCGCTCCTCGCTGCCGTTATCGCTCTGTTCGCGCTCGGCGCGATCGTCACCGGCGCCGTCATCCTGAACTCGGGCGGTGGCTCCGAGGAGCTCGTCCGCAACGTGGCCAGCGGTCCCGCCGCTGGTTCGACGCTCCGCTACGACCCCGGCAACGACCGCGCCATCCTCGACGTCGCGGGACTCGCCGCCCTCCCTCAGGGCCGCACGTACCAGGTGTGGATGCTGCGAGGCGACTCGGTTGCCGGCGTCGGCCTCTTCACGGTGGACCCCTCGGGGCGCGGTCGTGCCGTCTTCACCGCGGAGATGCAGACGGGGGACACTGTCGCGGTCACCGAGGAACCCGCCGGCGGCTCGCCTGCCCCGACCTCTCAGCCGCTGTTCGCGATCCAGCTCTGACCCGAGATCCGTTCGCGTCCGCTCCTCGTAAAACACTACGATGGCTTCGCCAGTTCCCGGCTCGCGCGTCGAGACCGGTGCCCAGGCGCTGAGGAAGGATCGCGCTCGATGGCCGCTGCACGACGGATCGTCCCGACCACGGGGAAACCGGCGCCTCGTCCCCGGCGCTCGGGACCGGTCAAGGTCACTCCGAACCTGCCGGCCATCCCCGACCTCGGCGGCATCCTCGACGGCGTCACGAAACGAGGCTCACTTGACCTCACACTCGTCATCGTCCCGCACCTCGGCGACCTCGAAGCCGCGCGGGCCCTGGCCGCCGAGTACGCACGCAGCTATGCCGAGGTAAGCGGTGTTGAGCAGCCCGAGCCGCTCGCGGACCTCGCGGGCATCCAGGCCCGCGTCGCCGACGCCATCCGATCGGGCATCGCCGAAGTCCTCGGCCGTGCCCCCTTCGTTTCGATCGTTGACGAGGGAAGCGCCGTCGATCTTCCCGACCCGCCGAAGGTGACCGCCGAGAACCTGAGCACCGTGCTCACCCCGGAGTCGTACCTCGAGGCCCTGCTCGCGGTCGTGCTGCTGAACAACACCCGCCGTACTCGGATCGGGATTTCGACGGGCACGGACGGTCCGCCGCGCGACCGTGACGTGCTCGCCGCCGACGTGATCTCTATGACCGGCCCTGAGTTGAGTGAGGACGGATCCAAATTCGCGGCCGGCTTTGGTGTCGTCGTGCGTCCGTCGTTCGTGCTCGCACTGGCGAACACGCTGCTCACCCCCCTGTCGCTCGACGGCAATCCCTGCGAGTGCGGCCCCATCGTGCTCTCGAACCCGCGCGTCACGATGGCGGACGGCCGCATGACCGACCGTGTCGACGCCACCGTCGCCAACGCCATCACCGCGACCGTCACCCTGGTCGATCAGGTGCGCGTTCTGCACGGCTTCCAGTCGAGCTCGATCACCGGCCGTGTGGATTCGACGGACGTCGCCGTGAAGCCGATCACCGCCCGCGCAAAGAAGCTCGAGGCCGAGGCGTGGCGGAACGCCTTCCTCGCGATGGTCGCCCCGCCTCACCTCGGGCGCATGGCCGTCCGCGGCATTCTTGGCCGAGTTGCTGAGCACTACATGCCCGCGCTCCCGAGTCCAATCGCGATGCTTGGAGCGGCGCTGCCGTTCGGCCCGCGCCCGCTCGCCCCGTCCTTCGACGCCCAGGGCAACCCGATCCCCTCGGCCCAGACGCTGGTCCTCGGCGCGCGCCACCTGGATGGCACGACGGCGCTCAAGGCCGATATCACCAGCGCCCTCCGGGTGTCTGGCCTCGTCCAGCTCCGTCCGAGGCAGGCGTCCGTCGCCATCAACGTCCAGGTGCGCGACTCCGCACATCGCGAGTTCTCCGTCACCGCGAGCGATGTCGAGATGATTGACCCGTCCTTCACCTGGACCATCACGGGCGCGACCGTCGAGACGAGCCTCGAGGCGGCTGAGGTCCACTTCCGCGCTGCTCAGCATGCCGTCGTCCAACTGCACGTGACCGCTGCCGGTACGGACGGCCTGACCACCGAGGCTGACCTCACCCTGGACGTCGATGTCTTGTTGAAGGACCTCACGGCCACGCCAACGACCTGACTCGGGCGCAGACCTCGCCCATTCGGCGCCCTGCCCGCGCAGGGACGGGCTCAGTCGTGTCAGAAACGTAACAACTCGCCAAAACTCTGGTCCGAAGTCCCTCCACGCACTGATCCCTTCCGCGAATCCCCGCGAACTAAGGGCATGCGACCGGCTGAACCCGGGAGCCGGCCGCATGACCAGTTCGCCGCGAAAGGAGCATCAGTGCACGTACGAACCAGAAGGTGGTCATCCCTCGGAGGCTCGGCGCTTGCCGTCATCGGCATCGCGCTCCTTGCCTTCGCGCTCTTCGGCCTCCGCGCCGAGGGTGCCGACCACAAGGACTCGCCGAGCGTCGAGGGGGACGCTGGCGCCGACATCACCGACGTCTATGCATTCCGGAGCCCGACGAACCCCAACAACCTCGTGGTGGCCCTGGACGTCAACCCGCTCACCCCGCCGTCCGCGAACGCGAACACCAACTTCGCGAGCGGCGTCGACTACCGCATCCACGTCGACAACAACGGCGACCTCAACGCGGACGCCACCGTCGTCGTCAAGTTCACCGGTAACGACTTCACCGTCTCCGGCCTCGGCAACACGCCGATCACCGGCAAGGTGACGCCCGCCGGAACCGCGCCAATGGTCACAGACGCCGGCGGCATCAAGGTCTTCGCCGGCCTTCGTGATGACCCGTTCTTCTTCGACCTGACCGGGTTCAAGGCCTTCGTCGCTGGCCCCTACACGCCCGCGAACGGCCTCCGGCAGTCGGGCCAGACGCCCGCCGACACGTTCGCCGGCACCAACGTCTCGGCCATCGTCATCGAGCTCCCGATCACGGCCCTCACCGGCGCGGCCAACGCCAATACCGGAACCATCAAGGCCTGGGTCAGCACCGCTCGCGGCTCGAACCAGGTCGACCGCATGGCGATCCCGGCCATCAACACGGCCCTGATCCCCAGCACCTCGAAGAACGCGTTCAACCAGGCCAGCCCGTCTGGCGACGTCGCCACCTTCCGCCCGATGGCCCAGGCCTCGGTCACCGGTCTGCGTGACGCCGTGAAGTCCGTCCTCCCCGCCGAGGATGGCGGTCCGCTCGGCAAGCTCACCCCTGAGCAGGTCGCCGGCGCCCTCATCCCCGACGTCGTGACCATCGACTTCTCGAAGGACGTGGTCTTCCCGAACGGCCGTCGGCTCCAGGATGACGTCATCGACGCCGCCCTCGGCATCGTCCTGAACCGCGGTGGCGCGAAGGGTGTCGGCGACGCCGTCAACGCCAACGACAAGGCCTTCCTGGGGACCTTCCCCTACCTCGCCGAGCCGTTCATGGCCGCCGCCCAGGCGAGCCCGACGGCGACCGCGGGCGCCTCTGGCACCACGATGCCTGTCCCGCCGAAGACCGGCAACGCCGGCCTGACCGACGAGGGCTCCAGCCTCGGCTGGCAGCTCGCGCTCGGCGGCGGCGCGCTGCTCATCGTCGCCGGCTCCGCGCTCGTCGTGCGCCGGCGCCCGAGCCGTTAGCCGGACGTCGAGGAAGGACCAACCCATGTACCGGACCAGTGTCGTCGCTCGAACCTCGTTCCTCCTCCTTTCGGCGGCGACGCTGGCCCTGACCCTGCTGGCGGCCGGGTGCTCCTCCTCCGGGGAGCCCCGGCCACCGGCCGGAACCGCCGCCGTCGAGGCCTCCGGCGTGCTCGCCACGACGAACGAGACGATCGCGTTCTGGGAGCAGCGCGTGCAGGCCGACGCCTACGACGTCACGGCCTACAACAAGCTCGCCGACCTCTACCTCCGCCGCGCCCGCCAGACGGGCGACATCACGGACTACGCCCGCGCGCAGACCGCCCTCGAGTCGTCGCTCCGCGCCCTTCCCACTGGCAACGTCGAAGCCCAGCTGCAGCTCGCCTTCGTGCGCGTCTCCCTGCACGACTTCCGAGGTGGCCTCGACCTCGCGAGCGAGGCCCTGAAGTCGCTGCCCGACGACCCCTACGGCCTCGGCATCGTCGGCGACGCCCAGCTCGCCCTCGGACAGTACGACGAGGCTGAGGCCACCTACCTCGCGATGGCGAAGGCCGCGCCCGGCCTCGGCTCGTTCAGCCGCCTCGCCTCCCTCTACGAGATCCGCGGCGACCTCAAGCAGGCCGAGCTCACCTGGCGCAACGCCGTCAGCATCGACGGCGGCACCCGCCCCGAGAACTCCGCCTGGGCCCGCGTCGAGCTCGGCAACTTCTACCTCACCCACGGCCGCCTAGATGACGCCGCCTCCGCCTATGACCGCGCCCTCGAGGCCTACCCGGGCTACGTACACGCGCTCGCCGGCCAGGCCGCCGTCGCTGCCGCCCGCGACGACTACGACCGCGCCATCGACCTCTACCGGGGCGTGACCGCCCGCTACCCGCTGCCCGACTACGTCATCGCCCTCGGCGATGTCTACGTCGCCGCCGGTCGCCCCGCCGACGCCGCGAAGCAGTACGCCCTCGTCGACGCCATCGACCAGCTCTACCGCGCCAGCGGCGTCAACACCGACCTCCAGACCGCGGTCTTCCTCGCCGACCACGACCGCAACCTCGAGGAGTCGCTGCGCACCGCCCGCGCCGCGGCCCAGGATCGCCCGAGCATCCAGTCCGCGGACGCGCTCGCCTGGGCGCTCTACAAGGCCGGCCGTCTCGACGAAGCCCGTAGCCACGCCGAGGAGGCGCTCCGCCTCGGCACCCAGCAGCCCCTCTACCTCTACCACGCCGGCATGATCGCGGCCGCGCAGGGCGATGCCCCCGCCGCGCGTGACTACCTCGGCCGCGCCCTCGCCATCAACCCGCGCTTCCACGTCCTCCACGCCGACGAGGCGAAGCGCACCCTGCAGCAGCTCGGAGGCAAGCTATGACCCGCCGTCCCGCCGCCATCCTCCTCTCCCTCCTGCTCGCCGCCTCCGCGCTGCTTCCCGCCTTCGCGAGGCCCGAGGCCGCGGCCGCGCATCCGCTCGGCAACTTCACGGTGAATCGCTACGCCCGCCTCGAGCTCTACCGCGACGCTGTCGATGTCCACTACGTCCTCGACGTCGCCGAGATCCCGACCTTCCAGCTCCTCGACACGATCGACCCCGACGGTAACGGCGCATCCGCGGAGGAGCTCGCGGCCTACGCTGCCGAGGTCGCCCGCACCCTCCCGCGCAACTTCGACCTCACCCTCGAAGGACGTCACCTCGAGGTGACCACGCTCTCCTCGGACGCTCGCCTAGTTCCCGGGCAGGGCGGCCTCGAGACCCTCCGTCTCGCCGTCGTCTACCGTGCCCCCGTCGAAGCGACCTCCGAGGCGCGCGACGTCACCTTCACCGACCGCAACTACGCGGACCGCATCGGCTGGAAGGAGATCGTGGTCCGTCCTTCCGAGGGCTCTGCAGCCACCGTCGAGGAAAGCCTCACGCGCGACCTCAGCAGCGCCCTCCAGGACTACCCCCAGAGCGCACTCAGCTCCGCACCGTCCGTCTCAAACGCCGCCTTCGAGTGGCAACCCGGCAGCGGCCTCGCCGCCCCGGAGACGGCAGCCCTGCTGGTCGCGGCCGCCTCGAAAGCCGGGGGCATCCGTTTCGATACCCTGCTCAGCCATCGAGGGTCACTCACGGTCGTGCTCGCGAGCCTCGCCGCCGCCTTCGGCTTCGGCATGCTGCACGCCCTCGGCCCGGGCCACGGCAAGACCGTCGTGGCCGCCTACCTCGTGGGCAGCCGGGGCACCGTCCGCCACGCCTTCGCGCTCGGCATCACGGTCACAGCGACCCACACCTCGATGGTCTACTTGCTCGGCTTCGTCACGATTGCCGCCTCCGCCTTCATCGTCCCCGAGCGCCTGTACCTCTACCTGGGCCTGATCTCAGGCGTCAGCGTCATCGCGATGGGCGCCGGCCTCTTCGCCACTCGCCTGCGCGGCCTTCGTCCCTCCGAGGGCGAACACCGCCACGGCCTGTTCGGCCGCCC
>JAIBBD010000056.1 GCA_019694855.1 Dehalococcoidia bacterium
GCCCTGCCCCGCCTCTCTCGTCACGTGCTATGATCCTGACTAACTTAGTCGTGAATTCGAGGCGCGGGCGATGCACATCGGCACGAAGGGCGATTACGGCGTACGTGCGCTGATCGACCTCGCCATGTATGGCGGGGAGGGCCCCGTGCAGCGCACGGAGATCGCCCGGCGCCAGCACATCCCCGACTCCTACCTCGACCACCTGCTGGCGCAGCTCCGCCGTGACGGCTTCGTACGCAGTACGCGCGGCCCAGGCGGCGGCCACCAGCTCACCCGCCCCGCCGATGAGATCTGCCTGCTGCACGTCCTCGAGAGCCTCGAAGGATCCCTGGCGCCCCTGCCCTGCCTCGAGGACGACGAGTCAGGCGAGCCGCACTCCGTCTGTGCTCAACAGTGGGTGTGGCGCGAGATTTACGACGACATGCGCGCCCGCCTCGCGGCGGTGTCGCTGGCTGACCTCGCCGCGCGCGAGCAGGAGCGCCTCCGCTCCGCCGTCGCGAGCTATTCGATCTAGAAGCGGGAAGTGACGGAATGACGATGCCGGAGACCCGGTCGCCCTCGACTCCGCTGATCGCGGACTCGGTGCTCGATCTGATCGGGGCGACGCCGCTCGTCCGACTCCATCGCGTCGCCCCCGCCGGCGTCGAGATCCTCGGCAAGCTCGAAGCCCGCAACCCGGCCGGCTCCGTGAAGGACCGCATCGCCCTCTCGATGGTTGAGGACGCTGAGCGGGCTGGTCGGATTCAGCCTGGCGACACGCTCGTCGAACCTACGTCCGGCAACACTGGCATCGGCCTCGCCATGGTCTGTGCACGCAAGGGCTACCACCTCATCCTCACGATGCCTGAGGACATGAGCATCGAACGCCGCCGCCTCCTCGAGCGCTTCGGCGCGGAGCTCATCCTCACCCCCGCCATCGAGGGCATGACCGGCGCCGTCTTCACCGCGCAGGAACTCGCCCGCGAGCGCGGCTACTTCATGCCGCAGCAGTTCGACAACCCGGCGAACCCTGAGGTCCACCGCCGCACGACGGGCCCCGAGATCATCGAGGCCACCGAGGGCCGGCTTGACGCCTTCGTCGCCGGCGTCGGCACTGGCGGCACGATCACCGGCGTGGGCGAGGTGCTGCGCAACGCCCGTATTCCGGCGCGCATCGTCGCCGTGGAGCCCGCACGCGCCCCCGTCCTCCAGGGCGGACGCGCCGGGCTCCACGGTATCCAGGGCATCGGCGCCTCGTTCGTCCCCGGCGTGTTGAACCGCGAGGTCTACGACGAGATCATCGGTGTACGCGACGAGGACGCCTACGCGATGACGAAGCGTCTGGCGCGCGAGGAGGGCCTGCTCGTCGGCATCTCCTCCGGCGCGAACGTCTGGGCGGCGATTCAGGTCGCTGAGGCCCTCGGCCCCGGCAAGCGTGTCGTCACCATGTTGTGTGATACCGGCGAGCGCTACCTCAGCGTGGCGCTGTAACGTATCGAAGCATTCGAGAGCGAAAGGGACTCCCCATGGCCGTCAGCGTCTACATCCCCTCGCCGTTCCGGCGTCTGACGCAGAACCACGAATACGTCTCCGTCGAGGGACGCAATGTCGCCGAGGTGCTCGACGCCGTCGATGAGCGCTACCCCGGCTTCGGTAACCTCGTCTACGACCGCGAGCGCACCATCCCGGCGCACATCAACATCTACGTGAACAACCAGGAGATTCACGACCTCTCCGGCACCGACACCACCCTCGAGGACGGCGACCAGGTCGCGGTCATCCCCGCCCTCGCCGGCGGCGCGGACGACCACGCGAACGGCAACGGCGCCGCCCCCGCGGGCAACCCCGCCGCCCTCTCGCCCGAGGAAGTCATGCGCTACTCTCGGCACATCATCATGGGCCAGGTCGGTCCCACCGGGCAGCGCAAGCTCCGCAACGCGAAGGTGCTGATCGTCGGCGCGGGCGGCCTCGGCTCCCCCGTCGCGATCTACCTCGCGCTTGCCGGCGTCGGCACCGTAGGTATCGTCGAGTTCGACACGGTCGACCTGTCGAACCTCCAGCGCCAGTTGCTCCACCAGACCGCGGACGTTGGCAAGACGAAGATGCAGTCCGCGGTCGAGACGCTGAGCGCCTACAACCCGCACGTCACCGTCCGCCAGCACGAGGCGCCGATTACCTCGGACAATGCCTTCGAGATCATTCGCGACTACGACTACGTGGTGAACGGCGCGGATAACTTCGCCACCCGCTACCTCGTGAACGACGCGAGCTACCTGCTGGGCAAGACCCTCATCGATGGTTCCATCCTGCTCTTCGATGGTCAGGCCACCGTCTTCAAGCCCGGCCAGGGCTGCTATCGCTGCCTCTACCCCACGCCGCCCCCGCCCGGCCTCGTGCCGTCGTGCGCCGAGGCCGGCGTCCTCGGCGCGATCACTGGCATCATTGGCTCCATCCAGGCCACCGAGGTCTTTAAGCAGATCCTCGACATCGGCCAGCCGCTCGTCGGCCGCCTGCTCCTCGTGGACGCGTTGACGATGGAGTTCCGCACGATGAAGCTGCGTCGTGACCCGGACTGCCCGCTCTGCGGCGACAACCCGACCGTCACCGAGCTGATCGACTACGACCAGTTCTGCGGCTCGCCCCCACTCGTCGCGCCCGGCGCGACGGGGGCTGCCCACCACTGAGCAACACCATCCGAGGCGCCCCGCAGCGGGCGCCTCGGTTACGCCGCCTCGCACGGCGTCAGACCGGACCTGAGGAAAAGGGGGCCACCTTGTCGGTGCAGGTGCACGTCACGTCAGTGATTCAGAAGGCCGTCGATGGCCAGCGCGAGTTCGCCGCCGACGGTGCCACCGTGAGCGAGCTCATCGAGAACATCGAGAGCCGCTACCCCGGCTTCCGCTCCCAGATCATGGATGCGTCCGGCCAGCTGCACCGCTTCGTCAACATCTACTTGAACGACGAGGACATCCGTTACCTCGGCGGCGCGGACACCACGCTCAAGGACGGCGACCAGGTCTCCATCCTGCCCGCCCTCGCCGGCGGATAGGGACTCGCCCCATGCTCTATCGCAGCATGCTCGACATGGTCGGCAACACGCCGCTCGTCGAGGTTGCTGTCTTCTCCCCCAAGCCCTCCGTCCACATCTACGTGAAGCTCGAGGGCCAGAACCCCACCGGCTCCGTCAAGGACCGCATCGCCAAGTACATGGTCGAGTCCGCCGAGCGTGAGGGCCGCCTCAAGCCCGGGCAGACCATCCTCGAACCGACCTCCGGCAATACCGGCATCGCCCTGGCGATGATCGGCCAGCTCCGAGGCTACCCGGTGAAGGTCGTCATGCCCGACGCCGTCAGTCCGGAACGCGTCGAACTCCTGCGCGCCTTCGGCGCGGAGATCATCTACTCGCCCGGCGACCTCGGCACGAACGGCTCGGTCGAGATGGCCCGCCAGGTCCATGCAGAGCACCCTGACTGGTTCATGCCGTTCCAGTACGAGAACCGCGACAACCCGCGCGCCCACTACGAGACGACCGCCCCCGAGATCATCGCCGACTGCCCGGACATCGATGTCTTCGTCGCCGGCCTCGGCACGGGCGGCACGCTGACGGGCACCGGGCGGCGCCTCAAGGAGCACAACCCGAAGGTCCGCGTTGTAGCCGCCGCCCCGCACCCGGGCGACCTCGTCCAGGGCCTGCGCAGTCTCGAGGAGGGCTACATCCCGCCCGTCCTCGACGAGTCCATCCTCGACGGCCGCATCGTCGTTGACTCCCGCACGTCGTTCCGCATGACTCGCGAGTTGACGGCGAAGGCCGGCGTCTTCGCCGGCATCTCGAGCGGCGCTGCCGTCCGCGCCGCGCAGAAGGTCGCCGAGCGGATGGACGAGGGCCACATCGTCTGCCTCCTCGCGGACGGCGGGTGGAAGTACCTTTCCTCGGGCCTCTGGACGCAGGACTACGACAACATCGAGGAGGACGTCGGCACCAAGCTCTGGTGGTAGCGCGGCTCTGCGCCGCGACATTGTGCCTGTCTATCACGCAATCGGGAGGGGACACATGGCAGAGAAACTCGTGACCGTTGACTGGGTCGCCGAGCACCGCAACGACCCGAACGTCCGTCTCGTCGAGGTCGACGTCGACACCGAGGCGTACGGCACCGGCCACATCGAGGGCGCCGTCGGCTGGAACTGGACCACCCAGCTCCAGGACCAGGTGCGCCGCGACATCATCTCGAAGCCTGACCTCGAACAGCTCCTCGGCGCTTCCGGGATCGGCAACGACACCCACGTCGTGCTCTACGGCGACAACAACAACTGGTTCGCCGCCTACGCGCTCTGGCTCCTCGAGCTCTACGGCCACGAGAACGCCTCGCTCATGGACGGCGGCCGCCTCAAGTGGATGGCCGACAACCGCCCCGTCACAAACGACGTTCCGAGCTACCCCGCCGCGAGCTACAGCGCGAAGGACGCGAATCCCGCCCTGCGCGCCCAGCGCGACGAGGTCCTGCAGGCCGTCGGCGGTGCCGCGAGCCAGCTCGTGGATGTCCGTAGCCCCGCCGAGTACAACGGCGAGATCATCGCCCCGCCAGGCATGACCGAAACCGCGCAGCGCGCGGGCCACATCCCCGGCGCGAAGAACATCCCCTGGGCGCGCGCCGTCAACGAGGACGGCACCTTCAAGTCCCCCGACGACCTCAAGGCGCTCTACGGCGGCGCCGGCGTCGAGGAGGGAAAGCCCACGATCGCCTACTGCCGCATCGGCGAACGCTCGTCGCACACCTGGTTCGTGCTCAAGCACATCCTTGGCTACGGCGACGTCAAGAACTACGACGGCTCCTGGACCGAGTACGGCTCGCTCATCGGCGTCCCCGTCGAGAAGTAGCGGCCGAGGCCGGAGGAACGTCAATGGATGAAGAGCAGGTGGCCGCCGCGGCGCTGCAGCGAGCGCTGCTGAACCGCGCCCTCGTCTCGAACGACGCCGGCCGCCTGCTCCTCCGGTTCCACGCCTCCGTCATGGATCGCTATCGCGAGCAGGGCGCGACGCTGATCCGCACCCGGACGGTTGGTCGAGTCAGCAAGCCCGGCCGCTGGTCGCTCGACGTAGGCATCGCCGCCGGAGGCACTGAGGTACAGGTCCCGTTCGACGATCTGCTCGAGCGTCTCCCCGAGGCCGAGCGCCCGCACTGGGTCGAGCATCTCGTCGTCGAACCGTCGAGCCTGAACTTCCTCCGCATGCGCCTCGCCGGTGCCGCTTGCATCGATGATGGCGAGGCAGAGCCCTGGACGTAGCGGGTTCGCGAGGCCGCGAGTGAAGCCGGGCGCCATCATCGTCATTGGCCTGGGCCTGTTCATCATCTTCGGTCTCCTCGCCGCGGGGCTGTCGCTCAGCACGACGAAGAGTCCCTTCGCCGTCACGACCCAGGTGATCGAGGCGATGACCGCCGAGCCGCCGGCGGACGGGTCGGCATCCGTCGTTTATGCCACCAGCCGCACGAGCTCGGGCCTCAAGATCCTCGGCGTGCAGGTCCGGCAGCCCGACTTCGCCGCCTCCGTCGGCTTTGTCCCCCCGCCCGGCTGTGCTCCTCCCCAGGGCGTCGTCCTGGAGGACGAAGGCCTCTGCTCAGGCGTCGCCCTCACGGGGGTCGTCATGGGCAGCGGCACCACGAGGTCGGGCCACTCCCTCGTCATCGTGCAGGTCGCCATCTCGAGTGCCTGCCACGACGTGCTGCGCGAAGGCGACCCCTGGCCCTCCACGCACACCGCCTGCCAGGAGCCGTGACCTGTTCGAGGCCCTGCGAGGCATGGCGAACAGCGTCCCCGCGCCGCACAATCACCCCACACCGCTGCACACGACCCGGGAGCTCCGATGCCGCGCATTCCTAGCGCCCTGATCGATGAGATGGTCGCCCACGCCCGCGAGGACCTCCCCAACGAGGCCTGTGGCATGGTGCACGCTCGCGAGGGCGCTCCGGTCGCCGTCCACCGCGTCAGGAATACCACCGCCAGCCCCTATCGCTATGAGATGGATGGCCTTCAGGTCGCCCGCCTCGAGCGCCAGCGCGACGAGAGCGGGGAGACACTCTTCGCCATCTATCACTCCCACGTCGCCTCCGAGGCGCGCCCCTCGATGACCGACATCCGCCAGGCGTTCTTTCCCCCCGGCGAGATCGAGACCGGCCTCTTCATGTACCCCGAGGCCCTCTATATCCTCGTCTCCCTCGCCGACGATCCTCCGCCGTCCGTTCGCGCCTGGCGCATCGTCCGGGAGGAGCCCCACCTCATCGAGGAGCCCATCGAGGTCGTGTAGGCTGGTCGCGATGCCGCTCGACGCCGCGCCCTGCCCCGCCCCCATCCGCATCGGCAACCGCACCTTCGAGTGGGGCGCGCGCACCTACATCATGGGGATCCTCAACGTCACCCCCGACTCCTTCTCCGGCGACGGGGTCCTCGACCCGTCCCGTGCCGCCGAACGGGCCGCCCGCATGGTTGAGGACGGAGCCGACCTCCTCGACCTCGGCGCGGAGTCGACGCGCCCCGGCGCTCCCGCCGTGACCGCCGAGGACGAATGGGGTCGTCTCGCCCCCGTCCTCCGTGCGGTCCGCGCCGCCGTCGATGTCCCCCTGACGGTCGACACCGCGAAAGCCGAGGTCGCTGCGCGCGCCTTCGAGGCCGGCGCCGACGCCCTGAACGACGTCCACGGCCTCCGTCGCGACGCCCGCATGGCCACCGTCCTCGCCACGGCGGGCTGCCCCGCCATCCTCATGCACAACCAGCGAGGCCGCCCGACCTCGGGAGACGTCATCGCCGACGTGCACGCCGGTTTCGAGGAGTCACTCCGCCTCGCCCGGGTCGCCGGAGTCGACGAGCGCGTGCTCATCCTCGACCCCGGCTTCGGCTTCGGCTGGCAGCCCGCTCAGAATCTCGAACTGCTCCGGCGGCTCGGCGAGCTGCGCGTGCTCGGCCGCCCGCTGCTTCTCGGCACGTCGCGCAAGTCAACGATCGGCCTCGTGCTCGACCGTCCCGAGGAGGAGCGCCTCTGGGGCACAGCCGCCACCGTCGCCCTGGCGGTCGAGGCCGGTGTCGACATCGTGCGCGTCCACGATGTCCGCGCGATGGCCGACGTCGCACACATGGCCGACGCCGTCGTGCGCGGTTGGAGCCCGCCCCAATGACCACTCCAGGCCGACACGAACATCGAGGTGAGCGCCGCGTCTGGCTCGCCCTCGGCGGCAATCTGGGGGACCGCATCGCCCACCTCCGCGCCGCTCTCGACGCCCTGGAGGCCAGCGGCGTCGCGGTCGAGACCGTCTCGTCCGTCTACGAGACCCCGCCCTGGGGCATCGAGGATCAGCCCCGCTTTGTAAACATCGTCGTCGAGGCGCGGACGGCTCTCGATGCCCACGCGCTGCTGCGCCTCTGCAAGCGCATCGAGGCGGACCGCGGCCGCGACTTCAGCACGGTCCGTAACGGCCCTCGCCCCATCGACATCGACATCCTGCTCATCGAGGGCGAGGTCATCGACGATCCCGACCTGATCGTCCCCCACCGCATGCTGCAGGACCGCGCTTTCGTGCTCGTCCCGCTGGCCGAGGTCTCCCCTGGTGTTGAACACCCGCTACTCCACCGCACGGCACGCGTGCTCCTCGAAGACGTCGACCCCGCGGGCATCGACGTCCTCGCCGGCCCCGGATGGTGGCGATAGGGCTCGCTCGCAAGGACTACCCTGCGAGGAAAACCGGGAATCCGAGGTGAGCCGGAATGGAGGCGCGCCATGAGCCGCATCACGGTCAGCAACAGCATCACCCTCGATGGCGTCATGCAGGCCCCTGCCCGTCCCGACGAGGACACACGTGGCGGCTTCCCCTTCGGCGGCTGGGCCCTCCCCTACAACGACCCTGTGATGGGAGAGACGATGGCGCGCCGCGCGAGCGGTGGCGGCTCGCTCCTCCTCGGCCGCCGCACCTACGAGGATCTCGCCTCCGTCTGGCCGCATATGCCCGCGGAGAACCCCTTCACCCGACTCATCAACGCCCGCCGCAAGTGGGTCGCCTCGAGGACGCTCCGCGCACCCCTCGCCTGGAACAACTCCGTCCTCCTCGAAGGTGACGTGGTCGAGGCGGTGGCCTCGCTGAAGGCCCAGCCCGACAACGACCTCGCCATCCTCGGCAGCGGCGAACTCGTGCAGTCCCTCCTCGCGGCCGGCCTGATCGACGAGTTCATCCTCCTCATCCACCCGCTCGTCCTCGGCCGGGGCATCCGCCTCTTTCCGGACGGCGGCCCGCCCGGGAACCTTCGCCTCGTCGACGCCCTTCCCACGACCACCGGCGTCGTGATCGCGACGTACGAGGTCACCCGCTGACGCAGCCGCCCACTCCTCGCGTTGACTCGACCGCCCGCTATCCTGTGATCGCCGCGGAGTTCGCGGCCTTCACAGCCTGTTTGCAGCGGAGGTTCACATGCAGCGCCAGGACGAAGTCGCCGTTTTCATTGACCTCGAGAACGTCGCCACGTCGCTCCACAAGTCCTTTGGGCAGCAGCCCAACCCCGGCCGCCTGATCGCCCACGCGAGGAAGTACGGGCCCATCGCCTTCGCGCGCGTCTATGCCGACTTCGGCACCGACCTCTTCCATACCATGGAGTCGAGCTTCCGCAACGCCAACATCGAGCCGTACCACTGCCCCGCCAAGGTGCGCGGCGAGGTCACCCAGTCCACCGTCGATATGAACCTTGGCCTCGACATGTACGAGACGGCGCAGGATCGCCCGACCATCAGCACCTTCGTGCTCATGGCCGGCGATAGCGACTACATCCGCGTCGTTGCCCGCCTCCGTTACCGTTTTGACAAGCAGGTCATCGTCGCCGGTGTCCCCGGCTCAGTGAGCCGCGATCTCGTCGAGGCCGCCGGCTCCGAGGACCCGCTCGAGCTCGCCGAGATCACCCCCGAGGACGAGGAGGCGATCATCCGCGCCCTCCTCCGCTACGAGGACTCACGCTACGAGGGCTACCTGCCCACCTTCCGCGACGCCGCCGGCTACGTCCGGCACCCCGCGAACCGCATCGACCCGGCCATCGTCGACGTCGTCATGAACCGCCTGGTCGAGCGCGGCGTCCTGTTCCAGGCCTACGAGGAGACCCGCGAGGGCAACCCGATCCGCACGACTCGCCTCGACCGCGACCACCCCGAGGTGCAGGACGCCCTTGGCTCAGGCCCTCGCTGAGCCGGGCGGGCCGAGGAGTTACGCGACCTCAGACAGCTCGTGGTCGGGTAGCAGCGCCGCCAGCCGCTGGCGGTGCCACTTCGGGTCGCCGAGCGCGAAATACAGCGAGCGCGATAGCCGCGTGAACAGCGTCAGTCCGTACTCGTGCATCACCCCCACGCCCGCGTGCACCTCGTGTGCGTAGTTCACCGCGTGCACGAACCCCTCGCTCGCGCACACCTTCGCGAGGTGCGCCGACACTTCGACCCCCGGCTTCCCGGCGTCCAGCTTCCACAGTGCCTCGTAGGTCGTCCAGCGCGCCCCATCGAGATGGTTCACCAGCTGCACGATGTGGTTCTGCACGTGCTGGAACCGCCCGATGGGCTGCCCGAACTGGCGCCGCCGCCGGCTGTAGTCCACGGACAGCTCGAACGCCGTCTGCGCCCCGCCCACCTGGTACGCGCACAGGATCGGCGTCGCCCGCAGCAGCGCCGCCTCGAGGGCAGCGGCGGTCCCGCCGCCGTCCGTGCGCCCCAGCATCGCAGAGGCCGGGACCTGGACGCCGGTCAGCCGCACCTGGCACTCGGCGCTGAAGAGCCCCTCGAGCCGTCGCACCTCGACGCCCGCCGCGGTCGCCGGCACGACGAACACCCGCACCCCTTCCGAGGTCCGCGCCGCCACGAGCAGGACATCTGCCGCGTGTGCGTCGTACACGAACAGCTTCGTGCCGTTCAGGCGGTACCCGTCCCCCGAGGCCTCGGCACGCAGCTGGACGCGGTCGACGCCCCAGCCCCACTCCGGCTCCGTGAGCGCGAACGTCGCCACGAGCTCCCCGCGCGCGAGCGCCGGTAGGTATTGCTCGCGCTGAGCCTCGGTCCCCAGCGCCTCGATCACGAGGGGGGCGATCACGCCCGAGGACAGCAGCGGCCCCGGAATCGCCCCCGCCCCGAGCGCCTGGAACACGACCGCCGCGTCCATGAACGAGGAGCCGCTGCCGCCGTACGCCTCCGGCGTCAGCATCCCCAGCCAGCCGACCTCGGCTGCCGTGCGCCAGATCGCGTCCGAGTACCCGCGCTCGCTCTGTTGTAGCGACACCACCGAGGACAGCGGCGTCTCCCGCTCAATGAACTCCTCGACGCCTCGCTTGAGCAGTTCCTGCGTCTCCGTCAGTGACAGGTCCATCGCCGTCCCCTTCGCCCGCTCGGATCGCGCCTCGTCACACCCGAGGTCAGAACGCCGCTTGGCCGCCCGTGTCCCCGGCCCGCTCCGCGATGTCGCGCCCCACACCGATGCGGCGCGCGATGATCACCTTCTGGATGTCCGCCGTCCCACCGGGGTGCAGCGCCACGATCGCCGACTTCAGGTACGGCTCCACGAGGCCGCGGCTGACGTCCCACTCCTCGTCCGTCGTCAACGCGTACGGGCCGATGATGTCCATCATCGCCTGCGACACTTCGAGGCCCGCCATCTTCCCGTAGTAACTTGCCTGCGGCCCCTCGTAGCTCATCCGCTGGTGCGACTGGTTCATCCAGTAGTTCCGCAGGTTGAGCAGCCGTGTCACCTCGGTTTGCACGAACACGTCGACAAGGCGCTCCTGCACGTCGGGATGCTCGATCAGCGGCCGCCCCTCGCGCTTCAGCTGGCGCGCCCACTCGCGCGTCATGCGGAACAGCCGGTTGCTGCCGATACGCCCGCCCGCCCCGTGCTCCAGCTCGAGGTGCGTCGAGGCGACCTGCCACCCGTTGTTCTCGCCGCCCACCAGCTGTGCGGCCGGCACCCGCACGTTGTCGAAGTAGATCGTGTTCTTGTACCCGCTCCCGATCCCCTCGTTCCCGTCGCCGAGGAGCTCCATCCGCCGGTACTGGATCCCCGGCAGGTCCGCCGGGATCAGGAACCACGAAAGGTTGCGATGCCGCTCACCCGTCGCGTCCGTGCGCGCAATCGTCCACAGGAAGTCCGCCCCGTGGCTTCCGCCGACGAACACCTTCTCGCCGTTGAGCACGTATTCGTCGCCGTCACGACGCGCGTCGGTCGTCGTCCCCGCGAGGTCGGAGCCCGCCTCGGGCCCGGTCAGCAGCTGCCAGGTCACTACCTCGCCGCGGAAGATCGGCGGTAGCATCCGGCGCTTCTGCTCTTCAGTGCCCCAGACGAGGATGCTCGCTCCGCCCAGCGTCCCGCCCGAGTCGTAGTACGGCGGCAGCCGCAGGTCGTACCGGTCGACCTCCTCCGCGATTACGATCGCGTGGTCCACTGGTAGCCCGCCCCCGCCGTACTCGACGGGCGCCGCCGGCCGCAGCCATCCCTTCGCCCCGAGCTCACGTCCTAGCTGACGGTACTTCTCATAGTTCTCGTCCGAGTCGCGGTCCCCCTCAACCTGCGGAACGTGCTCCGCGAGCCACGCCCGCACCTCCGCTCGGAACTGCTCTTGCTCTGGGCTGTACGCAACCTCGAAGTCCATGTGCCACCTCCGGCGCGTCGGTGGTACCACCGCGCCGGAGGCGCGTCAACAATTACGCGGGGCGATGCATCCGGCTCCGCGAGATAAAATCATTGCCGATGCAACCTGACGACCAGCGATCGTTCGTCTTCGACGCCCTGAGCCGCCTGCCGGACGTCGACGACCCCACGCTCGTGCGCATGATCGAGGCGTCGCTCGCGTTCGAGGCGCTGAGCCGCCTGCCCGTCATGCTCTTCGCCCTCGACGCCGAGGGCCGCTACATCCTCGCCGAGGGTGGCGGCCTGAGCGGTCTGGGCGTCGTTCCCTCGGAGTTCGTCGGCCGTTCGTATGAGGACATGCACGCCGGCAACGACGCCATCCTCGACGTGGTCCACCAGGCCCTCCATGAAGGACGCAGCGTCGAGGGGCGAATGAGCGTCGGACGTACGACGTTTCAGTTCTCGTCTCAGCCCCTGATCCGTGACGGCGTCATCAGCGGCGTCCTCGCCGCCGCCTTTGACATCACCGAGCGCGAGCGGAGTGAGCGGCTCCTCGCGAGCGTCGTCGAGGAGTCCACCGACGCCATCGTCGTCGCCTCCGCCGGCGGCGAGATCCTCCGCTTCAACCCCGCGGCGGAGCGCATGTTCGGCTACGCGGCCGCCGAGGTGCTCGGCATGCCCGCCACGAACCTCGTCCCGCCCGAATTCCGCGCCGATTACGCACCGCGCACGGGCAGTGCGGGGGCCCTTGGACGCTGGGTGCGTCTGCGCGGTCGTTGTGCCGACGGCGAGGAGTTCCCGCTCGACCTGCACGTGAGCCGCGTCGCGCACGATCACGAGGAACCTGTCTTCGTGGGCGTCATGCGCGATGCCAGCGCCGACGAGGCCAGTCGGCAGGCCCGCGAGACGCTGCTCGCGTCCGTCTCCCACGAGTTCCGCACCCCTATCACGGCGATCTCGATGTTTACCGAGCTTGCCCGCACCAGCCCTGCGGTCCCCTCGGACGTCAGCGGCTACCTCGACGTTATCGAGCGCAACGTCGCGCGCTTGGAACGTCTCGTCGAGGATCTCATCTACCTCGGCGCCGGTATCGAGGAGTTCCACGCCGTCGAGGAGAGCGTGGACATCGCGGCCCTCGTCCGCGACGCGGTGATCCTCGCGCGCCCCGCGGCCGACGCGACCGGCATCGTCCTCGACTGCGAGTCCGCCGAAGGCCCACCGATTCCCGGCGACCCCGTTCGGCTCGGGCAGCTGTTCGACAACCTCCTGGGCAACGCGGTGAAGTTCACGCCGGCCGGCGGCTCAATCGTCGTCCGCTGTTCCGTCGACGCCGATGCCTGGATCGTCGCCGTCACGAACAGCAGCGCGACCCTGCGCCCGGCGGAGGTCGAGGGTGTCTTCGAGCCCTTCCGCCGGGGTGCCGAGGTGATTACCGCCGGGGTGCCCGGCCAGGGCCTCGGCCTCGCGATCGCTCGCGCCATCGTTGAGCGCCATGGCGGCACGATTGAACTCGCCAGCAGCGCCGCCACGGGCACGACCGCCACCGTCCGCCTCCCCTTCGTCCGCGCCCGGCTCGGAGCTGCCTCGTGACCCGCATCCTGGTCATCGACGACGAAACTGACATCCGGCAGGCCGTCGCGCTGATGCTCGCTCGTGGCGGCTACGAGGTGGTCGAGGCCGCCAACGGCCGCGAGGGGCTGCGCCGTTTCCACGCCGACACGCCCGACCTCGTGCTCCTCGACGTCGCCATGCCGGAGCTCGATGGCTGGCAGACCCTCGACCGCATCCGCGATATGAGCGAAGTGCCCGTGCTCATGCTCACCGCCCGTGGCCTCGAGTCCGACCGCGTCCGCGGCCTCGATGCGGGCGCCGACGACTACCTCGTGAAGCCCTTTGGAGGGCAGGAGCTGCTCGCTCGCGTGCGCGCCCTCCTGCGCCGCGTCACCGCCGCACCCGAGGTCCGCGACTCCATCGAGCACGGTGACCTGGTCCTCGACCTGTTGCAGCGCCGCGTCGTCTACGACGGCGCCGAGATCAAACTCACCCCGCTCGAGTTCCGCGTCCTCCAGGCCCTCGCGAGCCATCCCGGCAACGTCCTCTCCGAGGAGCAACTGCTCGAGCGTGCCTGGAACGACCCCTCCGAGGTCGGCGTCGAACGCGTGAAGTTCGTGATCCATCGGCTGCGGCGCAAGCTTGCCGCCGCCGGCGTGCCGGAGGGCCTCATCGAGTCCGTCCGCGCCAGCGGGTACCGCTTCCGCCCGTAGCACCCGCCATCCCGACTGTTTCACACCGCTGGAACGGCCGGTTGGAACTTGTGCCCGCCTTCACAGTGCTTGTGCGCACATTCACGAATAGCAACCGGCCTGCAACGTTCGCAATAACGGACCTGCAACCCCAGCCCATGACACTACGTCCATGGCACCCACCGCCCCATGAGGCGCGGGGCGGTGGGGCCAGACGAAGGAGGGACCGCCGCAAGAGGCGCGCGGCGATCCCTCCCGAGTCACCACAACGCCACTCGCAGTCATGGAGGAACAACAATGCGTGGAAAGAGGAGCATCTTCCTCAGCCTGGCGGTCATCGGCCTTGTCGCGTCGATGATTGCCGCCGCCACCGGCGCGGTCTTCACCGACACCGCCACCAGCACCGGGAACCAATTCCAGACCGGCACCCTGAACATCAAGCTTGCGGACGACAACGAGGGCGCGGCCGACGATGTCTCCGCCAGCATCTCGTTCTCGAACATGGCCCCCGGCGACTCCGTCGTGAAGCCGATCACCGTCAGCAACCCCGGCTCGCTCGGCCTGCGCTACGCGCTGACCTCGTCCTCGACGAACGCGGACGGGAAGGACCTCAAGGGCCAGATCGTCCTCAAGGTTGTCCAGGTCGCCGGTACGGGCTCGTGCAGCGCGTCCGCCTTCAGCGGCTCGCCGGCGTACCTCTACAACGGCGCACTCGGTGCCGCCGCCTTCGGCGACGTGACCACCGGTGCGCAGACGGGCGACCGTGCCGTTGCGGCGAGCGCGAGCGAGGTCCTCTGCCTTCAGGCGTCGCTCCCGATTGCCACCGGGAACGCCTTCCAGGGCGCCGCGACCACCGCAACCTTCACCTTCACCGCTGAGCAGACCGCGAACAACTAACCCGCTTCGCTCATGCATCGGGCCTCGGAGCCAATGCGGCTCCGAGGCCCGTCGGGGCTACCGCAATGCGCGTACTCAAGGCCTTTCTCGTCCCCGGCCTGCTCATCCAGCTGCTCGCGCTGCTGCTGGTCCAGCACTCCACGAGTGC
>JAIBBD010000005.1 GCA_019694855.1 Dehalococcoidia bacterium
GGTGGTAGAACTCCCGGCTCCCGCCCTCCACCACCTCGGTCATCCGCATGAACCACTCCCCCGTGGCCGGCTCCGCCATCAACTTCGCGAACGAGGTCTCCCACTCCGCGAGGTTCTCCACCGTGTATTCCGTGATCACCTGGAAGAACGCCCCGCTCGCGTCCGTCAGGATCCGCGCCGACTCCCGGTTCGGTACCCCCGCATTCCGATGAAACTCTCGGAACAGCTCCACCAGCTCATCCCCATGCCCGTACTTCGCCCGAAACGTCTGCCGTACCACCAGCATCCCAACACCTCCCCAACCCCGGCCCAAGTAGGCCGGCAGTGTAGCGCACCACAGACCGAGGGCGCCCGCGCCCTTCTCGCCGGAAAACGGCCGGAAGTGTGGCGGAAGAGACATCCGATGAGAGAACGACGAACGAAGTTCCACCGAGTAGCGAGCTTCCGAGAAGTACGACATCAACTCCCAGCACGCTACCGGCTCGCTTGGTTCCACCACGCGCCGACGCCGCAAAAGCGAGAAGAGGCGGTGGACGCATTCGTCGCACTATTCGACCATGCGGGCTACGAGGAGTGTGACGAATCCGCCTTCGACCCCAAGTACGCACGAATCGCGCTCTAGGTTAAGGGTCGCAAGAAACCAACCCATGCTGCGTTACAAGTCGATGAGATGTACTGGGCGAGCAAGCTGGGCCAGTGGGATGACATCTCACACACTCTACGAGCACTCGAGAGACTCTCATATGGGCGCGCCCGAAAGTCTTTTCGGAAACCGCATACGCGCAAGAAGGATGGCGTCAAGGACATCGAGCTAATCCCGGGAGGCCGATTTCGAAGTGCCATGCGCGCGACTGAATCCATCGCCGGACAAGGTAAACGACCGACTAACGGCATTTCAGGCGTCCGTAAGGCGATACGCGAGTCACGGGAGTGAACAGGAAATCCCGGTGACGATTGATAATCGATCTACAACCGACTATCGCCCGGCGAGCTGTGCTCCTTACGTTGGCCCTCCATCACGGGCATCTATACCCCGTGATTGGATGGAGTCACCGGAGTGCAGAATTCAAGCTCGACCAAGTCGGTCGTTTTCTTAGGCTGGTTCAGTGCAGCTCAACTCCTAGGCCTCGTCGTGTGAAACGTTGTGCAATGGACTCGGGGCACACCCGTCAAGACGAGATTCACTAGGTCTGGCGCCGTGGCCGCGATCGTCTCCTTTCGCTTCGGTGACGGGGACCGGCTAGGTGCCCCTAGACAGAGCCTCGGCAGGCTCCCCGTCACCACTTCCGTAACGGGCATCTGCCCGGTTATCGGTATCGTTGGCCGACTCCTCATCCGCCTGTTCGCTCGCGAACTGCGGATCGGCGGGATCGGTCTCGCCAGTCAGCGCGGCAGTCACGCCTGCGGCTGGCGTTCGACCAGTCTTCTGTCGCACCCGATTGGGATAGCGCTCGGCTAGCCCCCATGACTTATCGGGTAGCTGGATGACGTTCAGCTTCTTCTGCTCCCTCGAAAGCGCGGTGTAGACCGTGTTGATGAAGTTCTTGGACTCGTGGATCAGCCCGCCCTGCTCCAGTGCGTCGGCGATCTGCGTCGCGCTCTGTGGCCGCTGCGACATCTTCAAGAACTTGTTGATCGCGTCTGGCACGGTCATATTGAAGAACGTGTCGGACGAGACCGCCGCGCCCACCTCGATACGATCATCGACCTTCGCGGGACTCACAAAGCGCTCCAAGCCCTGGATCAGCGCATCGATCTCGTCGCGCTTCTTGCGCAGGTCGGCGAGAACGGAGCCGTAGTCTGGTGTAGTCATCGGTTTGCCCCCTCGGGCTAGGTCGCGGTACGATCCCAGAAGGCAACAAGCGCCGGTCGGCATAACCGACGCTTCGCCGTAGTCTGGGCTTAGGTGGCTTGAAGTGCGGATCGCGCCGCACAGTGTCCCCTAGATATGCGGATGCCGCCGCGCACGCGGGCTCACTGACGTTTCATGGCCATCATCCCGTTCTGGCCCCCGTTTACTTCGATGCCGATTCTCAGGTCGGGGCTCGAAGTGGCGGGGGCTCTTCTTACGCCACGGATCGTACGGGCGGCGTCACAAGGGTGTCAACCTAAACGATGACGCGCACACTCATGCTGCTATCATGTCAGCAGAATCCCCTTACGTAGCAAGGCGTTCTTGGTGTGTCCAGCGCAACAATAGAACGCCCGTTCAGTGGACACACCTACGCCAACCCGTGCACGGAAGGGGGCTCCCGCCAGCAACTAGCGTGGTGCTATATTCGTTATCGGAACTTAACGGGCTGGGGGGGAGTCCGATACTTGCAGATCCAGCGCGTCGTGCCCACACTGATGGGGCAGGCGGCGATGCCCCGGCCTTTACGCAGGGGTCTGGCCGCTAGCCCGTCGCCTGCCTTTAACTCCCCACTCTCGTGTACCTCCTCTACGTAGACGAGTCTGACTCGGCCGATCACTTCGTGGTCGGCGGAGTCGCCATCCACGAACACGACGTTTGGCGGCTCTCCGAGGCTGTCGAGCGGTTCTGCTCTTCCCTGCCCGAATCAGTCCGACTCGGCGAACTGCACGCCGATCACATCCGCTCGGGCAAGAAGCGATGGCGTCACCTGCCGAAAACCGAACGGATGCAAGTTGCGCATGAACTGGCAGACTTGCTCATCACGTTTCGCGGCGAGTCGAATCGCCAACCAGTGCTGTTCGGCTCGTGTGTGCAGAAGTCGTGGTCATACGCTGACCCCGCTGAGCGCGCGTTCGAGGACTTCTTTGCGCGCTGCAATAATTTCCTGGGGAGGATAGCGGCGCAAGGAGATCGGCACCGCTGCGTAGTCATCGCCGACAAGAGCAAGCTGGAGGCGCGGCTGCAGGAACTGATGGAGGGCTGGAGGGCGGTCGGGGCCGCGAGCACGGGGAGCGGCCCCATGGCGAGCTACGCTGAAGTGCCGTTGTTCGTGGACAGCGAGGCGAGCCGTCTAATTCAGATGGCCGACTTCGTGACTCACTGGATGCACCGCGCGTACATCTGGGACGACCAAGCCATCTTGAGCCGAATTGTCAGCATGTTCGACAACCACAATGGCGTCGTCCATGGGCTCTCGCATCTTCATCGAAATCGGTTCACCTGTACCTGCATCGGTTGTACGACTCGGCGACCCGGGCGACTGCCCCGTGCAGCGATGTGATTAGTCAGGTCTCTTGATCCCGTGGCATTCATCGCGATGGCGGCATTTGTGTGCCTCGCCAATTGCCTTTACCAGTTGAGATTCCGCCTCCCGCGCCCGCTGCCAATCCCCCCTCCGACCTCCCCACCACACGCCCTACGCTGAACTCCCGCCCATCGAGGGAGGCCGCCCCATGCCCGCCACCACCGCCCGGCCCCGGACGCACCCCACCCGCGCACACGCACCGAGGCGTGCCCGGGCCCACCTCCGGCGCGCGCAAAAAACACCCCAAAACGAATGGAACGAAGGAAACGAACCACCGATCGAATCTGGCGAGGGCGATTCGTTCCATTCGTTTCGATCCGGCCCGCGGAAACGAATCCCACCCCGTCGAGGGCTCACCCGCCTACCGGCGCGGCTCCCAGGAGAAGTACCGCAACGCCACCACCACCCCGAACGCCCCCCACGCCGCCATCGCCAGCAAGTCCCACGGACGGAACCCAGACCCCGTCTCGAACGGGTTGAACGCCGCCTGCAACGCCGAGGACAGATGCACCACCGGGAAGAACTGCGCCACATCGTTCAGCCACCCCGGCGCCGTGTCCTCCCGGATAAACACATCGGAGATGAACAGCAGCGGCAGCACGATCCCATTGATCACCGCAGGCGCCGCCTCCGCGTTCGGCACAAAGCCGCTCACCGCGAACGCCAGTGCCGCGAACGTCGCCGCCCCCACCCCCACGGACACCACGAACGCCGGCATCGTCGAGGTCGGCACATCCACCCCGTAGAACAGCGCGCCCACCGTCACCACGATGGCGATCAGCACCAGCGACAGCAGCGTGTTGAACCCGATCCGCCCCGCCAGGTAGGCCCATGGAGGCAGCGGCGTCCCCCGCACCCGCTTCAGCACTCCCTCGTCGCGCAGGATTGCCAGCGCCATCGCCAGCCCCGTGAAGCACCCGTTCACCACCGATAGCGCCGAAATCCCCGCCACGAAGAACGTCGAGGCCTTCGTCGTCCCCCCCTCGACGTCGATCGTCTCGTTCCCGAACACCAGGTTGAAGATCACGAGGAAGATCAACGGGAAGAAGAAAGTGAAGAACGCCGCTGGCGGATTCCGCCAGAATGCCAGCTGCTCATACCGCAGCTGCCGCGCCGCCAGCCGCGCCCCGCTCACGAGGCGCGCCCTGACCGCCGCCCAGCCCCGTCCGAGGTCGCCTCGGCCCCCACGAGCTGCAGGTACACGTCCTCCAGCGAAGGGCGCATCACCGTGAGCTCCGACAGCTCGAGGCTCTGCCCCACCGCCCAGCGCGTCAGCGCGAACAACACAGCGGTCGGCGTGGACGTCTCGATGACGACCGAGCCGTCCTCGGAGCGCACCCCCGGCGGCACCAGGTCCGGCCACCCCTGCGCACCCTCCGGCAACCGGAAGCGCACCGAGGTCACCGCCTCCTCGCCGCCCATCAGGGCGGTCGGCGGCCCCTCCGCGACCACCTGCCCCCGCGCGATGATCGCCACCCGGTCCGCGAGGTACTGCGCCTCGTCCATGTAGTGCGTCGTCAGGAAGACCGTCTTCCCGAGTGACCGCAGCCCGCGCACCATCTCCCAAGCCTGCCGCCGCGCGGACGGGTCGAACCCCGTCGTCGGCTCATCGAGGAACAGCAGGTCCGGGTTCCCGACCAGCCCCACGGCCACATCGAGACGCCGCTGCTGGCCGCCGGAGAGCCGCTTCACGCGCACCGCGCGCTGCTCCCGCAGCCCCACCACGTCGAGGACGTCCTCCGTCTGCAGCGGATCCGGGAAGTACCCGTGGTACATGTCGATCGTCTCCTCGACCGTCAGGTAGCGCTCGACCCCCGTCGACTGCAGCACGATCCCGATGCGTTGCTTGAGGGCCTGCTCGTGCCGCGCCGGGTCGTAGCCGAGGACGTCCACCTCGCCCGCCGAGCGCTCGCGGTACCCCTCGAGGATCTCGACGGTCGTCGTCTTCCCCGCCCCGTTCGGGCCGAGGAGCGCGAACACCTCGCCACGCGCCACGTCGAGGTCGATGCCGCGCACCGCCTCGAAGGCGCCATATGTCTTGCGCAGGCCACGCACCCGGATCGCGAGGTCGGAGGTCGAAGACAGCGAGGTTCGTGGGGAGGCCGAGGAAGAAGCCATCGGCCTCGATGGTCGCACCGCCCCCGGCGGCGATCAACGTCGGGCGCCGGGCTCTCGCTCCAGGGCCGCTTCCCACGCGCCGTGGTGCCGACGAGCCCACTCCCGCCGTACCACACCGCGCGTCATGCCGCGCAGCGACTCGCGCGTCGACGGGTGCAACAGCGCGAGGTACACGTGCCCCAGCAACACCGGCACGAACACCAGCGCGAGCCGAGTGTGCCAGCGAAAGAGTGGCTCGACCAGCCCGACGGAGAACACTTCTTTGCTCACGTAGTTCACCCCGAGCACCACGCCAGTGCCGAGCAGCCCCGCGGTCACGACCAGCGACGCAAGCGCGTTGAGCTTTTGCCCGGCATTGAACTTCCGCACCGGCGGCGGATTCGAGGACTCCCCGGCCAGTCGCAGCCCCTGGTGCTGCAGCCACAGGTAGTCGTCGAGACCCACTTCCGCCAGCTGTCGCGCGTCACCTCGCACGGCCTTTCGCGGCAACACCGTCACAAGGAGTGCCGCTACGATGCCGAGCATCCCGAACCCGAGCAGGACATGCAGCCATCCGAACAGCCGCGCCCCGCCGACGTGGATCGCTTTCAGCTCCGGCCAGTAGTTCGTCAGTCCGGTCAGCAGCAGCAACACGAACGGCACCGCGAGCGACCAATGCGCGAGGCGCGTGCCCGGCCCGAACCGCGCAACCAACGAGGGCTCCTGAGGCGGTGTCGAGGGCGCGTCCGTCCCGGCGCTCACGCGTTGATGAACGCGTCCATACGCCAGCCCCGCGCCTCCCAGTACCCCGTGTCCTGATCGTCCACGAACTCGATACGCGTGAGCCACTTAGGCCCCTTGTACCCGAACATGCGCGGCATCACCAGGCGCAACGGCAGGCCGTGATCCACTCGTAGCGGCTCGCCGTCCATGTCGTATGCCACGAGCGCGTCCGGCAGCCGCGCCTGCTGCATCGACAGCGAGTCACGATACAGGTCACCCAGCGAGTGGAACGTGACGTACTTGGCGGTCGAGGTCGGCCGGACAAGGTCGATGATGGTCTGCAGCCGGACGCCGTCCCACTGCACGTCGTCGACCCCCCAGCCCTCGACACAGTGGAAGTCGCTCACCTGCCGAATCGCGGGTAACGCGCGCAACTCGCTATAGGTAAGGGTCAGCGGGCGCTCGACCATGCCGTCAACGACCAGCCGGTACTCTTCAGGATCGAAGTTCGGCACCGGCTTCTCGACGGTGTTGTACCGCCACCCCTTAATCGCCCGACCCCACACGCGAGCACCCCCGTAGCCGAGGAGCGCCCCGCCGCCGATGAGGGTGAGGAATCGGGCTCGGGTGACCGCCTTCGTTCGGTCCATGCATCAAGCATAGACCGCGATATGAGACGACTCGTTACGTTCCTGAACTGAAGGCTCGGCGCTTACCCAATGACCTCGAGGACACGCAGCTGAAGTTCCCCGGAGGGAGCATTGACGGTCACCTCATCGCCGACGGCGTGGTTGATCACCGCCTTACCGACCGGCGACTCCACGGAGATCTTCCCGTTGGACGGATCCACTTCGTTTGGACTCACGAGGTGGAACGTCTGCTCACGGTTCATCTTCAGGTTCATCACGCGCACCGTGGAACCGACGTTGGCGCGACCGCCCTTCTGGTCGGGGTCGATGATCACCGCGTGCCGCAGCTGGTCTTCGATCGCTCGGATACGCGCCTCGAGGTGCGCCTGTGCATCTCGCGCTGCATCCAGCGGTGCGTTCTCACGAAAGTCCTTGTCGGCCATCGCGGCGCGGAGTTGCTCAGCGATTTCGGGCCGGCGTCCCTTCAGCTCTTCGAGCTCGCGCTCGAGTGCAGCAAGGCCCTCAATGGTCACGTAGTACGCCTTGCCGCCCAGCTCCTCGACTGCCGCGTCTCCTCGGGCGCCGCCGCTCAGGCCGAGGTTCGGCACCAGGTTCTGGTGCGTGAATGCCATCCGCGAGCAGTAAGCGAGGAAGCCACGCAGGGGCTCAAGGTGCGATGAGCTGCCTACCCGCTCGTGCTCAGCCGCCACGTACGCGTCAATGTCGGCGCCCGTCAGTGACCCCACCTCGCGCTCCGGGCCGATCTTCTCGACGAAGTGGTCGACCTGGATTCGCTCTTCCTGCGCCTTCTCCGGTTCCAGGCTATTCAGGAAGTGCGCGGCTGCTTCGGTCGTGGTGATCGCTTCCGCCATCAGGGGCGGCCCTCCGCTCTTGAGGTGTGTGGTGTGCCAGGGCAGGCGTGGTGTTACAAGCAGTCTAGAAGATTGGCGGCTGTCCGTGTCAACCACGCCTTCCTCCCTCGAGTTCCTCCGTTCCGAGGCGTTCCGACTCGGCCTGCAGCTCGACGATGTGGCGCTCGACCGCTTCGAACGCTACTTGACCCTGCTGCTCGAGTGGCGCGAGCGGGCCGGGCTGACGTCGATCTCCGATCCGCTCACAATTCAGCAGCGCCATTTCGTTGAGTCGGTTGCCCTCCTCGTCGCGCTGCGCGGCGGAGGCCTCCTGCACGACGAGGGCGCGAAGATAGCGGACCTGGGGACCGGCGCCGGCTTCCCAGGCCTCCCGATGCGCATCGTCGATCCCACGCTCCAACTGACCCTGATCGAGTCGAGTAGTCGCCGCTGCCGCTTCCTCGAAACCGTCGTTGACGCGCTTCACCTCGATGGAGTGGCCGTCATCCAGGCACGTGCCGAGGAGGCTGGCCACGACCCCGTCCTCCGCGCCGGCTTCGACCTGGTCGTCGCGAGGGCCCTCGCCGCGCTGCCGATCCTCGTTGAGTACGCGCTCCCGCTGCTGCGTGAGGGCGGCATCCTCGCAGCGCCCAAAGGGAGCCGTGGTGCGTCTGAGCTCGAAGCTGCCGCTGGGGCCATCGCTGCGCTTGGCGGGCAGGCCGAGGGTTCCCTGGCCCTGCCACTGTCTGAAGATGTCCCCCCCCAGCGTGTGTATATGGTGAGGCGTGTCGGGCGGCTCGACGAACGCTTCCCCCGCCGCCCGGGCGTCCCCTCCCGGCGGCCCCTGCGTTAAGGAGCGGTGGGTTGTAGAATTTCCGGGCTCTGCGAAAGGTCCCTCAACTGCCCGGCCAGCTCACCCTCACCCTGGACCGCCTGCGCCGACTCGCGCGCCTGGATCTCGATGTCCTGGACGAAGTGGCGAAGGACGATCGGTCGACCGTCGCCTGCCTCTCGGTCGCCGTAGCATCGACCGTATTGCTCGGCCTCGGGGGGTGGTTGTGGTGGGTCCTCAGCGGCCTGGGCGATGTGCGCGGCAGCGACTCCGTCTTCGTCAAGAGCGTTATCTTTGGTTCGGTCGCCTCGCTTGGTCTCTGGGGCGTGTGGCTCCTCATCGTCGTCGCCCTGATGCAGCGGTTTGCGGGCACGATCGTGCAGATCGAGCCGCTCTTGCGCGCGGCGGGGCTTGCCGCCGCCCCACTCGCGTTCGGCTTCCTGATGGTCGTCCCGGTCGTCTCGTTCGGGATCGGACTCTTCGCGATCGCGGGCTGCGTGCTGCTAACTCAGGCGGCGGTCGAACGGGTGACCGGCGTGCGGGGCGGCGAGGTGATCTTTGCGAACCTCGCCGGCTTCATCGTCTGGGCCGTGGTGCTCTCGCTGCTGACGACGAGGAGCAATCAGTTCGCACCCGGACCGTTCCTCGCCGAATCGCTCTGGGACCTCGTCGCCTCGGCGAGTTAACGGGAGCCCCGCTAGGGATACAGCGGCGGACGGTCGAGACCGGCGCGCGGGTCGAGGCCGAACATCAGGTTGACGTTCTGCATCGCAGTTCCGCTCTGCCCCTTCAACAGGTTATCGATCGACGACATGACGACCGCCCGCCGTCCGTCCGGAGAAACCTCCACCGAGATATCGCAGTAGTTGGAGCCGGCCGTCCCCTTCAACGTCGGCGGCGTCGGCAGCACGCGCACGAACGGCTGGCCGTCGTAGAACTCGCGGTACCGCTCGAGCAGCTCCTGTTTGCTGGCCGGGCGGGCCAGCACCACGTGCATCGTGCTGAGGATGCCGCGGGTCACACCCAACAGGTGCGGCACGAAATGGACCGTCGCGGGGCTGCCCGACAGCGCGCCGAGCGTCTGCGACGTTTCGGTCACGTGCTGGTGCGCGAACACGCGGTACGGGACCACATTGTCGTTGAGGTGCGAGAAGTGCTGCAACGGCGCGGGCTTCTTGCCTGCGCCCGAGGATCCGGTCAGCGCATCGACGATCACTTCATTGCCCTCAACCATGCGGTCCGCGAATAGCGGCGCGAGGCCGATGATCATCCCGGCGGCGAAGCAGCCCGGATTCCCGACGATTGGCGCCGCCGTGACCCGATCGCCAAAGAGTTCGGGGATGCCGTAGGCGGCCCGCCCGAGCAAATCCGCCGCGCCGTGCGCGGGATCGGCGATCGAAGGGTGGGCGGCCGCGTACTCGGCGTACTGCTCGGTAGTGCCGAAGCGAAAGTCACCTGAATAGTCGATGAAGCGGCGCCCGGCGTCGGCAAGCTGCGCCGCGAACCCCATCGAGACGCGGTCAGGCGTTGCGAAGATCACCACATCGCAGTCGGTTCCAATGACCCCGCTATCCGGCGCTTCAACCGTGAGCGAGCAACGTCCCATCAGGTGCGGATAGACCTCATCGATGCGGCGGCCGGCATCGTCACGGGCGACCAGCGATGCGACCTCGAAGTTTGGATGCTGCAGCAGCAGTTCCAGAATGCCGAGTCCGCCGTACCCCGTCGCTCCCACGATCTGTGCTCGATACATCGCTCACCTCGGTCCACCAGGCAGTGAAGCACCAAGAATAGGCGCGCCTTCGAGAGTGCGAAAGTCAGCCCGCGAGCGTGCTACCGTCGGTCTCATGACCGGCTGGCGGGCGTACCTGCAGTTGAGCGACGCAGAGCTACTGGCTCAGTGCGAGTTCGACCGCTTCCGCGCGAGCGGGCCCGGCGGACAGAAGAGAAACCGCACCGACTCGGCCGTCCGCTTGCGGCATCGGCCGACGGGACTGCAGTCCGAGGCCGTCGAGTCGCGTTCGCAGCACGAGAACCGAGCCCGAGCGCTCCGCCGTCTGCGACTGACGATCGCGATCGCGCTCCGTGCCCCCAAGGCCGACGCGACCGCCGGGGAGCAGCGCGTCCTGCGCTCGTTGACCGCCGATCCTCCATCCAGACTCCGTCCGGTCGACTTTAGCAGCGTCGCACTGCTGTTCGATGTCCTCGACGAGCACGCATGGCGGATCAGCGACGCCGCCGACGCGCTGGAGTTGAGCACCGCCGCCGTAGGCCGGTTCCTCCAGGTCGATCCACGAGTGTGGCGCGCGGCAGCGGAACGCCGTCTCGCGCTCGGGCTCAGTCCCCTCCGAGCGGGTCGATGACCTCGATCAGGCCCGCTCGATCGTGGCGGTCAGGCCGTGAGACTGGAGACGGTCGCGGTACAACTCGGCGCGTTCGAGGGGACACTGAATGGCCTCGGCTTCGCCGAACTGGTGCGCGCGCAGCATGACCTCAATGGCCCGTTCGGGCGTTAGCTCGGGGATGCTCGACAGCAGCGCACGCACGACATGCAGCATGTCGTTGACGTCGTCGTTGTGGAGGATCACGCGATACGGTGGGAGCGTCTCGGTGAGAGAGCGATGCGTGGGCGCCGCGACGGGTGCAACGGGGGTCGTCGTCATGGGCGCATCATTCAACCGCTGCCGGCGCTCGTTCCTGCGACCGAGATAGGCCGATGGATCGGTCGCCACGACGGACACGCCCCGCGCTGAACCGGCTCGTCGAGCCACTGCAGGAGTTCGTCGCGACCGAGGCGGCCGGCGGTCTCGTCCTGTTAGCCGCGGCCATTGTCGCGCTCGTCTGGGCCAATTCGGCCTGGTCGAGTTCGTACGATGATCTCCTCCACCATTACATCGTCGTCGACCTCGGCTTCTACCGCATCGACGAGTCCGTTCACTTCTGGGTGAACGATGTCCTGATGGTTCTCTTCTTCTTCCTCGTCGGGATGGAGATCAAGCGAGAACTGGTCATCGGTGAGATCAGCTCGGTGGCGCAAGCATGCGTCCCGCTGGCGGCCGCGTTGGGCGGTATGATCCTGCCCGTCGCCATCTTCCTCGCCATCGCCGGACGTTCCGAAGGAGGCAACGGCTGGGGCGTGCCGATGGCCACGGATATCGCCTTCGCCCTCGGGATCGCGGCTCTCGCCGGCCCCCGGGTGCCGACGGGGCTCAAGGTGCTCGTGCTCGCTCTCGCGATCTTCGACGACCTGGGCGCGGTGGCGGTGATCGCGGTCGCCTACGGCGAGTCGATTCACTTCGGCCCGCTCGCGCTCGGACTGGCGCTGCTTCTCGCTGTCTATCTCATGAACCGGGCCGGCGTGCGTGAGCTTTCGCTCTACGTCATCGCAGGCCTGGTGGCCTGGGCGGCGATTGTGAAGTCCGGCGTCCATCCGACCACCGTGGGGGTGGCTCTCGGCGTGCTCACCCCTCTGGATTCCAGGTACCCACTCGGCCACCTGCGGGAGGAGGCTGAGGCTGTGCTGCGCTCACTTGGCGACGAACGCACGGCGCATGACCGCCAGACAGGCAGGCACCACCACGCTGAGGCCATCTTGCGGCTGCGGCGGCTCGCAGAGGACGCGGTCGCGCCGCTCATCCGGCTCGAACATGGACTGAACTACTGGGTTGCGTTCGTTGTGGTGCCGACCTTCGCTCTTGCAAACGCGGGGGTAGACCTTCGAGGTGACACGCTTTCGGGTGCATTCAGCGACCCGTTGACGTGGGGGATCGCGCTCGGGTTGGTTCTTGGAAAGCCGCTGGGAATCATCCTCGGGGCATGGATCGCCGTACGCTTGGGGGCACGTCTTCCCAACGGTGCCACGTGGCGAGGTGTGGTGGCCGTCGGAGCGATCGCCGGCATCGGCTTCACTGTCGCACTGTTCGTGGCCGAGCTTGCCTATGCCGACTCCCGCCTGCTCGCATTCTCGAAGGTAGCGATCCTCAGCGGGTCAGTCGTGAGTGGTTGCGTGGGCTACATCCTGCTGAAGACGCTGCCAGCCGAGGCAACCAGCTAACGGACTTCCGCCAACAAGTCCCGAACAAGCTCTGAACGCCGGATCTTGCCGTTCGCCGTCCGCGGAAATGAGTCCACGAACCGATACTGATGCGGCCGTTTGTAGCCTGCCAGGTGCCGCGCCGCGTGCTCGGCCAACTCGCGGTCGGTCAAATCCACGCCGTCTTCCGCAACGATGCAGGCGGTGACGAGTGTCTTGTCGGCGTCGAGTGGCAGGCCCACGACGGCAACCTCGGCGACCCCCGCACACGTTGACAGGGCCGCCTCGATCTCGATGGGTGACAGCCGGTACCCGAACGACTTGATGAGGTCATCGGCTCGTCCGTGGAACCAGACGTAGCCATCGTCGTCCAATGACGCGCGGTCGCCGCCCACGAACCACTCGCCCCGGAACACGGCCGCCTCTTCATCGGGGCGTCGCCAGTATCCGAGCATCAGTCCGGGGTCCGACCGATGGATTGCAAGGAGACCGACCGCGTCGACTGGGAGCGCCCCGCCCGTTTCCTCGGACAGGATGGCGACACGCCGGCCGGGCTGCGGCTTCCCCGGCGAACCAGACTTCGTCGGGATCCCGGGGCCGCTCGAAATGTACGTGCTGCACTCCGTCATTCCGAGCGCCTCGTACAGCTCGGTCCCGACTCGTTCACGCCACATCTGCGCCGTCTCGGGTGGCAACGCCTCGCCCGCGCAGAGTCCGAACCGAAACCGCGACAGGTCATGGTCTTCGGGCCGACCGTACTTCAGCATCTGCCGGTACACCGTCGGAACCGCCGCGAACACGGTGACGCCATGCGCCTCGATCAGCCGAGGCCACGAAGCCGGTTCGGTCCCGCTGGCAACGAGGATCGCCCGTGCACCTACGCTCCAGGGGTCCATGAGGCCCACGCCCATGGTGTACGACCAGTTGAGCGCTCCAGCGTGCATCACGACGTCGGATGCGCTCAACGACTCCCACGCGTCCCCGACCATGAACGATCTGCCGAGGAGGACGCGCTGTGCGTGCAGGACGCCTTTTGGCTTCGCGGTGGTGCCCGAGGTGTAGATGAGGTACGCCGGATCCTCAGCGTGGGTTTCTGGCAGCTCCATGCCGCGCACCTCGTGTCGCAGCTCCTCTGGACTGAACCGTGGGCATGACGCCCTCGAGGGCTGTTCTGCCGGCCATGCGATGACGCCGCTCGCGCCGGAGTCCGACAGTAGGAAGTCGACCTCCTCCTCGGTGAGCTGCGGAGAGGCCGGGACCGGCACGAGGCCGGCCAGATTCGCGCCGAAAAACGCGAAGGCGTATTCGGCCGAATGAGGGAGACGAATCAGGACGCGTTCGCCACGTCGAAGATCCCTCGCGAGCAGGCCCTGGGCGTATCGCTCGATCTCCGCCCATGCCTCGGCGTACGTCCAGGAGCGAACGCCTTCGTCCGAGATGAACGTGAACGCTGGTCTGGAACCAGACTCTGGCGATGCGGCCCGGTTCCCGATGCTGTCTCGCGCGAGGTTGAAGACCGGGTTGGCGGTCACGCGGCCGGCTCCACGACCGCGGACATCGAACCGCGACAGCGACGGACGCGTGGATCCGGCCCGAATGCGTGAATCTGGCGCTGGTGGCGGGTCACCTGTTCGTGCTGTGCCGTCTCCACGGTCGCGCGGCCCTCGGAATCCACCATGCAGGCGAGCGCAAATGCCTTCTCGGGGTGGTAACCCAGGATGCGCCCGAGCAGTTCGATCACGTACTGATATGTGTGGTCATCGTCATTCAACAGGACGAGGTGGTAGAGATGTTCCTCGTCCGGCTCTTGGAGTTGCTCGCGCGTCACATCGGGCGTCGTCGTCTCGTTCGGCACGCGCGTATTCTGCGCTCTGAAAGAAGACGCGGACAACGGAGGCGGGAACATTGGACGTTGACGTCCTCGTCGTCGGCGCCGGGATTGTCGGGCTGGCACTAGCGGCCGAACTCGCCTCCGACTGCTCCGTCGTAGTCGTCGAGCGGCACGCTTCATACGCACGTGAAACGAGCTCGCACAACAGCGGCGTGATCCATTCGGGGATCTACTATCAGACGGGCTCGTGGAAGCACCGCCTGTGCCTCGAGGGGAACGCAGCGCTCTACGACTGGTGCGCCCGGCAAGGCGTAACGCATCAGCGCCTCGGCAAACTGATCGTCGCCACTTCACGCGATGACCTCGAACAGCTGGAGGCGATCGAGGCGCGGGCGCTCGCGAACGAAGTCCCCGGGGTGCGCCGGTTGAGTGGCCGTGAAGCTCGTTCCCTCGAGCCGCGGATTCCCGCCGTCGAGGCCCTGTTTTCGGGTACCACCGGCATCGTCGACCAGATGGCGCTCGCGCGCTCGTTCGAAGCGGCGGCCCGACACGGCGGGGCCACGTTCGCCTACCGCCATCGCGCCGTGGCTGGCCACCGCCGAGGCGGAATGTTTCACGTGAAACTCCTCGATGACGATGATGCGCTCAGCGAGCTGAGCTGCCGGCAGGTCGTGAACGCGGCCGGACATGGCGCTCCGCAGGTCGCGGAGGCGCTCGGGTATCCGCTGGACGGCTCCGGCCAGGTCCCCGTGCTGCAACAGCGGCCGAATCGCGGCCGCTACTACGACGTGGTGAATCCAACAGTTGCCCGAGGCGTGCGGCACCTCGTCTACCCGGTGAGGCGCGAAGGTGACGCCGGCCTCGGCGTCCACATCACCCTGGATGTCGATGGAGGAATGCATCTTGGGCCGGACGCGGAGTGGATGACCGCCGAGGAGCCACTCGACTATCGCAACGATGACTCTCGACGCGACGAGTTCGTCAGCGCGGCCCGGCGACTGCTGCCGACCCTGCGGGACGCTGACCTCGTTCCCGGGCAGGTGGGCTATCGGCCAAAGCTGAGCGACGCGCCGAGTGGCGAGCCCGACTTCATGCTCTGGCACGACGAGGGGTACGTGCATCTCGGAGGGATCGAGTCGCCGGGCCTGACAGCGTCGATCGCCATCGCGCGCGCGGTGGCCACGATGCTGCGCGAGTGAAGCTCGTCGAGTAGGCTTGAGGCATGAACCTCCTCGAGGATCCGGGACGCTTCTATTGGAAGTGGTTCGCCGTCGCCATCGGCCTGCTGGTGCTGTATGGGGTCGAGCGATTCATCCGAACAGGCAGCCTCTTCTAGAGTGTGACCGAGCAGACAACGGCCTCGATCCGGCTCAGCAGCGTCGAACAGTGGTTGCACTCGCATCTGCGACCCGAAACCGTCGAATCAGCGCGCGGCCTGTACGAACTCATGCCCCTGCAGCGGAATGGCCAGCTGCCGTTCGTTGACGTTCCTTACGACCCAAGAAGTGAGGCGCACTGGGCGGACGCCGCACGCGTCGCTGACTACGTCGCCCACCTCCCCGAAGAGGGCAGGAGAGTCCTCGATGTCGGCCCCGGAGACGGCTGGCCGGCGCTGCCGTTTGCCGCGCAGCGTCCCGATGTAACCGTCGTCGGTGTCGACGCTTCGCCTCTCCGTACTGAGGTATGCACCTCCAACGCACGACGCCTGGGCCTCGCGAACGCCATGTTCGTCGCGGCGGATGCGGCCCGTCTGCCGTTCGATGACGCCTCATTCGACCTCGTGACTGCAGCCTCGTCGCTCGAGGAGGCCGCTGACTCAGAGAGCGTGTTACGCGAACTCGTCCGTGTGCTGCGGCCGGGCGGCGTGCTCCGGGCGTCTTATCAGGACTGGAAGCTCGGCGTCCCGGGCTTCGAGACAGTGATGCTGTGGAGTGGCGTCGACGTCCTGCTGTACACGTACGTGCGTCGCATCCAGGTGCCGCCGGTCGAACGGCGGTATACGGTCGTTCTCCCGAAGCACGAACAGACCGAGCGACTGTTCGCTGATGCACTCGCCGATGTGGCCGACGGGAGGCGCGCGTACGGAGAGACGCTCCTCGACACGGGGACCGGGATCCCCTTGCTCGAACGCCTCTCGCCGTACGCCGAACGCTGCTCGCTCGTAGAGATGCGGAGGTGGGATACCGCATCCCTCTGCGCTGCGCTCGAGCGTGCCGGGTTTACCTCGGTGCGAGCGACTGTGCATCCGGGCGAACTCGGCAGGCGCTTTGCTCGCGAGATCCTGCGCGAGGATGCGATGGGTGACTTCGCCGAGCTCTTCCCCGTCGCCACGGCGGCACTCGGCCGCCTCGCCGGGTCGCAAGCGGGGGAGGCAATGATCGCGGCGGAGCGGTAAGCGAGAACGCCAACGAGCAACAGAGAGGCCGCTCCTCAGAGCGGCCTCTCTGTCTTGTTCGAAGAGCCGAGGCGTCTAGCGCGAACCTCGCAGACGCGGGTCGAGGATGTCGCGCACGGTGTCGCCGACCATGTTGAACGCCAGCACGGTCATGCTGATGAAGATGCCGGGGATGATGGCCAGGTACGGGGCGGTCTCCATGTAGCGACGGCCAGACGTGGCGAGCATGAGGCCCCAGGACGGCGCGGGCGGCTGCGTGCCCAGACCAAGGAAGCTGAGCGACGCGTCGAGGAGGACGGCGCTCCCCATCGACGACGAAATGAGGATCAGGATCGGAGCGACGACGTTCGGGAGCACGTGTCGCAGCATGATCCGGATGTTCGTCGCCCCGAGCGTCTTGGCTGCCTCGATATAGATGTTCTGCTTGAGTGAGATGACGGCGCCTCGGATGACTCGCGAGACGTTGGCGGCGGAGACAACGGCGATCGCGATGACCGCGTTGCGGAGGCTCGGGCCAAGGACCGAGACAAGCGCCAGGATGAGGACGAGCGCCGGGAGGGCGACCACGCCATCAACGAAGCGCTGGAGAATGAGGTCGAGCTTCCCGCCGAAGAACCCGGAAACCAGACCAATCAGCGAACCCGTGCCAACCCCGAGGAACACGGAGAGGATGCCGACCGTCAGAGCCGGGCGCGACCCGTAGATGACGCGGGTGTACTGATCACGTCCGATGTCGTCCGTGCCAAACGGATGCGTCCAGTTCGGCGACCGGAACGTCTCGATGGAGGTCTGTAGCGGGTCGTACGGCGTAATCCAGTACGCCGTGATGGCCATGATGATCAGGATCACGATCATCCCGCCGAAGACCGCCCCCACCGGGTTCTTCGCCACTCGAATCGTGACGTCGAGAGCGGGATGCCGTTGCTTTCGCTTGAACTGTGCAGCGAGAGCGCCTTCAGCCGAGACGGGTGTGGCAGCCATCTATTCCCCCCAAGTTCTCCCGAATCTTCCTTCGGTGGGCTCGACTACGAGTAACGGATGCGCGGGTCGATCAGCGCATAGGTCAGGTCGATCGCCAGGTTCACGAGGATGTACACGGAAGCCATGACCATGACCGTGCCCTGAACGACCGTGTAGTCGCGATGGATGACCGCGTCGTAGGTGTACCGGCCCATGCCCGGCAGCGAGAAGATCTGCTCGAGGACCACGAGACCGCCGAGCAAGAAGCTCACCTGCGATCCCATGATCGTGATGACGGGAATCAGTCCGTTGCGCAGCGCGTGCTTCACGACGACGGTGCGGTCGCGAAGACCCTTCGCCCGGGCGGTGCGCACATAGTCTTCGCGCATGACCTCGAGCATCGCAGAACGAGTCATGCGGGCACTCACCGCGGAGAAGCGGTAACCGACGATGAGGGCCGGGAAGATAATCGCGAGGAAGTTCTGCCACGGGTGCTCCCAGGGCCGGTACCAACCGAACTCGGGAAGCCAATGAACCTTCACGGAGAGGAACAGCAGCAGCATCGTCGCGATCCAGAAGTCCGGAAGCGACAGGCCAGTCACCGCGAAGAGGCGGGCGACGTAGTCAACCCAGCTATTCTGGCGAACTGCGGAGATCACACCGAGCGGGATCGCGATGCAGACCGCCGTGAGAATCGCAAAGACCGCGATCTCCATTGAGATCCCCATGCGGCCGACGATGGTGGGGAGCACCTCGTTGTCGTCCCAGAGGGACTTGCCGAAGTCGCCACGGATGACTCCGGAGCCCCAGTCGAGGTACTGGACGACGGGATTGCGGTCGATGCCAAGCTCAGAACGCATCTGCGCGAGCTGCTCCGGAGTGACATAGCCACTCTCGGAGAGTCGAGCCATGACCACGTCGCCCGGCACCAGCCGGACGAGCGAAAAGACCAAGATCGAGACGACCACGAGCGTCGGTATGGCCAGCAAGAGCCGGCGAAGGATGTACTGTCCCATAACCCGAAGCCCCCCTCTGACAGAACGCCTCAGCGGCCGGTGTAAACCGGCGCTGGGTACGACCGTGGCAATGATAGTACGTGGTGTGTCAATCCTGCGGATTCGTAATTGCGTGGTGGACGCAGAGCAGCGATGCATGTGAAGGAGCCGGCGGTCGGCAGCCCGGGGCGGGCCAAACTGCCTGTAGCGTCGACGCTGCATATACTCGTGATAGATCCGGCCGCGTGACCGGGTGCGAACGAGGTTCAGGGAGGATACGGCGTTGGCGACAACTCAGAAACCGGCGGCCAAGGCGACAACAGCCAAGCCTGCGGCGAAGACAGCTGCGAAGCCGGCGGCCAAGGCACCTGCGGCCGCGAAGACCACCGCTACCAAGGCCGCCACGACCAAGGCAGCGTCCACCGCGAAGGCGGCCCCCAAGGCCGCCGTGGCCAAGGCGGCGGCTCCGAAGGCAGCTGCGGCGAAGGCCGCGCCCGCCAAGGCGGCCCCGAAGGCGACGGCCGCCAAGGCGGCGCCGGCGAAGGCGCCAGCCGCGAAGGCAAAGGCACCCGCCGCGAAGACGGCCACCAAGGCCGCGACCACCGCGAAGGCGGCGGCGCCCAAGAAGTAGGCAGACGGGTCTCCAGGCTCGGCCCCAGGTCGCCGGGTCGCCAACGACCTGGGGCATGCCTCCGCGATTCCTCATGGCTCCCCGGGTGTGCACCCCCTCCCGGTGGGTATGGTATCCTCCCCGCGGGAGGTTCCGTCCATGATGCAGCTCACTCTGTTTGCTCCGGACATCACCTGCGATCACTGCATTGCCACGATTGCCCGCACCGTCGACGGGCACCCGGGGGCGCGTTTTCTGACAGGCGACGTCGAGGGGAGGCGGTTTACCCTCGAGATCGAGAGCGGCGGCGTCCTCGATGCCCTGACTGCGGCGCTGGAAGCCGAAGGATATCCGTTGGGACCGGCCGACCTCTCGCTCACGAGTCGGGCGACTCAATCGAGCGACAGCTCGTGGACGCCCTCCTATCGGGTCAAAGCGACTGACGCGGGAGCCGAGATCAACTACGACTGCCCCTGTAGCTGCGTCGCGGGCTTTGCATTCAGCCGCGCCGTCGCTGTGGCGGAACCCGAGTCGTGCTGCTGTGGCCGCTCTATGCTCGTCGGCCGGGGCGCCGAGGAGCGCCTGCGCGCCGGCATCGAGAGCAGTGCGTACCGCTTCGACGTACAGACGCTCACGATGCCCTGGGGACAGCCGCTGGAAGTCGCTCTCGCGATTCCAGCGGAGCCGACACACTAGGCGACCGCGGTGGACCAGGACACTCAACGCGACGTACTCCGACGCCTCTCGTACGCGGAGGGGCACCTCGCGGGCATTCGCAAGATGGTCGAGCAGGACACGTATTGCGTTGACGTACTGAAGCAGACATATGCGGTGCGGCGCGCCATTGCGAAGCTCGAGCAAAAGCTGCTCGAGGGACACCTGCACCACTGTGTCGTCGAGGGGGTCCAGCGGGGTGACGCCGCCGTGCTGGATGAGCTGGCGGAGCTGTACGCGCTCGCGAACAGGTAGGTCGCCATGACCAGCGTGCAATCGCGCGATGAACGCGCATCCACGGAGAGCCAGGTCCGATTCGCGGTACGGGGCATGACGTGTGCCTCCTGTGTACGGCGTGTCGAACGGGCGCTCGCGGGGGTACCGGGCGTTGAGCGTGCCTCGGTGAACCTCGCGACCGAGGAAGCCACCGTGTCGTTCGCCGACGGGCTTACACCGCCGCCAGCCGCACTGGAGGCGGCGGTCGAGCGCGCCGGCTACAGCCTGCGCAGCAACACCGGTGAGGACGAGGACGAGTCACGCGACGCGCTCGAGCGGGAGCGGCTTGAGGAAGTGCGCGCGCTGCGCGTGCGGACATGGTTCGCGCTCAGCGTCGCCGCGTTCCTCATGGTCGGCATGCAATGGCACCGCGTACCCGTCCTCGACGGCATCCCGGCTCGGGTGATGCACCCGCTGTTCTTCGCGCTCGCAACACCGGTGCAGTTCTGGGCCGGCTGGCGCTTTTACGCTGGCGCCTGGCGGGTCGGCCGCCACGGGTCGGCGGACATGAACACGCTGATCGCGTTCGGCACGACCGTCGCGTACGCGTACTCGGTGGTGGCCACGTTCTTCCCCGGGGCGTTCGACGCCGTTGGGGGCCACGCGCACACCGGCGCTGCGGGCCATATCCAGTTCGAGGTGACGACGTACTTTGACACGTCTGCGGCGATCATCGCGCTGGTGCTGCTCGGGCGACTGCTCGAGGCCCGGGCGAAGGGGCAGACCTCGCAGGCTGTGCGGGCGCTGATCGCGCTGCGGCCACGTCTCGCCCGGGTGATCGAGGATGGCCAGGAGTACGAAATCCCCTTGAGCGCGGTGCAGCCGGGCGACCTCGTTGTGGTGCGGCCGAGCGAGCAGGTGCCGGTCGATGGCGAGGTCGTCTCAGGCGGAAGCGCCGTTGATGAGTCGATGCTCACCGGCGAACCGCTACCGGTCCCGAAAGGCCCCGGGGATTCGGTGTTCGGCGCGACGATGAACTCGACGGGCATGCTGCAGGTGCGCGCGACAGCGGTGGGCGCGGACTCGGCTCTGGCACGGATCATCCGGCTGGTCGAGGAGGCCCAGGGCTCGAAGGCGCCGATCCAGCGGGTCGCGGATAGCATCGCGGCGGTCTTCGTGCCGGTGGTGATCGCGATCGCGCTCGCGACGTTCGCGGCGTGGTGGGCGCTGGGGCCAGAACCGGCGTTTACGCTCGCGGTCCTCAACGCGGTCACGGTGTTGATCATCGCATGCCCGTGCGCCCTCGGGCTGGCGACGCCGACCGCGATCATGGTGGGGAGCGGGCTCGGAGCGCGGCACGGCGTGCTGATCCGGGACGCGCAGGCGCTCGAGGTTGCACGGCGAGTCGACACGGTCGTCCTCGACAAGACCGGGACGGTGACCGAGGGGCGGCCCAGCGTCGTCGGCGTGCTGGCAACCAGCGGGCTCAACGAAGACGAGCTGGTGCGCCTGGTCGCTTCCGCGGAGCGAGGGTCGGAGCATCCGCTCGCCTCGGCCGTGGTGGCGGAGGCGGAGCGGCGCGGGACCGACCTCGAATGGCCGGACACGTTCCGAGCGCTCGTCGGCCAGGGCATCGAGGCGACGTTCGGAGGGCGGACGTTGCTGGTCGGGAACCGCGAACTGCTCGCGGAACGCGGTGTGATCGCGGCGGAGCTCGAGCGAGAGGCGACCGAACGCGCGGTGGTGGGGCAGACTTCGCTGCTGGTGGCGGTCGACGGGCGAGCGGCGGGATTGATCGCCGTGGCGGATCCGGTGCGGGCGACCTCGGCGGGGGCGATTGCACGGCTGCAGGCCATGGGCGTCGAGGTGGTGATGCTGACGGGCGACCAGCAGGCGACGGCCGAAGCGGTGGCCTTGCAGGTGGGGGTACAGCGCGTGATCGCCGGCGTGCGGCCGGAAGGCAAGTCGGAGGTCGTGCGGGAGCTGCAGGCGCAGGGGCGGCACGTGGCGATGGTCGGTGATGGCATCAACGACGCGCCGGCCCTCGCGGCGGCGGAGGTCGGGATCGCGATCGGGACGGGCACGGACGTCGCGATGGAGGCGGCGCCGATCACGCTGATGCGCCCGGACCTCGGCGGGGTGGCGACGGCGATCGCGGTGAGCCGGGCGACGATGCGGACGATGCACCAGAACCTGGCATGGGCGTTCGGGTACAACGTGGTGCTGATCCCGGTGGCGGCGGGTCTGGGGTACCTCGTGTTTCACGAGGCGCTGGGGACGGCGGTGCCGCTGGTGCTGCAGCCGGTGTTCGGGGAGCAGGGGTTCCTGAACCCGATCGTCGGGGCGCTGGCGATGGCGATCTCCTCGGTGTCGGTGATGACGAACTCGCTGCGGCTGCGGCGAGCGAGGGTCGATTCGTTTCGATAGCCCGGAATGAAACGAAGGAAACGAATCGGCCTCGCCAGATTCGATCGGTGATTCGTTTCATTCGTTCCCTTCGTTTTCGGGGGTTTGGCGCGGCGCCGGGGGAGCCGGCTCGATGGGCTCGGGTGTGGCGGTGAGCGCCGTGTTGATGGCGTCGTGGAACCAGCGGAGGACCTCCTGCGGCGAGCGACCGCCGCGGTAGCTGCGCGAGGTTCCGGCCCGATGGAGGCGGCGGATGGCGCGTTCGATGGCGGCGACGCGCTCCTCGACGGTCGGGTGCGGTCCCATGCGGGCCAGCTCGAGGCGGACAACGACCGCGAACACGGCGAAGACGTGATCGCGCATCTCGCCGGGCGGGGCCATGCGGAAGGCGTGGCCGAGGCGCCTGGAGTAGCGACCGTCCTTGAAGGCATTGAGGTTGCCGGGCTGGCCGCCACGGCCGCGCGGCGGCCGAGGGGTATGCTCGATTTCAGGCATGGGAGGCCTCCTCACCCTGGTGAGGTCGGGATGCGAGGGTAGCCGTCGCGGGCGGCAGATCCGAGGCGGAATCGGCACGCGGCGTGGCAGAGAGCGGCGTCGAGCGCGGGCTACACTGGATCGGTGGGCAGACCAGGACAGCGCCGAAACCCGGGCCGAGCCGCGCGCCCTCACGGGCGGAGCGGCCCGCGAGCGCGCGACCTCGCGCTGGGGCTGTTGCTGCTCGGACTCGGCGGGCTGCTCGCGGGCTGCACCGGCGCCCAGGCGGACCCGTCCGCGAGTCAGCCGGCGCGCGTCGTGGCGAGCCCGACCGCGACCGGCGGCGTACCGACCGCGACCGCCTCGGCAGGCGGATCGACGAGCGACCTGGTGGCGGCACGGCCGTACCGGCTCGTCGAGCCGCCGGACACGGCGGGAGGCGGGCCGGCCCCACTGATCGTCGTGCTGCACGGATACGGGCAGGAGATCGCCTCGGACGCGTTCCATCTCGACCCGCTGGCGAAGTCGGAGGGGGCGCTGGTGGTGCACCCGCCGGGGACGCCGGACGTGCTGGGACGCCGTTTCTGGAACGCAACCGACGTGTGCTGCGACTTCTTCGCGCAGGGGGTGGACGATGTGGCGTACCTCCGCGCGGTGATCGATGACGTGTCAGCCCATCACGACGTGGACCCGAAGCGGGTCTATGTGGTGGGCTATTCAAACGGGGCGTTCATGGCGCAACGGCTGGCGTGCGACCTGGCCGACCGGGTGGCCGCCATCGTCTCGATCTCCGGGGTGAATTTCCTGGACCCGGCGGCCTGTCAGCCCTCGGAGCACGTGGCTGTGCTGCAGGTGCACGGGGACGCGGACCCGGTGGTGCAGTACCTGGGCGGGCGGTTTGGGACGGACGGGGCGCTCTATCCATCGGTGACGGCGTCGATCGAGGGGTGGCGCGACCGGAATGAGTGCGCGCCGACGCCGGAGGTGGAGGAGTCGGCATTCGACCTCGCACCGCGGCTCGCGGGGGCGGAGACGGCGGTGACGCGGTACGAGGGGTGCGCGCCGGGGGGCGCGGCGGAGCTGTGGACGGTGCACGGGGGGAGCCACGACATCGAGTTCTCGGCGGCGTTCGCGAGCAAGGTGTGGGGGTTCCTGGAGGAGCACGCGAGGGGGTAGGCCCTCGTCAGTGCTTCGTGCGCCGGATTGGAGGGGCGCGCCTCGCGGCCCGGCTCTCTGGTCCCGGGACGGATCCCCTCCCACCTCGGAACCGGGGTCCGCGCGTTGATTCCGTCAGCTCGTTCGATGTACCGAGGCGGGAAGTCGTGAGGCCCTCACCCCCGCCCTCTCCGCGGTGGGGAGAGGGGGTCGGAGTCGTGCCGCCGCACGGGCGGCTCCCCGGACTGACCGCGGCCGGAGACGCAGGGGATGGCGCTGACGCGGTGCGGCCGCTGACGCGTGCGGCAGTGCGGACGGATCAGATGGAGCCGTAGACGCGCACGGGCTCGAATTCGTAGATGAGACGGCCATCATTGCGGATGAAGGCGCGGAACTCGTCAGGGGTCATGGAACGGCCGCCGAAGTTGATAGGGGCGTCGGCGGGGGCGTCGGGTTCGTGAGCCATGGTGCGGAAGAGGCGGATGCTGAGGTCGGGGACGTCGTCGCCTTCGAGGAGGCGGACGCGTGCCTCGGCGGTGAGGTAGTCGCCGCGCGAGTTGAAGACCATGAGGGTGGCGCGGGGGTCGCGGCGGAGGTGGAGGGTGCGGAGCCGCCCGACGTTGCCGCTGCTCCAGAGGACGTCGCCGATGAGCACGCAGCCAACACGGACAGTGTGCGGGGTGCCGTCGCGGCGCAGGGTGGTCATCGCGGCACCGTGGTGCTTCGAGAAGAACTCGCGCTGTTCGGGGGTCAGTTCCACGGGGCCCTCCAATCGGCTCGGGCGACTATACCTCGCGGGCGGCAGTGGTCGAGGAACCGTGGAACGCAGCGGGACGTCTGTATCGTGTGTGAGCGGAGGTCGCGATGAGACGCGAGGCAGTCGCAGGCTCAGGACGCGCGGTCCGTCTCGCCCTGGCAGGGGCGCTGCTCCTGCTCGCGCTGGCACCCGCCGGCGCGCGGGCGCAGGCGGTCCCTCCAAGCGGGGGGAGCGGGACGATCGTACGAGGCGAGATCCCAGCTGACGGCGGCTTTGGGCTGATCGTGTTCGGAGGCGGGACGTTCGCGCAGCTGGTGGCGGCGGCGGGCTGCCCAGGCGGGCAGGTGGCGTTCTGGACGACCTCGAACGGGCGCTTCGTGCCGTTCATCCCGCGGGCCGAGGTGCAGGCGGCGAACGCCGCGTTCGCGGCGATCTACCCGAACGAGACGATCCCGCCGAACACGCCGCTGGTGGGCCGCTGCCTCGAGCCGTCGCCGCGAGTCGTGACGCTCGACGACAACGGGATCACGCTGGAGCTGCGGACGGGCGAGGAGTTCGAGCTGCGGCTCGGCGCGAACTACAGCTGGCTGGTGGACATCGCCGACCCGTCTGTAGTCGACCGCTCCGTCGTGATCGCGATCTATCCGCCCCCACCTCGCGGCGAGGGGGTATACCGGGCGCTGCGCCCGGGGCGCACGACGCTGACGGCGACGGGGCGGCCGATCTGTGATCCGGCATGCATGATGCCCTCGGCGGTGTTCTCGATGACGGTGGTGGTGCGCTAGCGGGTGCTCGTGGCGGTATGCTCCGCTGCCGGAATGTCGCGAGGCGGACGGTGGAGCGGGGCTGGGTGTGTTCGACTTGAGCGTGCCGGGGTGGGAGATCGTCGCGCGGACGGTGATCGTGTACGGCGCGCTGCTCGTGGGGCTGCGGCTGGCGGGCAAGCGCGAGATCGGGCAGATGACGGCGTTCGACCTCGTGGTGATCCTGCTGGTGGCGAACGCGGTGCAGAACGCGATGGTGGGGCCGGACTCGTCGTTGATCGGGGGGCTAATCGCGGCGGCGGCACTCCTCGGGGTTAACTTCGTGACGGCGGACCTGCGGGAGCGGGTGCCGTGGCTGCGGCGGGCGGTGGAGGGCAACCCGACGCTGCTGATCAACAACGGGCAGTTCGTGGAGGAGCACCTGCGGCGGGAGCACATCGACCGCGAGGAAGTGCTGATGGCGCTGCGCGAGCACGGGCTCGACGAGCCCTCGGCGGCGCGGATGGCCGTGCTGGAAGTCGACGGTTCGATTAGTGTGGTGCCGGCCGCGGTGAAGCCGATCCAGACGCGCCGGCGCATTCGCCAGCGGAAGAAGACCTAGCGGCCGCTGCGAGGAGACCTCAATGGCACCGCCCAAGCTCGTCGATTACCTGCTGTACGAGGTGGAGGAGAGCGGCATCTGCTGGATCCGGCTCAACCGGCCGGAGCGGATGAACGCCGTCATCGGGACCGCCGAGGAGAACAGTACGGTGGTCAAGGTGGGCGAGTACATGCGGGCGGCCGACGACGACCCTCGGGTGCGGGTGATCGTGCTGACGGGGGTGGGGCGGGCGTTCTGCGCAGGCGTGGATGTGCGTGGCGACATCCCGGCGGAGGTGATCGGGGAGCGGCTGGTCGGCAACCGCAACGCGGAGGACACCGCCGAGGGGACACGGCAGAACTTCATCCACGGGCTGACGAAGGTGATGCGTGACATCTCGCAGGTGCGGAAGCCGACGATTGCGATGATCAACGGCGTGGCGGCGGGCATCGGCATGGACATGTCGCTGCACTGCGACATCCGCATCGGCTGCGAGGCGACGCGGTTCATCACCTACCACCAGGTGGGGCAGATCATCGAAAACGGCGGCTCGTACTACCTGCCGAAGATCGCGGGGCTGGGGCGGGCGCTGGAGTTCGCGTACACGGGGCACCTCGACGCGGAGCGGGCGTACCAGTGGGGGATCCTGAACCACCTGGTGCCGTCGGACCAGCTGGAGCAGACGACGCGCGAGCTGTGCGAACGGATCATCGGGGTGCCGCCGCTGGTGCAGTGGATCAGCAAGCGGATCATGCGGCAGGCGCTGGACAGCTCGCTGGAAACGACGATGGTGCTGACCTCGAATGCGGCCTCGATCCTCGGGGGGTCGGAGGACGGGCGCGAGGCGCGCGAGGCACTGCGGGAGCGGCGGACGCCAAGCTTCCGGGGGCGCTAGCGCGTCGATGGGAGGCGACCGCCTCGAGGGACGGGGTCAGCGGATGTTGGAGGCGATCAGGCTGACGTAGGCGGCCGCGCCCTCCGGGCGCAGGTGGACGTTGTCGCTCCAGAAGAGCTCGGGGTGGCCCTCGCTGAAGGCGTGCCAGTCGACGAGGGTGGCGTTCTTGTAGTGGCGGATGCCGTCTCCGATGATCGCGTTGTTGGTGTCCTGCCAGGGCAGCGGGACGTGGACGTTCAGGAGCACGACCTGCTTCGCGCCTGAGAGCAGCTCCATCATCTGCTCGAACTGGTCCTTCGAGATGGGGCCGTTGTTGCCGACCTGGATGATGACGACGTCGGCGAGCTGGCCGGAGTCTTTGCGGCTCTGGAGGATGCCGAGCATCGTGTTCATCTGGCGGCCGACGGCGGCGTCGACGTCCACGCTGCCGAGGACGCGTGCCAACTCGTAGGCCGCGCCGAGCATGACGGAGTCGCCGAGCGCGGTCGCGCGGACGCCGCCGGCGATGGGCGCGGCGGGCGGCGGGGCAGCGGGGAGGTTGCTCGACGAGGCCGAGGATGACGACGAGGACACAGAGCTCTGGAATGGCGACGCGTTCGGGTTCGTCGTGGAGGTGTCCGCGGCGAGTGCGGGCGGCGTCGAGGTGGCGGCGGGGGCCGCGGCGGTCGCGGTGACCGGCGCCGCCTGCGGCGTCGGTGCGCCGGCGGCCGAGCCACCAACAGTCGGATCGCCTCGGTAGGCACCCGCGGCCGACGGGGCGAGGTTAGCGGCGGTCGCAGCGGCGGCAGTAGCCACCTCGGTGGCCGCGACGGGCGGCGGGGCGCTGATGACGCCGCTCATCTGGGTGAGCTGCTGCAGGTAATCGGGCGTCTCGGGGGCGCGCGCGGTGGCGACTGTGGCCGAGAGCGCGACGAGGCCGGCGATGACGCCCGCGGTGGCGGTGACGGCGGCGCCCTGCTGCCAGGCGGGGCGGCGGGGGAGCTGCAGCGCGCGGTCGCGGACGCGGCCGATGAGGCCACCCCGGATCGGCTGTTCGACGAAGCGGTAGGAGACATCGGCGAGCACGAGGGTGGCGGCGAGCTGCATCGCGATCAGCGGGATGCCATCGATGGGTACGTCGATGTGAGGGCGGGTGAGCATGAAGACGGGCCAGTGCCAGAGATAGAGGCTGTAAGCCCGGACGCCGATCCAGCGGAGCGGCTTCAGCCCGAAGGCCCTCGAGACGTAGCTGGCGGGGTGGACGACGGCCGCGATGAGGACGGCACTGATGAGCGAGGTGACGGCGAAGCCGCCCGAGTACAGGCGCGCGTCGGTCTCGTCGAGGTGGAAGACGATGTACAGGAGCGCGCCGGCCGCGGCGAGGCCCGCGAAGTCCAGAGCTCGGACGCGCAGGGCCCACCAAAGACCGGTGTAGTCGGTGCGATCCCAGGGGCGCCAGAAGAAGGCGAGTGCGGCGCCGATGAGGAGGCCGGCGGCCCGGGTGTCGGTGCCGTAATAGAGGCGGTCGGTGTCCACACCTCGAGCGTGGAGGCCGACCATGAGGAGGACGGACCAGGAGGCGAGGACGACGACACAGGGGAAGACGAAGGCGGGGCGCATCCACCTGAGTGCGAACGACAGGAGGATCGGCCAGAGCAGGTAGAACTGTTCCTCGACGGCGAGGGACCAAAGGTGCTGGAGCAGCGGCGGGCGGCCGAGCGACTCGAAGTAGGACTGGTGGTTGAAGATGAGGTACCAGTTCGTGACGTAAGCCATCGAGGCGAGCATGGCTTCGCGCACCTCGGTGACCTCGTCGGGGAAGAAGATGAGCGAGACGACGACGACGGCGAGCAGCAGGGTATAGACGGCCGGGAGGAGGCGGCGCGCGCGGCGCTGGTAGAACCTCGGGAGGCTGATGTGGCCGGTCCGGCGCCACTCGATGAGGAGCTGGGCGGTGATCAGGAAGCCGCTGATGACGAAGAAGAACTCGACGCCGAGGAAGCCACCGGGGAGCCAGGTGGCCTGGGCGTGGTAGATGAGGACGGCGGCGACGGAGAAGGCGCGCAGGCCGTCGAGGCCCGGCAGGAGCGGGAGCTTGCGCGTTTTCACTCGCAACCCCGCGCTGTGGACGGGCGGGGATGGTGGGATGCAGTGGAGGGCTTGAGACGACCGGGTTTCCGGGTCGGATGCGCTGCCGAGAGCAGGAGCGACATCGAACGAGGAGTCATGAGGAAACCGGCGTCTTCCATGACGAACCGGACCGCAGGCGAGCAGCCCGTCTCACTTCCCCGCCTCATCCAAGATAAAAACAGTCAATGGCCTACTCGTCAAATTGCGGCGTTTCCGAACGGTAAACGCCGTGGGAAGGGCCTCGGTTCCTGACAGCGGGAGCGCTTGAGGCGACCCCTCGGAGCGCCATGGCGGGGGACGCGAGGAGCATCTCCAGGACCGGCTGCCGGCCGAGCCGTGGAACCCAGCCTGCGCACGCGCGTGGGCGTCGACCTCCGCCGCGGGGCCTCCGGGGACTATTATCCGAGGCGTGAACTACTGCCCTCGTTGCGGGACGGCACTGGTGGTGCGCGCTGATGGCGGGCGGCCTCGTCCGGCGTGTCCCGCCGAGGGGTGCGGGTTCCACCATTACGGGGACTTCTCGATTGGCGTCGGCGCGGTGGTGCTGCGGGAGCGGCAGGTGCTGCTCATCGAGCGGCGCACGCCGACGCGGACGTTCTGGCAAACGCCGGGTGGTTATGTCGAGGTTGACGAGGCGATCCATGAGGCGGTTGAGCGCGAGGTGCTCGAGGAAACGGGCGTTACCGCACGCGTGATCGACGTGGTGGGATTCCGTCACGCTGCCGGGATGCAGGCCGAGCGCCCGGTCTCCAACATTTATGTCGTATTCCGCCTCGAGGCGGTGGCGGGCGAGCCGCGGCCGGATGGCATCGAGACGTTCGACGCAGGGTTCTACAGCCTCGACGAGGCGGAGCGACTGCAGGGGCTGTCGGCGGAGTCGCTGTGGTTCGTACGGACGGCGCTGCAGGCGAGCGAGCGGCCGGGCTTCACGTACGAGGCGCCCGTGGACCTCGCGCAGCGTCCGGGGCGGAGCCTCTTCGGGCTGCGGGACACCGGGGCGCTGTAGCCACCGGTGTCAGGTCTGGCTTCGAGGTGCTTGTCAGGAAACGTTAACCTCCAGAGGACACACTGCGTGCCCAGGCCGCTCCCACGGCGCCACACAGGAGGAGGAACGAATGAAGGTCAGCAGCCACACGCAGGGAACGCCCTCGTGGTTTGAACTGTCGACGACCGACCCGGCCTCGGCGGTCAGCTTCTACGGGCGGCTGTTCGGGTGGACGGATGACCCGCGGCCGATGCCGGAGGGCGGCGACTATCACGTGCAGCTGATCGAGGGTGACTCGGTCGCCGCGATCGGGCCGCAAATGCCGGGCGAGATCGAGCAGGGGCTGCCACCGCACTGGAACGTCTACATTGCGGTCGACGACGTCGACGCGACGACCGGCAAGGTCGAGGCCGGCGGGGGCTCCGTGCTGATGCCGGCGATGGACGTGATGGACGTCGGGCGGATGTCGGTGATCGCGGACCCGACCGGCGGCGTGGTGTGCCTGTGGCAGGCAAAGGCGCACATCGGCGCGGAGCGGGTGGGCGAGCCGGGCACGAACGCATGGGCGGAGCTCGCGACGAGCGACCCCGACCGCGCGGCCGCGTTTTTCCGTGACCTGCTCGGCACAGAGACGGAGTCGAATCCGATGCCGGACGGGAGCGCGTACACGGTGATGAAGGCCGGCGGACAGGACGTCGCCGGGATCTTCAAGATGCCGGCGGAGATGCAGGGCATGCCCTCGATGTGGACCGCGTACTTCGGCGTGGAGAACGTGGACGCGTGCATCGAGCAGGCGCAGGGCCTCGGCGCCCAGGTCGTGGTGCCGGGACAGGACATCCCCGAGGGGCGCTTCGCCGTGCTGGCCGACCAGCAGCAGGCCGCCTTCGGCATCTACCAGATGACGGGCTCCTAGCAGGCACGTCTCCAGCGACGCCATACGCAGCACAAACTACAGAGAGCCGCCCCCATGGGGGCGGCTCTCTGTAGTTTGTGCGGGTTGAGCCGCCTACGCGGGCGGATGGGCCTCGTAGTAGGTCGTCACGCGGGAGAGGGCGATGGCGGCGCGGTCGAAGTTGCCGTAAACGGCGTAGTTGCGCCGCCACAGCTCCTGCTTCAACGGCAGGATCTCAGCCTCGAGGTGTCCGGGGTGGACGACGAGGATGAGCGGGCGCCCGACGCGCTCGCGGAAGCGGTCAAGGCCGTCGAGCATGTCGGTGAGCTGCTTCTGGCCCTCCTCGCCGCGCCACTGGCGGATGAAGAAGCCAGCCGAGAACTCGTAGACGAACGAGTCGAGGTTCGGGTCCTCGGCGAGAATGTCGAGGATCTTGTAGAAGTTGCCGGGGTCGCCGGCCATGCCGATGGTGCCGGCCATGTCGAACGGGTTGCGGTAGGAGCCGCCGATGATGTTGAAGAACTCGCCGAGGCGCTCGTAGGAGGACGCGGAGAGCTCGGGGACATCGAGGCTGGCGCGGCCGAACGCGTCCGAGATGGCGACCGACTGGCCGCCGGTCATCGCCATGAGGGCGACGCGACGCCCGGTGGGCGGCTTGTTGTGGACCAGGCAGGCCATCACGTCGAGCATCTCATCGAGCGTGTTCACGCCGATGGCGCCCACCTGACGCATCATGCCGTCCCAGAGCGCCTGCGAGGTCGCGAGCGACGCGGTGTGGGAACGCGTGGCGCGCTGACCCGCCTCGTTCTGGCCACCCTTCCAGATGACGACGGGCTTCTTCTTCACGGTCTCGCGCAGCACCTCGAAGAAGCGACGGCCGTCCTTCACGCCCTCGAGGTACATGCCGATGTAGTGCGTGTCCGGGTCATCGCGGAGGAACTCGAGGTAGTCGGCTTCGTTGAGGACGACGGCGTTGCCGATGGAGACGGTGCGCGTGACCTTGATGCCGAGCTGCGGCGAGAGCATCGAGAGGCTCGCGCCGTGGGTGCCGCTCTGGGTGATGTAGGAGACGTTGCCATCGCCGACCTTGGGCTGGTCGGCAGTGAACTTCACGCCGAGGCGGGCGTTGTGCACGCCCATGCAGTTGGGGCCGACGATGGGGAGGCCCTCTGCGCGGGCCATCTCGATGATGCGCTCCTGGAGCTGTGCGCCGAGCTCCTCACCGGTCTCGGCGAAGCCGGCGGTGAAGATGACCATGCCGCCGACGTGCTTCTTCACGGCGTCGTTCACGATGTAGGGGGCGACGTTGCGCGGGACCGCGCAGATGACAAGGTCGACGTCCTCGGGGACGTCTTCGAGCTTGGTGAAGTTGGTGTAGCCGCGCTCCTCGATGCCGGCGATCTCATTGGGATCGACCTGGACGGAGTAGAGCTTGCCCTCGAAGTCCTTGTTGTTCTCGAGCCACTGGAAGTTGGGGCCCTTGTCGCCGACGACGACGAGGGTCTGCGGGTTGAGGGCGCGGGCGAGACGCTTGGGGTCTACCTGCATCGTGCTACTCCGCCGCGAGGACGACGCGGGCGTCCACGGCGATGGCGCCGTCCGGGTAGGCGAAGACGGGGTTGAGGTCGAGCTCGGCGACCTCGGGGTGGGAGGCGGCGAACTCGGAGACCTGGAGGATCATGCTCTCGAGGGCGCTCAGGTCCGCGCCGGGCTTGCCTCGGAAGCCTTCGAGGACGGGGAATCCCTTGATCTCGCGGATGATTTGCTTCGCGTCGCGCTGCTCGAGCGGGACGATGCGGAAGGCGACGTCCTTGAGCACTTCAACCATGATGCCGCCGAGGCCGAACATCATGACGGGCCCGAACTGAGCGTCCGTGGTCAGGCCGACAATCACCTCGGTGCCCGGGGTGGCCATCTGCTGGACGGAGACGCCGTCGATCTTCGCCGTCGGCACGGCCTGCTTCGCGCTGGCCATGATGCGGTCGTAGGCGGCGCGAACCGCGCCGGCGTCGGCGAGGCCGAGCTCAACGCCGCCGACGTCTGACTTGTGGGCGATGTCGCCGGAGACGACCTTGAGTACGACGGGGAAGCCGAACTCGGCGGCGATGGAGGCTGCTTCGTCGGCGGAGGTCGCCAGGCGGGCCTGCGTGACGCGGATGCCGGCGTTGTGGAGCAGCTCTTTCGACTCGACCTCGGTCAGCAGCGTACGGCCAGCGGCGCGTGCCGTCGCGATGGGATCACTCATGTGGTCTCTCTCCTATATGTAATGAAGGGCAGCCGAATCATAGGGACGGCTCCCATGCGCCGCAACCGAAGCGGGGCGGTTGCGCGGGCGAGGCGAGGCCTTGACGATCCGCGCATGACGCCGCCACGACTTCCGTTCCCACGGCGCGCGGACGACGCGCCCGAGCGGCTCGACCAGGCGGGCGGGCCGGTGCGGCCGGCGCTCGTGGTGGGGCTGGGGAATCCGGGCACCGAGTACGCCTCGACGCGGCACAACGTGGGCACCTGGTGCGTGCGGGAGCTGGCGCGCCGCCACGGCGCGAAGTTCGAGCGACACGGACGGATGGACGGGACATCGGTCGACCTCGGCGGGGTGGCCCTGCACCTCGGGCGGCCGCGGGCGTACATGAACGAGTCGGGGCCGCCGATCGCCGCGGAACTGCGGCGGCTCAAGCTGCCACGCACGCGCCTCCTTGTGGTCTACGACGAGATCGACCTGCCCGTGGGGCAGGTGCGCATTCGCCTCGAGGGCGGGCATGGGGGCAACAACGGCATGCGCTCGATCATCGCGGCGGTGGGCGGGACGGACTTCCCGCGCATCCGCGTGGGCGTCGACCGGCCGTACGACGACGGACGCCCGGTGCGGGACCCGGAGCGGGTGGCGGACTGGGTGCTGTCGCGGCCCTCGGAGGCGGAACGACGCGTCCTGGAGGAAGCCGTGGCGTCGGTGGCGGACGCGATCGAGCTGGCGGCCCTCGAAGGGGTGGAGCTCGCGATGAACCGCTACAACCTGCGCTGACGCGCTAGGCCTGGAGGCGGACGGCGGCCTCGATGGAGGACTTCAGGCGGTCGAGGCCGGTGCGATTCTCCTCGGCGAGGCGGGCGGCGTGGCGGCGCTGCCGGAGCAGCCAGCGCACCGTGCCGGCGGGATCGAGGGTGACGCGGCGGGCGAGGGTGGTGCGGCCCTGTGAGGCGGGCAGCAGCAGGAACTCCCAGTGCTCGACGCCGGGGCCGCCCTCGGCGTCCCAGGCGATGCGCAGCGGGGCCTGCAGCGCGGTGATGCGCAGCCGACGGTGATCCGCGGCGGCGGGGCCGGCGGTGGTGAACTCGGCGCCGACGACGAAGCCGCCGTGCGGCCACTCCACATCGAGGACGGTGTCGGCCCAGTCCAGGCGGCTGGAGAAGTCAGCGAGGTAGCGGTAGACGGCTTCGGGTGGGGCGTCGACCTCGACGTACTGCTCGTCGTGCCAGGGCTGCTCGGGCATCGCACCACCATGCTCGCACCGGGGACAGGCGAGCGGAAATCACGAGCGGCGCAGCCGGCGGGGGCGAGGGCGGCCGGGCCGTCGTAGACTGAGGAGAGCGGTCCGCGCAGGCCCCTTCCTCGGAAGTGGGCCTTCTTTGGCGTGCGGTGACGGCGGAACGGACGAGCGACGTTGAACCTGAGCGCATTGCTTCCGGCCCTGGCGGCGACGCCGCCGCTGACCGAGGTGTACGCACGCCTCGAGGCGCGGGCGAAGGTCACGCTGGGGCTCATCGACGCGAGCAAGGCGGTGACGGCCGCGCTGCTCTGGCGGCGGCAGCGGGCGCCGGTGCTCCTCGTCGTGCCGCGCGAGGTCGATGCGGAGGCGATGCTCGACCAGCTGCGGGCATGGGCGGGGGACGCCGCGGTGCACTTCCCGGCGCGCGGGACGCTGCCGTACGCGGAGGAGGGGCCGAACGCCTCGGTGACGGCCCAGCGGCTGGCGGTGCTATCGCGGCTGGCGCATTCGACCTCGGGCGGGGAGCCGCCACTCGTGGTGGCGAGCACGGCGGCGGTGATCGAGCACACGCTGCGGCCGGCCGACCTCGGGCGAGGGCCGGGCGTGATCGAGGCCGGGATGCGGCTTCCGCTCGACACGCTGGCGGCGCGCCTGGTGGAGGCCGGGTACGTCGTTGAGCCGATCGTGCAGGAGCCGGGCGAAGCGGCGCGGCGCGGGGGGCTGCTCGACGTCTTCCCGCCGGACGCGGAGTCGCCGATCCGCATCGAGTGGTTCGGGAGCGAGATCGACTCAATCCGGGCGTTTGACCCGGCAACACAGCGGACGCGCGGGCAGCTCGAGCGGGTGGTGATTGGTCCGGCGCACGAGTGGTTCGCGGAGCCGGCAGACCTCGTGCAGCTGGCGGCACGCCTGGACGGGGTCGAGGGCGCCGAGCTCGAGGAGCACCTGCACGCGCTACGACGCGGCGAGCTGGTGATGCCGGCGCGCTACGGTCCGCTGGCAACTGACGCCACGCTCCTCGACCACCTGCCCGCGGGCGCGCTGCTCGTCCTTGATGAGCGGGAGGCGGTGGAGGCGGCGGCAAGCGACCTCGAAGAGCTGGCCGCGGAGCGGCGCGAGGAGTTGACGGCGCAGCACGTGCTGACGGCGGCGACGCCGTTGCCGCAGGCCTCGCGGTCAGCGTTCGAGGTCGCGGTGGACCGGCAGCTGCCGCGGGTCGACCTCTCGCGCTGGGCGACGGGGACCGAGCCGGGGGCGTTCCGGTTGCCGTTCCAGCCTCGCGACGCGTACGCGGGGCGGCTGCCCGCGGCAGCCTCGGACACGCTGCGGGAGCTGCGGCGGGGCGACCGCGTGGTCACGGTCACACAGCAGGCGCAGCGGTATCGGGAGGTGCTGGCGGACGCCGAGGTGCAGGCGGGGGTAGTCGACGCGGTCGGGAAGCCGCTCGGCGGCGGGGAGTTCGCGCTCGTGCAGGGGGCGCTGCCCGAGGGGTGGCAGGTGGCGACGCCGCAGGGGGTGGTGTCGCTGACCACCGACCGCGAGCTGTTTGGCTTCGTGAAGCGGCGGCGGACGCTGCGGCGCGCCGGTTCGGCCTCGCAGCGCTCGCGCTTCCTCGCGGAGGTGGCGCCGGGCGACTTCGTGGTGCACGCCGACCATGGCATCGCGCGGTTCGCGGGCATCATCCGGCGCGCGGTGGGGGACGAGGAGCGGGACTACCTCGAACTGCGGTACGCGGGCGACGACCGGCTGTACGTGCCGATCGACCAGGTGGACCGGGTCACGAGGTACGTGGGGCCCTCGGAGCACATCCCGCGGCTGACGCGGCTGGGGACGCAGGAGTGGAACCATGCGCGAGCGCGCGTGCGCGAGGCGGTCACGCTCGTGGCGGCGGACCTGCTGCGGCTGTACGCCGCGCGGCAGCTGCTGCACGGCCATGCGTTTCGCGAGGACACGCCCTGGCAACTCGAGATGGAGGCTGCGTTCCCCTTCGAGGAGACCGAGGACCAGCTGCGCACGATCGCGGAGGTGAAGGCCGACATGGAGTCGCCGCGGCCGATGGACCGCCTCATCTGCGGCGACGTCGGCTTCGGGAAGACCGAGGTGGCGGTGCGAGCCGCGTTCAAGGCGGTGATGGACGGGATGCAGGTGGCGGTCCTCGTGCCGACGACCGTGCTGGCACAGCAGCATGAGCGGACCTTCCGCGAGCGACTGGCGGCGTTCCCCGTGCGGGTCGAGATGCTTTCGCGATTCCGCTCGGACCACGAGGCGCGGGAGATCATCGCCGCGCTGAAGGCAGGCGAGATCGACATCGTGATCGGTACGCACCGGTTGCTGCAGCCGAGCGTGGAGTTCGCGAACCTCGGGCTGGTGATCATCGACGAGGAGCAGCGCTTTGGCGTGGCGCACAAGGAGCGGCTGAAGCGCATGCGCCTCGAGGTGGACGTGTTGTCGCTCTCGGCGACGCCGATTCCTCGGACGCTGCACATGTCGCTGACGGGCATCCGCGACATGTCCAGCATCGAATCGGCGCCGGTGGACCGGCACCCGGTGCAGACGTTCGTCGCGGAGTGGGACCCGGCGCTCGTGCGCGAGGCGATCCTGCGCGAGCTCGACCGGGGCGGGCAGATCTACGTCGTGCACAACCGGGTGCAGTCGATTGACCTGCTCGCGGATCGCCTGCGGGAGCTGGTGCCACAGGCGCGCGTGGTGGTGGGCCACGGGCAGATGTCGGAGGTGCTCCTCGAGCGGGTGATGGAGCGTTTCGCGGACGCCGAGTACGACATCCTCGTCTGCACGACGATCATCGAGTCGGGCATCGATATCCCGAACGTGAACACGCTGATCATCGACAACGCCGACCAGCTCGGCCTCGCCCAGCTCTACCAGTTGCGAGGGCGTGTCGGGCGCTCGACGCAGCAGGCGTATGCGTACCTGCTGCACTCCCGCGAGCGCATCCTGAGCGAGGTGGCACAGCAGCGGCTGGCGACCATCTTCGAGGCGACCGAGCTTGGCTCGGGCTTCCAGGTGGCGCTGCGGGACCTGGAGATCCGGGGCGCGGGCAACCTGCTGGGGGCGGAGCAGAGCGGGCAGATCGCCTCGGTGGGGTTCGACCTGTACACGCAGATGCTGGCGGAGGCGGTCGAGGAGATGAAGGCAAAGACCTCGACGGCCATCCGCGAGGAGATCCCCGTGGCGCAGCCGGTGGCGGCGCCGGTGCGGGCGGCCCGGGCGGTGAAGATCGACCTGCCGGTGTCGGCGTTCATCCCCGAGTCGTACGTCGAGGAGATCGAGGCGCGGCTGGCGCTGTACCAGCGGATCGCGGGCCTCACCTCGCTGCCCGAGACGGAGGCGCTGCGCGCCGAGACGGCGGACCGCCTCGGGCCGTTGCCGGAGGCGCTGGAGCAGCTGTTCGCACTCGTGCGAATCCGGCTGGCGGCCGGGGCGGCCGACGTGGCCTCGGTGCGGCTGGAGGAGGGCGAGGTGGTGGTCACATCGCGCGACGACCGCCCCTTCGGCCCTCGGCGGCTGCCGTCGCTGCCTCGCGCCGTGCGGGTGGGGCGAACACAGCTGCGGCTGCCAAAGGCGCTCCTTGGCGAGCGCTGGCTGGACGGGATCGAGGCGTTGTTGCGCCTGGTGGCGACGGGGACCGCGGCGGCGGAACGGGAGGCCGCGGGGGTGGCGTAGATCGCGCGCCTAGCGGCGCCAAGGCGTGTACCAGAGGATCCCCTTGATGCCACCACTGTCGAGTGACGGCGGAAGCCCGGCGGAGTCACCGCCCCGCGTGAAGTCGGCCCCCGGATCGATCACAAGCTGTTGGAGCACGAAACGGTCGCCTTCGCGTATGAACAGAAACCCGAGCGCGGTCCTTGCGCCGGGACGCGGGCAGCAATACGGGCACGGCCAACACGAACAGGTCATTGCAGGCACCAGGCTCGAAGCCGAGCCCGTTCAGCTGCGGGCATCCAACCGCAACCGAGCTCAGTTCTTGTCGTGCCTGATCCAGAGCGCGGCTCAGGGCCGCAGCATCGACGATGTCCAGCCCGGGCTTCCCGCCGATGGGGTAGGTGATCGAGACGCGCGGCTCAATCGCACCGTAGTCCCCCGCCTCGATCGTCGCGAGAAGAGACACGGCCGCGGTACAGCCGGCGGGAGTCAGGGGGCAGCTCGTGACGGGCGTCGCTCCGACTGGGACCTCGTCTCCGTAACCCTTCCCTGTGTCCGGGCCGCTCGGCGGCGGCGCGATTCCTGACGGTTTCCCCTCCAGCGGTAGCGCGGTTGCATCGCCAGCCAAGGTCGCGGTGGTGGACGCGGCAGGTGCGCCGTTCGGACGCCCGTCGGCACACGCTCCGATGAACATGACCGCCAGGGCGGGCGCGCCGAGTCTTCCCGTCACCGGTCTTCCTGTCGCAGCATCGATTCGATCACCTCGCGTGCCCGATCCGTATCGGGGCGCGCCGTGCCCTCGAAGACGACGACGCGGTCGTACCGCGTGCTCCTCGCCATGAACACGAACTGGAAGTCGGGACCGACGTCGTAGCCCTCGGGCGGAGCGCCGAGCGTCCAGATGCGCGCGCCCTCGACGGTCGTTACGACCGGCAAGAATTCGTTCGGGACGTGCACGGAGCCCGGGGCGAACTGGTCCACCCAGAAGCGGGAGGGATCCCGCCCCTCGATTTCGTAGAGGAAGTACGCGCCGAGGTACCCGACGGCCGGCGGCGTGGCCACCACCGCACTCATCCCTGTGAGTTGATGCCCGCCTCGGGGCAGGACGGTCGGCAGCAGAGGGCGCATTCCAGTCCGCTCCTCGATGTAGTCGAGCGCCTCGGCGCGCGTCGCGGTGGTCACAAGCCTCTCGCCGTCACGAATCTCGACCGCTGTCGCCTCGTGATCCTGCGCGAACCAGAGCCCGCCGCACAACGCCGCGACCAGCAACGGGGGAAGCGCATACACGAGGAGCAGCCACACGCGGGGCGGCAGGCGCCGGCTCATGGTTCGAAGGCGACCGTGAGCACGAACGGTCCGCCTGCCTCGAGCGCGTCGAGGCGCGCGAGGGTGTCGGGGCTCGCCTCGGCGCGCACGATCGGCGGGACCTGTGCGCCGACATGCAGATCGAGGCGAGCAAGGGACTGATTCCTCGGCAGGGCGAAGCGGAACACGAAGTCCCGCAGCCCGGGGCCGTCGCCGAACGAACCGCCCATGAATGGCTGCTCCGTGCCGTCAGTCAGGACGAGGTGCGTCTCGCGGAGGTCGAGCGATTCGATTTCCTCGCGGATGAATCCGTCGAGGTGGCCCACGACGACGACGCTTTCGTCGTCGCGCACGACTGAGGTGACGGTCGCGCTATGGCCGCCGACATCCACGGCGGAGGCGTTCAGGTTCGCCGTCTGCGTTGGGCCGCCGGTGGGCTCCAGTTCGAGGAGGAGCTCCAGCGCGACCTCGGTGAGATGGTCGCCTTCGGGCCCGGCTCCGATGGGGTCATCCGTCAAGGCGACGTGGGGGAACTCGACGCGCGCTCGTCCGGACGCCACACTCGCGGCGCCGTCGAAGCTCACCGTCAGCGTACGTCCGGAGATGCTGCCCTGGCGGATGGGATGTTCATTGCCGGCCGAATCGGTGAGCGTGGCGGGGCCGGGATCCTCCACGCGTGCGAGGTCAGGCCGGCCGAGGACGGTGACCTCGACGGTGGTCTCTGACACCGTCATGCGCAGGAGGCGAATCGAGGCCGGCACGACGGGTGCGCCGGCGTGGGAACCTCGTGCGAGCCTCGCGCCGTCGGCAGTGGCGAAGTGCGTCAGCACGACGGCGGCGGCTCCCACCCAGAGCATCACCCATAACGCACCGACCATCCGCCGGTGCAGGAGACGGATCGCCGCGTCGGCCATGAGACCGCCCTGCCTGATGTTCTTACCAAGCATAACGTCCGCCCATCCAGGGAGGTTCCTCCCTCGTGGCAACGGGACGCGCGAGCTATCGTTTAGGCACGATGAACCATTCGCGTGTTGAGGCCGTGCTGTTCGACTTCGACGGGACGCTGGCGACGTACCGATCGCACCTCGGGGAGTACATCGCGGCGGCGGCCGAGTTCGGCGTGACGGTGACGGCGGAGGCACTCGCGGCGACGCTCGACGACTCCTGGCGGCAGTGGCAGACGCCGGAGGGCGTTGACCACTCGACGTCGTCCGGGTCGGAGGCGCAGTACAACGCGGAGGTGCGCTCGCGGCTGCATATCGCGCGGCTGGCCGCGGCCGGCGCAACGGGCGACCTCGAAGGGATCGCGGCTCGCATCTGCGAGCTGGAGTGCGCACCGGAGGCGTTCGAGGTGTACGCAGACACGCCGCCGGCCCTCGAACGGCTGCAGGCCGCCGGGGTACGCGTTGGCATCGTGTCGAATCATGTCTGGCGGCTGCCGGAGGTCGTCGAGGCGCTCGGCCTGGGGAGCGCCGTGGACTTCGTGATCACGAGCGCGCGAGTGGGGTACCGCAAGCCGCACCCGGCGATCTACCGCATCGCCCTCGAGGCGGCGGGGTGCGCGGCGGAGGCGGCGCTGTTCGTCGGCGACAGCATCTCGCATGACGTCGAGGGGCCGCGGGCGGCGGGGATGCGTGCGGTGCTGATCGACCGCCGGGGGCGGTATGCGGACGGTGAGGCGATCCGGACGCTCGCGGAGCTCGAGGCGCCGGGGTTGGCGTTGCCGAGCGCGGAGCGCGCATGAAGGCACAGGCGGTGCGGGTGGCGCTGACGCCGATCGACGAGCGCGAGCTGGCCGAGTTCCTCGCGTGGTTCGACCAGTACCGGCACGAACTCGAGCCGTTCGACCCGGCCGGGCCGGACCCGCACCCGCTGTCGCGCTACTGGGACGCGCTGCGGCGCGACCCGGAGTCGCAGGAGCTGCTGTGGATCGAGGCGGACGGGGTGCGCGCGGGCTTCCTGCTCGCGCGGGGCTTCGAGGACTGGCCGGCGACGGAGGACACCGTGGTGGACATCGCGGAGTGCTTCGTGGCGCCGGAGTTCCGGCGGCGAGGCGTGGGCCGCGCGGCCGTCGAGGCGGTGCTGGAGCGAGAACGGGCGCGTGGCACGGTGCTCGTGGAGGCCTCGATCCTGCCGGGGAACGCGGACGCGCTGGCGTTCTGGGCGGCGCTGGGATTCGCGCCTCGGGCGATTCGGACGGCGAGGCAGCCGTAAGGTAGGATCGCGCGAGGTGCTTCGAAGGGACCGCACGTGATCTGGGACGTCCACTGCCATTTCCCGCGCAACTGGGATCCGTCCGTCGAGGTCGAGGCCGACGAACTCCTCGCGCGGCGGGCTGACGCGCTGCGGTCGGCGGGCGTGACGCGCGCCTCGCTGCTGTGCGGCGGGCGATTCGGGCTGCCCTACGAAGAGTCGATCGCGATGGCACGGCGGCACGAGGACCTGTTCGTGCCGAGCGCGATGGTGGACCCGGACGAGATCACCGGGCGTGACGTGCGGCGGCTGCACGAGATGGGCTATCGCGGGCTGAAGATCATCGGCACGCGCCGCGATTACGATGACCGCCGGTACTTCACGGTGTACGAGGCGGCGGAGCTGCTGCGGATGCCGATCCTGTTCCACCTCGGGGTGATCGGCGGGGGGGTGGACTACTCGATTACACACCCGCGGCGGGACGCGCAGGCGGCGCAGACGATGCAACGCATGCGCGACATGGGGCGCAACTTCCTGCGGGATGTGTCGGCGATCCGGATGCGGCCGTTCCACCTCGACACCATCGCGAACAACTTCCCGGACCTGCGGATCATCGGCGCCCACCTCGGGGGGACAGGGAACTACGACGAGGCGGCCTCGGTGGCGCGGTGGCGGCACAACGTGCTGTTCGACATGTCGGGGGGCGTGACGATCGAGCGGCACGCGATGGACCGCGACCTGATCGGCAAGGAGATCGGGGTCGAGAAGCTGGTGTGGGGATCGGACTGCCAGGACCACGAGATCGCGGAGCACGTGAAGCGCTTCGAGATCCTGTTCGACCAGCTGCGGCTTACGGACGACCAGACGGAGCGCATGTGGTACCGCAACGCCGCGGAGCTGTTCGGCGAGGCCGAGCCGACGACCGCCGTCGAGTGATGCGCGGCTGACGCAGGATGGTCGACCAGGAGCGCCAGGCCCCGCCCGAGGACGGTGAGGACACGTCGGACGACGCCTCGGGCCAGCTCGAAGAAGCGGTGCTGGACGACGCGGGCATCGATGCAGACCTCGAGAGCGTGGCCGGGCCCGAGCCGGGCGACGGGGATCTCGAGGGAGCGCCCGAGTCCGAACCGAGCGAGGCGGACCTCGATGTGACGGACTCGAACGAGGCAGCGCAGGCTGCGGCGGACGGGGAAGAAGCCGAACCCGAAGCCGAAGACGCTGGTGCGGACGCGGGCGAGGACGACGGCCTCGCAAGCGAGTTTGCGGCCGAGTTCCCCAATGCCAACTTCGACGGGCCGGAGGCGAACCTCGAAGCTCCGGATGAGGCACCGGCCGATGCTGAAGCCGCGGGCGAGGAGGCCGAGGCGGGCGCGGATGAAGAGGGCGAGGCTCTCGAGGCCGCCGCGCTCGAGTCGGCGGCCGAGGCGGCGGAGGCCGGGGAGACCGTCGCCGAGGGCGATGAGGCAGCGCCGGCGGCTGCGGTGTCCGAGGAGGCGGAAGCGCCCTCGCCCACGCCGGTCGGGGCGGACCCCGTGGCGGCGGCGGCCGCGGCGGTGACGCCGACGGTCGGGCGGTGGCGACGGCGCGAGGCACGGCCTCGACCGCCCCGTCCGAGCCGCTATACGACGGAAGCCCCGGAGTGGATCGCGCCCGAGTTCGAGCACCAGGCGGTGGAGGCACCGAGCCCGCCGCTGGGGCGCTCGCCGGGGCGGCTGCCCGCGGTGATCCTCGCGATCCTGATGTCGGGCGTCTTCCTGCTCTTCGTGCTCATCAAGCCGACGCCGACCTGGCTGCTGCTGTTCGGCGCGATCATGGCGGCGCTGGGTACCGACGGGGTGCTGCGCTCGATCCGGCATCGCATCTTCGAGCGGGAGGGCGGGCCGGACACGGTCCCGCATCTCTTCCTGCCGACGCTGTTCGCGCTGTCGATCCCGCTGTTCATCCAGCAGAACCTCGAGAGCTACTGGGTGATCCCCGCCGCGCTGGTGGCGGGTGTGACATTCGTCCTGGTGGTGCTGGCGGAGGTGCCGGCGGAGGAGGCAGAGGACGACGAGTTCCGCGGCCGCGCACGGTTCGTGTCGGTGGCGGCGACGTACTTCGTGGGGTTCGCGCTGTTCTCGCTAACGTACACGTTCAAGCTGCAACTGCACGAGTCATTCCTCGTGGTGGCGCTGGTGTCGATGCTGCTGGCGGTAGAGCTGCTGCGCGAGGGCGAGATCGACCCCCTCGAGACGCTGTTGCTGGCGGGGGTGGTGGGGGTGGTGGTCGCCGAGGCGCGGTGGGTGCTGAAGTACATGCCGATCGACGCGTACCCGGCGGGGCTGTCGCTGGTGCTGGTGTTCTACTTCGTGACGGGGATGGTGCACGCGTATATGACGCGCCACATCAACACGACGGTGGCGGCGGAGTACAGCATCGTGACGGCGCTGGGCCTGGCGCTGGTGGTGGCGGCGCGGGCGACGGGGATCGCGTAGGGCGCAGGGCTGCCTCGGCATGGCCGCAGGTGGGTGACTCTGCTAGCATCGGATGTCCGGTCGGGGAGTGGCGCAGCCTGGTAGCGCACTTGACTGGGGGTCAAGAGGTCGCACGTTCAAATCGTGTCTCCCCGACCAACCCCAGACTCTCATTCAGCATGCCCGCATATGTCCGGACTTCTCGTACGAAGCTAACGCACCGTCTCAGCCGCGGCAGGTGCGACCGGATGTCTACTGGCATCTTCGCTCCCGCCCGGGGAGGCGGCGGCGCAAGCCATTACTGGGCATCCCTTCGCGCCACGGAATCCGGGAACGCGGGCTCGCGGCCACCAGCATCAGGATCGACGTGACGTGTGTCCGACGCGGTGCGGGTCACATCTTCCGCCAGAACACCCCATTCTCGTCGATCTGAACGAGCGCATCGGTGATCTCGTTTTCGGTACGGAAGTCCTCAACGGCACGTTTGCAGTCAGGTATGTTGTAGTCGTCAATGATCACAAAACCGCCGTGGCTGACCTTCGCATAAAGCAAGTCGAGCACAGTGCGGGTCGACTCATAAGTATCGCCATCGCATCTCAGCAAGCCGATCGATCGGAGATCTGCTCGCGGCAGAGTGTCGGCGAAGAAGCCACGGAGAAACTCAACTTGGGAGTCGAGCAGGCCATAGCGAGCGAAATGCGAGCGCACGGCGTCGAGGCTGGATCGATCCTTGTCGACGAGCGAAAAGAAGGTCCACGCGTGGTCGGCAAAGTGGCGAACCCCTTCGATACTGAGATCGACGAGTTCCGGTGATGGGTTCGCGCTTCGTGGGAAGCTCTGTTGTCTGCGCTCGAGCCGGCGAAACAGCGACGCCCGCCACCGCTTGGACGGCACGCGCGTCAGGAGACTGACGTTCATCAAGACGAGCTTCGTGGCGGCACGACGGGCGAACGTCCGTGGTGGTTCCCAAGGCTTAGCGAAGGTATCGCAGGCAAACACGCGCCGATCCGTGGCCCCGTAAGCCTGAAGAACGGCACGCATCATGATCGATGCACCGCCTCGTCCGACTCCAGTTTCCACCCAGTCGCCGGGAATGCCGCCCTCGATGATGGCTCGTCCACAGGCTTCGATATTCGTAAGCCGCCGCCACCCCACCATCGTGTGCGCCTGGGTAGGCATATCCTGACCGAGCACCCGGCTCCGAATATCGAATGGTTGCTTGTGCGGCCAGAGGGGAGGATCTTCGTAGATGAGGTTACACAGGGTCCGCTTAACCATGTCGAGATAGAGGCTTGCCGGCGACGCCTCCCCGGAAAGGCCGCCGATGCCGAGTTCTTCATAAAGCGCAGCGGGGGTTGCGTCGAAGGCCAAACAATCTCCCTACTGAGCGAACCGCCGAGCCACTCGGAAACCGACTTTCCGCGTCGAATTGGTCGACCTAGCTTGGCGACAAGCATCGTAGCAGAAGAATCGCAAAGCGATTACCCGGCTCAGCAGCGCGACTCCCGGCGCCGCGACCTGAAGGTGTTCCTGCCGGCCACCCCGGCAATGCTCATCTGAATCTACCGTCGGCCCTTCGGAGTGCCCGTTCGCCGGGGAGCGAGGGCGCTTCATCGCCGGTGGAAAGTGCGGGTTGAACCCCGCTCACCAAGCCCCCGAGTGCGAGCCGAGGGGCATCGCAGGGCGGTCGGTGTGCACGGGGGCGTCCTCAATGGTGAGTGGGGAGTTGAGGCGCCGCGCGGGGCCCCAGCCGGTCGCCTCGACGGCGGGGGCGAGGTCCTCGGGGGTGAGGGGGGCGAGCGGGGCGGGGGAGGCGAGCGGGTAGGCGGTGAGCAGGGCGGCGGTGCGGGCGAGCGAGAGGCGGGCGCGCGCAATCCGGCCTGCGAGGCGCGCGGAGAGGGACTGGAGCGCGGCAAAGGCCATGAGGTAGCCGGTGGCGTGGTCGAGGGCCTGCACGGGGAGTGGGCGCGGGCGCTCGGAGCCGAAGCGCCCCATCCCGGTGTGGGCAATGCCGGCGCTCATCTGCACGAGACTGTCGAAGCCTCGACGGCCGCGCCAGGGGCCGGTCCAGCCGTAGGCGTCGAGAGTGACTTCGATGAGGTCCGGGCGGAGCTGGCGTCGCGCATCGAGGCCGAGTCCGAGGCCATCGAGAGCGCCGGGGCGATAGCCGTGGACGAGCAGGTCCGCGGAAGCGAGCAACGTCTCGAAGGTCGCGCGGTCTTCGCGGCGGAGGTCGAGGCGCGCGGTGCGTTTGCCGAGCATGACCTCGGGGGTGACGCCCGGCTCGTCCCAGTCGGGCGGGTCGATGCGGAGGACGTCCGCGCCGAGCAGCGCCAGGAAGCGCGTCGCGACAGGCCCCGCGAGCACGCGGGTGAGATCGAGGACGCGGAGGCCCGCGAGCGGGCGCGCGGGGTCGGCCGGAGGGGAAGTCGGAGGCGCCCCATCCTCGATGTCCCAGTGGATGAGGGGTTCGGCGCGGACGGCCTGCCCGGGAGCGCTGGCGTTCCAGACCGCCTCGGAGTGCATCGCGGCGGCGCAGCCTCCCGCGTCGAGCACGGCGGTCTCGAGCGCGCCGGCCTGCCACGCGGCGACGGCGGCGCGGACGCGGTCGGGCTCGGCGGGCACGCCGAGGACGTCCAGGGCCGCGGCGCGGTGGGCCGGCGCGTTCGTATGCAGGCGAATCCAGCCGTCGTTCGCCTCGTAGTCGCCGGCGATGGGGTCCCAGGGGGAGGGCAGATCCCAGCCATGCGGGCGGAGCGTGAAGCCGAACCAGGCGGACGCGAGGCGACGATCCACCTCGACGGCGCGCGCCCGGCCATCGGCGGCGGTAGCCAGCGCGGAGGCGGCGACGCCTGCCGCGCCGATCGAGGCGGCGGCGAGGTCAGTGACGGCGAAGGCCGAGTCGAGGTCGCCCGCACCGGTGACTTCGATGTCGGCCCTGGCTTCAGGGTCGAGGCCCGCGGCGAGGATGTCGGCGAGCATCGCGGCGGCGGGAGTCGGTCGCGCGGTCATGCTGTCCTCCGGATCAGTGATTCGAGTCTAGCGAAGCGCTGGTGGGGATGGGTCAGGCGGCCTCGTGTGTCCGCCCCCGGAGGACCGACGCCACCGTCAGGACGAGGAAGAGCACGATCGCGAGCGCCTGCGTCATGCCGGCCCAGCGGCGGACGTCCGCCCACTCCTCGAAGTCCGCGGCGATGCGCGCGAGCAGCGCGCCATCGAGGGCCGCGAGCGGCAGGTAGAGCAGCGGCGTATAGGCGAAGCGGAGGCCGGTGACTGACGGGGCGACGATCGGGGCGTGGGCGATGATGGCGCCGAACACGAAGCCGATGAAGAAGGCGTGGACCACCGCGTCATACTCCAGCCCGCCCTGCACGCTCTGCGTGGCGAGCAGGACCCCCGCGACGACGAGCCAGGCGGACGCCGTCAGCACGCCGATCGCCGCGAATCGAGCGAGGCCGTCGGTGCGGGCGGTACGAAGGGCGATGTCGCGGCGGACCAGCCAGAAGGGACCGAGCGCCAGCGCGAGGCCGAGCAGCCTCGTGCCGACCTCGATGTCGCCCTGGGCGACGGCCGGGCCCAGCAGGAGGAGGAGCAGGACGGCGAGGCCAGCGAGCGCGTCGGCGCGCGTGAAGCGCTGGAAGCGGATGATCTCGAGGCGTTCGGCGCCGACGGTGAGCACGAGGAACGACATCCACCAGAGCACGACACGGCGCATGCTCTCGCCGTCCCACCACAGCGCGGCGGCGACCACGAGGCAAACGCCTCCGGCGAGCATGACCGCGAGCGGCGGGAGCCGGTGGCGGGCCAGCAGCACGGCGATGGTCAGCGAGTAGGTGACGGCGGCCAGCGTGGCGAGCCCCGCGGCGACGCTCGCCGGGGCGCCAGCAATGAGGGCCACACCTGCCGCCGCGCTCGCCGCCGGCGCGGCGAACGCGGGAGGGCTGCCGAGGGCGACGGCCCGCTCGACGGCGATCACGGTGCCGACGAAGCCGACGACCATCAGGCCACCGTGGCGCAGCGTCAGATCGCCGTCCCCGACCGGCAGGTCCCAACCGATGCGGAGGAGGCCGGCCCAGAGGCCCAGGAGCAGCGCGGCGATAGCGGCGAACAGGAAGGGCACGACTCGACGGCGGGCGCGCTGGATATCGTTGCGGCCGGAGGTACGCGTCGGCGTGCTCCCCACCCGGGTGGCGACACGAGCCACCTCGAACCATGGCGAGTATACGGGCGCCGCGACGACGGGGCTGCGAGGGCAGGACGAGCCGGAAGCGGGCGAGAAGGCGCTACGATCAGCGGGGCCGCCTGACCCCTCGCGGGCCAGCGCACGGCCGTGCGGACGCTCGCGGGCGCGGGCGGCGGGCGGAAGAGGGCAAGCATGAGGCTGCAGGGCAAGGTTGCGGCGATCACGGGCGCCGGGTCGGGGATGGGGCTCGCGATGGCGCGGCGATTCGCGGCCGAGGGAGCACGCGTCGTGGCCGGAGACTGGAACGAGGAGCGCCTCGACGCCGCGGTGCGAGAGATCGAGACAGCGGGGGGTACCGTCGTGGGCGCGGCGGGGGACATCGGCGACCGCGCCACCGCGGAGGCGCTGGTGGACCTCGCGGTGTCGACCCACGGGCGGATCGACGTGCTGGTAAACAACGCCGGCGTGATGGACTACATGCAGGGGGTGGGGCAGCTCGAGGACGAGATCTGGCGACGGGTGATGCGGATCAACCTCGACGGGCCGATGTTCACGATGCGGCGAGCGGTGCCGCTCATGGTGGCGCAGGGCGGCGGGGCGATCGTGAACATCGCCTCGGTGGGTGGCATCGAAGGCGGGGCGGCCGGGGCGGCGTACACGTCGGCGAAGCACGCGCTCGTGGGGCTGACGAAGAGCACCGCGTGGATGTACGCACAGCAGGGCGTACGCACGAACGCGATTGCTCCGGGCGGGACGCGGACGAACATCGGCGAGTCGATGCCACAGGAGCGCCTTGACCCGGCGGGGATGGCGCGGGCGATGGCCTATGCGGCGATCATGCCGGCGATGCTGGAGCCGGAGGACATCGCGAACCTCGCGCTGTTCCTGGCATCGGACGAGGCTGCCCACATCAACGGGACGGTCATCCCGGCGGACGCTGGGTGGACGGCGGCATAGCCGCCGTCCACCGGCTCGAACGACTAGGCGTGCCAGGCCTGCTGGCGCGCGTGACCGGCGTGATGGCCCGCAATGGCGCGCACGGCGACGGCGGCGAGCAGGCCGAGGACAAGCAGCCGGCCCAGCCCTCGGCGGCCCGAGGGGCGCCCCTCGAAGCGGGCGCGATGGCCCTCGTGCGTGCGCATGTGTCCGAACATCTCGTTCTCCTCTCGCATTACTGACCAGCGGTCAGTTACATCTCGAATGATACTGACCGCTGGTCAGTTGTCAATTCCTCCCGTACGATGCCCTCGTGCAGGAGCGAGCTACACGCACGCGCAAGCCCGCGGCGATCCGCCGCGCTGAGCTGCTGGATGCCGCCACTGAGGTGCTGCGCGCGCGTGGCGTGGAGGCGACGACCGTCGAGGAGATCACGTCGACGGCGGGGGTGAGCAAGGGGAGCTTCTACCTGCACTTCCCCTCGAAAGAGCGGCTGCTGGACGCGCTGCGGGAGCGGCTGGGTGAGGAGCTGGCGGCCGAGGTCGCGGCCCTCGAACGGCCGCAGCAACGAGCAGCGTGGCCGGAGTTCACACGACGATTCGTGCGCCGCGCGGTTGAGGTGCAGGTCGAGCGAGCCGACCTGCACGAGCTGCTCACCGCGGTCGGGCACGACCATGCAGCGGAGATGGGTGGGGACCCGCGCAACCCAGCCGAGCGGGTGCTCGCCTCGACGATCGCGGCTGGCGTCGAGGCTGGGGCGTACACGGTCGCCGATGAGGCCGCGGCCGTGCGCCTGATCTTCGCGCTGGTGCACGCGGCGGGGGACTGGGCGTGCGAGCAGCCGCAGGAGATCGAGCGGATCGGGAGCGCGGCGGCGGAGCTGACGCTGCGCGCGCTGGGGGGCGCGGACTAGTCGCCGGCAGTGGCCGGGAGGCCCTCGGCGAGGCCAGGCGCGGGCCTCGATACCGCCGCCTCGAGGGTGCCCTGCTGTTCGAGTTCGGACCAGAGCGGACGGCGGATGAGCGCGACCCAGAGCGCGCCGGTGTAGGCGAGGATGCCGCAGGCGACCCAGGCGACCGAGTAGCTGCCGGTGTGGTCGAACATGTAGCCGGCGAAGAGCGGCGTGACGATGCCGACGGGGGTGTTGAGCGTCGACACGAGGCCGCGGAGCGAGGCGAAGCGGGCGGGGCCGAAGTAGTCGGCGACCATCGTCTGGCCGAGGACGACCATCATGGCCTGGCCGACCGAGAAGGTGGCGAAGTAGAACGGGAGCAGCCAGAGGCGGTCTGAGCTGAGGGCAGCGAAGACGAGGAGCCCGGTGCCCTGGAGGACGAACGACGACGCGTACATGCGCTTGCGGCCGAAGGCGTCACCGAGCCAGCCGGTGCTGAAGCGGAGGCCGAGCTGGATGGCGCCGTAGATGCCGCTCAGGGTGGCGGCAGCCTCCAGGGAGAAGCCGACGTTTTCGAGGTGCGGGATCTGGAGCAGGATCCAGGCGCCCTGCCAGCCACCCGCGGCGGTTGCCAGCACCAGCAGGTAGAAGGCGGGGACGTGCAGCGCCTCGCGGACCGTCATGCCGCTCGAGGCCCAACTGGCGCCACCGACGGCTGGCGCCTCGCTCGCGCCGTCGGGGTGCAGGCCGTGTTCCTCGGGGCTCGCCTTCAGCAGCAGCGTGAGCGGCAGGCAGACGACGGCGATCACGGCGGTGGCGATGAGGAGGGTGTGCCTCCAGCCGACGGCGCCGACGAGGATGGCGAGGATGGGGGCGGCGAGGTAGCCGGCGCCGTTGCCCGTGTTGAGGATGCCCATCGCGCGGCCGCGCTTGCGCATGAACCAGGACATGAGCACGGCGGAGAAGGGCGTCATGGAGGCAAACGTGCCGCCCAGGGCCATCACCAGGCTCGACGCGTAGAACATCGGCAGCGTGTGCACCCGGGAGAGCATGACCATGCCGATGAGGAGGAAGACGAGGCCGGAGGTCGCCATCTTGCGAGGCCCGAGCCAGTCGACGAAGAAGCCGCTGACGGGTGCGAGGAAGCCCTGCTCGAAGGTGCGAAGCGATGAGGCCGCCGCGATGGAGGCGACCGTCCAACCGAGCTCCTTCCGCATGGGCGAGATGAAGACGCCCAGCGCGAAGACGCCGATCCCGATCGTGAAGAAGTTGCTGATGGCGCCGGCGAGCGCGATGTACCAGCCCAGGAAGATGGACCGCGGCCAGGGCCGTCTGCGCATCGCGCACTCCTCGAACGGCTGCGGGGGCATCATAGCCGTTATCGCGGGGCGGCGGCGCGCTCGCGCCGGTGGAGGTCACAGCGCGCGGGCGAACTCCTCGGCGGTGACGACGCTCGCCTGGCGCGGGTAGATCTTCTCGGTGAGGACGCGGTGGACTTCCTCGTCGGCGTCGTCGCAAGCGTCTTTGACGACGACGAGGCGGTAGCCGAGGTCGGCGGCCCAGCGGAGGGTGGAAAGCACGCAGCCGCTGGTGGCGACACCCATGAGGACGAGCTGGTCGCGGCCGGTCTCGCGGAGCAGGACATCGAGGCCGGTCGTGGAAAAGGAGCCGGCCTTGGTCTTCGTGAAGACGCGCTCGCCATCGAGCGGGGCGACGGCGGGGTGGATGGCGACATCCGGCGACTCCGCCTCGAACCGCCCACCGCGGTGCACCACGTGCACGACGGGCACCGACGCGGCGCGAGCGGCGGCGAGGACCGAGGCGGCACGTCGCACGGTGCCCTCGGGGTCACGGGCGACCGTCCCCACGATGCCCTGCTGGAAGTCCATGATCACGACCACGGCGCGATCGCGGTCGAGGACGGACATCTGCTGCGTCATCAATGTCTCCTTCCGCCGGGAGGGCCGGCCGGCGTCATCCTAGCAAGCGGCCGTGCGGCAGAGATCGAGCAGCGACGGGCGAGGGCTGGTGAGCCTCGCTACAATCGTCATGAGCCGCTCAGGGTGGGGCGCACCAGGCCGTGGTCGTCACCCGATATCCACTGCCCAAACGGGGTACGACCCGGCCTCGTCCCCTCACCCTCGCCGGGCGCTCTCCCCTCGTCACTTCCCCGTCGTGTAGATGTGCTCGGCCTCGCCGCCGGGCCGCCGCGTGGAGAGCGAACGTCAGTCGACGCGTGCGGGGGCGGGGACGGCCTCGACCGGTCCCGCGAGGCGGGCGACCGCGAGGTCGACGGCGATGGCGACGAGCACGCCGACGAGCAGGTCGAAGAAGTAGTGCTCAGCCAGGAGCATGAGCGAGATGCCCATGACGACGGAGTAAGCCAGGAACAGCGGCGAAGCCGCGGGCATGAAGCGCCGCAGCCAGAGGTAGGCGGCGAATGTGACCGCCATGTGAATCGATGGCACGGCCGCCACGGAGTTCGGCTCGCCGAGCGCTGAGTAGAGGGTCTGGTAGGTGTCGGCGTTCACCGAGCCGCCGACGAACTCCATGACCCGGTAGACGGGGCCGATCTGGCCGTACTGCGAGGCAAGCCAGGGCGGGGCCGTGGGGACGAGGTAGAAGCAGACGAGCCCGATGTACTCGACGGCGAGCAGCATGATCACGTAGCGCGCGAAGAGCGGCCGGCGCCAGATGTAGATGACGGCGGCCAGCGCATGCGGCACGACGAAGAACGACCAGTGCACCTGGGTGGCGATGACGTCGAAGATGCCGATGCTCGAGGGCGAGAAGAACTGTGACTGGAGCCAGACGACGGGCTCATGACCTCGGAAGACCGTCTCGTCGAAGCGGATGACGTAGTCGACCTGCACGGGGAAGAGGAAGCCGTCGGCATCGGCGCGGAGGAGGGTGTAGGCGAAGACGCCGGCGACGTAGAAGAACCACCAGCGCCGCTCGCCCCGGCGGAGGTCTGGGGCCCAGATGGCGGTCGTAGCAGCGAGGAGGAGCCAGGCCATCCACTCGTGCTGGTACCAGGTGCGGGTCGCGAGCGAGAGCGCCAGGGGGGCGAGCAGCGCCCACTGCAGCAGGTGCAGCGCGCGAGGAGCCACCTCGGCCGGACGGGGCGAGGTCAAAGAGAGCATGACTTACACTACCGCGTGAAGACAGGTCAGGACTAGCCGAATGACCTTCCTGCCCGGCCCGGGCTCCGCTCGCAGCGCTCCCCTGCTCAGGCGGGGCTCGGTGCTGCGGGGCGCAGTGGGCATCGCGATCTCAGTTGGCTCGATGTGGCTGCTGCTGCGCGCGGTGGACGGCCAGGCGAGCCTCGACATCCTGCGCGGGGCGGACCGCACGCTCGTGGGGCTGGCGGTGACCTGCCTGTTCGTGTCGCTGGCGGCGAAGATCGCACGCTGGCGGGCGTTGTTGCCGCCACGAGGTACGTCGTTCCCGCGGCTGTTCGGCATCGTGCACATCAGCATGTTCCTCAACAACGTGCTGCCGCTGCGAGTCGGGGACGCGGTGCGCGCGGGGATGACGGTGCGCAGCCAGGGGGTGCGGCTGACGCACGTCGTGTCGTCGATGGTGGCGGAGCGGGTGCTCGACGCGGCCACGCTGATCGTCTGTTTCCTGCTGGTGACACCGTTCCTGCCGTACAGCCCGTTGCGCCTCGACGTCACGCGCTACCTCGTGCCGACGGCCGCGGCCGGCGCCCTCGTGATGCTGGCGGGGGCGGGGCTGCTCGTCCTGCGGCGACGCGCGGAGGGGCTGTGGAGCCGCCTCGGTCCGGTGCTCTCGGCCGTGGGGGACAGCTGGCGGCGCGTGCTGTCGACCGAGGGCTGGACGATCTGGGGGTGGTCGGCGCTGGCGTGGGCGACGGCGTTCGCGATCAACTTCGTGCTGTTCCGCGCGTTGCACATGGAGGTGTCACCAGCGGTGGCGATCGTGCTGGGATGCAGCACGAACCTGGCGATGCTGGTGCCCTCGTCGCCCGCACAGATCGGGGTCTACCACGCGGCGGCGACGTTGACGCTGGTGGCGTTCGGCGTCGACCGCAGCGTGGCCGTGAGCTTCTCGGTGCTGTCACACCTCGTGAACGTGGTGCCCGTGAGCCTGGTGGGTGCGGCGTTCTTGGTGGCCGAACTGACGGTGCGCCGGCCGCGGCGCGCGGCGGGCGAGGCCTCGGAGGCCCCCTAGGGATCCGAGCGCAGGCGCCGGTAGGCTCGCAGGTAGCGGCCCAGGCGCTCGACGGCGCGGTCGTCCAGCTCATTCAGGCGGGTGAGCGTCATGTTGTCCTCGAGGTCCGCGAGCTTCACGCGGCGCGCGAGCGGGTCGCCCGTCACGCGCTCGATGAAGGCCTCGTAGGTCTCGTCCTCGCGGCGGGTGAGGAAGTCGACCGCGCGCACGACCTCCTCCGGGAAGCCCGCGGCGCGCAGGTCATCGAGGGTGGTCGGGCTGTCCTCGACGACGTCGTGCAGCACGGCGACCAGGCGCTCGGCGGGCGCCGAGACACGCGCCATCACGCGCAGGGGATGCAGGATGTAAGGCTGGCCCGCTTTGTCGACCTGGCCCCGATGGGCCTCGACGGCAATGGCGAGCGCGGTGTCGAGATCGCTCACGGGGCGGGTGGCGTCAGCCGCCGATGGGTCCGCCCCTGTCGAGCACGGTGTGGTCGAGGGCGATGACGGCAGGGCGCTCCTCGCAGTAGACGCCGTCCTCGCACTTGTCGAAGGTGAAGGCGGATCGCTGCTTGTCGTAGTGGATGGTCCAGGTGCCGATGACGTGGCCCTCGCGGCCCTGCGCCACCTGATCCTGCAGTACCTCGATCAGCGCCTGTAGTTCCTTCGTGCCCACGCGTGGCCCTCCTTCGGCTCGATCCCGAGTATAGGGGCGAGCGGCCTCGCTGGCGGGCGCGCGCCTCCCCTCTTGGAGCCCCGCTCCCTACAATGGCACCGCGAGGAGGGCAGCGTGGGCGACAAAGCCAGCATTGGCAACTACTTCGAGGACCTCACGGCCGGACTCGAGATCGAGCATGCGGTCCCGCGCACCCTCACGGAGGGCGACGCCGCGATGTACATCGCGCTGACGGCGGACCGCTACCCGCTGCACTGCGACGCGGAGTTCGCGCGGAGCCTCGGCTTCCAACGCGAGACGGTGAATGACCTGCTGGTGTTCCACACGGTCTTCGGGAAGTCCGTGCCGGACATCTCGCTGAACGCGGTCGCGAACCTCGGGTACGCGGACGTGCGCTTCGGCGTGCCGGCGTACCCGGGCGACACGCTGCGAGCGCACACGACCGTCCTCGGCCAGCGCGAGTCGGCCTCGGGCGGCACGGGCGTCGTCTGGGTCCGCACGGTGGGCCGCAACCAGCACGGCGAGGAAGTGCTGTCCTTCATCCGCTGGGTGCTGGTGAACCGACGGCAGCCGGACGTGAGCACGGGCGTGGACGACGCTCCGAAGACGCCCGCCTCGGTCGCCCCCGAGGACTTCGTCATCCCTGCGCAACTCGACCTGTCGAGGTTCGACCCGATCGTGACGGGCGGCCGCGCGTGGTGGGGCGACTACGAGCCCGGCGAGCGCATTCACCATGTCGAGGGCGTGGCGATCGAGGAGGCCGAGCACCAGATGGCCGCCCGGCTGTACCAGAACACGGCGCGTGCCCACTTCAACGCGCATGCGCTCAAGGACACGCGCTTTGGGAAGCGGGTCATCTACGGGGGCCACATCATCTCGATGGCGCGGGCGCTGTCGTTCAACGGGCTCGAGAACGCGGTGCGCATCCTCGCCTGGAACGGGGGGACGCACAGCAACCCGACGTTCGCGGGGGACACGGTCTTCGCCTGGACGGACGTACTCGAGCGCATCGACCTCGGCCGGCCAGACGCGGGCGCGCTGCGGCTGCGGCTGGTGGCAGTGAAGAACTGCGACCCGGCGACCGAGGAGCAGCCGTTCAAGGTCGCAGACGACAACGGACGGGAGCGCTACCACCCGAACGTTGTGCTCGACCTCGACTACACGGTCCTCATGCCGAAGGCGCGCTGAGTGCGCTTCCGGGCGCGGTCCTCGTTCGTCTCGCTACCTCGCGCGTAGGGACGCCGCGCCGGCGGCCACGCGCGTATCAGGAAGGAACGCCGACATGTCCACCGACGTCCAGAACGCGCGGCTCCTCGTCGACAGCGCCCAGCGCGTGGTCGACGCCGCGCTCGCCCACGCCGCAGCCACGACCGAAGGCGGCGCGAAGATCGACGACCACCAGGTCCACACCGAGCGCGTGACCTACCTCGCAACGCAGGTGCGGGCGGCGCGCGAGCTGACCTCGGCGGCGGAACGCCTCGAGGCCGCGGGCAGGGCCGACTCGCTCATGGCGGCGGAGGCATTCGTGTACGCGGCCGAGGCGACGCACGCCCTCGGGAGCGCCATCGACGCCGCCTGGGAGGACTTCGGCGTCGGTGAGGCGGTGGCGGCGATCCAGGCGCAGGCGGTGCGCGACGCGATGCGCGCGGGGCTGTCGGAGGCGCGCATCCGCGAGATTGGGCGCGCGCGGATCGCCTCGGGGGGCGTCAACAACATCGAGCTGCAGGACGAGGTGGCGAGCCTGACGCGCGACCTCGCGCGCGACTTCGCGAAGAACGAGGTCGCGCCGCGCGCGCAGGAGATCCATCGAAAGGACCTCCTGGTGCCGGAGGACCTGATCCAGAAGTTCGCTGCACAGGGCTTCTTCGGCTCCTCGATCCCGGAGGAGTACGGCGGGACCGGCATGGGCGACCTCTCGATGATCATCATCACGGAGGAGCTCTCGGCCGCCTCGCTGGCCGCGGCCGGGTCGCTGGCGACGCGGCCGGAGATCCTGTCGAAGGCGCTGCTCGCGGGCGGGACGGACGAGCAGAAGCGGGAGTGGCTGCCGCGCCTCGCGACGGGGCAGACGATCGTCGCGGTGTCGGTGACCGAGCCGGACATCGGGTCGGACAACGCGGGCGTCCAGACGCGCGCTGAGCCGGCCGAGTACAACGGCCAGCGCGGCTGGCGGATCAACGGCGCCAAGGCGTGGTGCACGTTCTCAGGGCGCGCGGACGTGCTCTCGATGCTGGTGAGGACGGACCCGGACACCTCGAAGGGCGCCCGCGGGCTGTCGTTGCTGATCGTGCCGAAGGCGCCGTACTACGGCCACGAGTGGAAGCACGAGCAGGCGGAGGGCGGGACGATCAGCGGGACCGCGAACCCGACGCCCGGGTATCGGGGGATGCACTCGTTCACGCTCGCCATCGACAACTACTGGGTGTCGCACGACAACCTCGTGGGTGGGGACGCGGGCATCGGCCAGGGCTTCTTCCTGCAGATGGGCGGGTTCGCGGCGGGGCGCCTGCAGACCGGGGGCCGAGCGACCGGCGTGTCGCAGGCGGCGCTCGAGAAGGCGTGCCAGTACGTGGCGCAGCGGCAGCAGTTCGGGTTGCCGCTCGCGGAGTACCAGCTGACCCAGTACCGCATCGGGCGGATGTCGGCGCTCATCAGCGCCGGGCGGCAGCTGACGTATGCGGCGGCGCGCAACTTCGACAGCCGGGGGGTGGAGGCGCCGATGGCCAAGCTCCTCGCGTGCGACGTTGCCGTCGAGGTGACACAGTCGGCGCAGCAGCTGCACGGTGGCTGGGGCTACTCGGAAGAGGACCCGATCGCGCGGTATGTCGTGGACGCGCTGGTGCTGCCGATCTTCGAGGGCGTGAAGCCCATCCTCGAGCTGAAGGTGATCGGCCGGCAGCTGCTGGCGCAGGCGGCGAAGTAGTCGGGCGAGCAGGCGCGGCGATGTCGGAAGATGCCGCCGCGCCGAAGCAACGCTGCCTGCTGATCACCTCGGACGAGGCGGGGGAGTCGCACTTCGGCGACCTCGAGTTGCCGCTTGCGGGCGACTCGTTCGCGCCGCCGGCGCCTCCTCTCTTCACCTCGGGACGGGTCGCGGCGGAGCGGGTGCTGTTCTTCCACGCGCCGGTAGGCTGGTTCGGGGACTGGCACCCGACTCCCGCGCGTCAGTTCTTCATCGCGCTCAGTGGTGACCTCGAGGTGCACGTGAGCGATGGCGAAGTCAGACATGTCCGCGGCGGCGACATCGTGCTGCTCGAGGATCTTTCGGGGCGGGGCCACACGACCCGGGTGGTCGGCGACGAGCCCGCGTGCGCCGCGGTCGTGCAGCTGGGTGACGCGGAGTTGCCTCTCTGACGCAGCCAGTACTCGCGGTCCGTGAGGTCGATCCCCCCGCGGAGCAAGTCATCGAGAGCGAGCACCAGGCGGCCGACCGTCCTCGCATCTCCGCGGGGGAAGCGGGCATTGGTCGTGTAAATCAGGCCGGGGTGCGCGGCACCGCCCTCGACGGCGATCCTGGCCTCTCGCTGGTAGTCGCCAATGTTCTCCGTGACTATTACGCGCGTCTCACGCCTTCCGACGGCAAAGACGGCCTCGTCGGAGGCTGTCCGCAAGTCGGTGCGCTCCACGACGCTCTCGACATCGTGTCCTCGCTGCCGCAGTTGAACCGCAATGGACGGCGAGTACATTTCGTCGAGGAGGAGTTCACTCCTCAGCGGTGGCCTGCTGCCGCAACCACTCTTCGAACGCTCGTTCCGTATCAGCGTTCATCCGATCGATCCACGCGTCGATCTCATGGGGATAGTCGGCGTAGTAGCGCAGGGCACGCTCGATCTCGAACGCCGGGACTGAGGCGATTTCCGCCAGCCGCGGGATGGCCTCGGGCTCTGGCACTCCCAGATCGTGCCAGGCACGGACGATCTCCCAGACGTCTGGCCCCGCGGCGAGCGCTGGCCGGCGGCCCGCCGGCCCTGGCTTGAATACGATGCCGCGATGTGCCTCCATACGCAGCGCCTCTTCGATGAAGGTCCGTGCCAGCTCGGAGCGCTATACGTGCTCACGCTTGCTCTCTTCGTCGAGGCGCTGGAGGGTGGCCCTGGGGATTCGGATCGAGACCTGATCGGTGGTCGTGATTCCTCCGTCACCAGCGTATCAGCGCGTGGGCGCCCTCAGCCGAGCACCTCGGTCTCGCTGTCGGCGCGCATGACGGTGAGGTGTGACATCGGCGAGCCACTGTCGCCAGCACCGTGCCAGTGGGCCTCGCCGGCCGGGATCAGGGCTACGTCGCCCGTCGAGATGAGCTGCTCGCCCTCGGCGGTGCCGACCTTTCCGATGCCGGCGACCACGTAGAGCAGCTGGTCACTCGTGTGGGTGTGCATCCGCGTGCGTCCGCCGACCGCGAACTGCACGATCGAGGCGGTCAGGTGCCCCTCGCCCTCGACGAGCCCGCGGCCCCACACCTGTCCCTCGAAGATGGGCTGCCCCGTGCGTTCCTGGGATGTGCCCTCAGACGCTTTGATCACTCGCATCGGTTCCTCCTCACGCTGACTGTCAGGGTTGCTCGAGAGTCCCCTCTCGAAGCGGGCCGGGAGACTTGTCGAGCGTATCCGATCGCCGTCGCGATGCGCCGTTGGGCAATCGATCCTCGCTCCGGTGATTCCCGCGTGGTCCCCGCCGCGGGCGTGCCGTACTACATCCGGCGCGAATGCGCGGCTATAGTGCACGCCACCCGAGGGCCGCTGGCTCGAGGTCGCGGAGAGGCGCGGACATGCAACCAACCCACCAGGACGACAGTCAGCCGTACCACCTCGTGGTCGGCGATGTGACCGGCAGTGACCGGGCGCCCAGCTTTCGCGATCCCGCGCTCGGCAGGGTGCAGGTACGGATCGATGGAGAGCTTGCCGGGCACCCACACGCGCACGAGCTGGTATCCGGCCTCGCGGAGCAGCTCGCGGGGCACGCGGCGGCCGGCGGCACGGCGCTGCACTTCGAAGTCGACGACGAGGCGTTACGGGGCGGCGCGAGCGTCCGGGAGGCGGCGCGACTGGCCTCTGACCCGTTCCGCCGGGCCGAGGCAGCGGCCGTCGAGCACCTTCAGAGCTGGCTGTCCGCGCGCGGCCCTGTTGCACGCCCGACGGGTGAGGCGAAGACCGAGGACGCGGAATGAGCTGGGTGATTGCCTTCACGGACCCCGGCAGCGTGTATCCGGTCATCGACCCTCGTCGCTTCGGAGGCGACCGTCCGTTGATGTTCGGGTACGGGTTCGCGCAGGACCTCGTCCGCGTGGACCTCAGGGAGAACCCGAACATCACGAACTGTCAGATGCTCGTCGACCTCGAGGTCCGTCCGAGTGTCGCCCTTCCCAAGAACATCCAGGCCTGGAACTACGCCAGCGGCACCGTCAGTTCGATTCACGCCGGGGGCGCGATGCTGCTGAATCGAGCGGACGGCCCAGTCGGGACGCATACCCTCCTGCTGAACGGCCTCTACTCGTTCCGGTCGAGCGAATTGTGGGACCTCTGGGGCGGCTACACGGTCACCTTCCGCTGGATCAGGGATGTCGGATTCAACGGCCAGTGGGGTTCGCAGACGTCGGCGCCAACCTACTCGACAGCGGATGATGGCTTGCTGATCCGGGGTAGCAGGCACCCCGAGCGCGTCTTCGTCATGTTCGGCAGGGCGAAGTTCCGCATCGACGCGCGGAACGCGCTCGGCTTCGACGTGAACAGCGCTCGTATCGTCGACCAGGAGACGGTCGATAGCCTCACGTCGATGCCCGCGGACTACACCGTGCTGCGCGACCGTGCCTATCCCACGTACTTTGTCTGCTTTGGCGGCGCTCGCTTTCCGTTCAGGCCCGGCGATCCGCTGCTCAACAGCAACTTCCCGGTGGGCCTCGACCTGCACCTCGGGTTTACGGACGTGCGCATCCAGGCCGCCGCCAAGACCGTCCCGGACGGCGCCTCGAACTCGATCCCTCGCGTCCCACGCGACGGCACGTTGCTCCGCGATGCCGGCGACCCGGCATCGAACGTGTACCTCGTGCAGGGGGGCCTGCTGCGCCGCGTCGCCTCGCCGGCCGCGTTCGCGGCGAACTGCCTCGCCACGAGGAACATTCGCACGGTGCCGGCCGGCTCGCTGACGTCGCTCCCGCACGGCGCGGATCTCACCTAGGGGGAAGCTGATAGCGCACGGACTCCCATTCGAGGGCTCCGCGTGGCTTACGTCGGACCACGCTCACCGAGATTAAGGACGGTCACGCCGTCGTGTTATAGTCCGGCTCACGGGAGGAGTTCGTATGTCTGTCCGTTTCCGGAGGTCGATGAAGATCGGGCCCGGAGTGAGAATGACCTTCGGGAAAAAGAGCGGCAGCGTTAGCCTGGGAGGTCGAGGCTATCGTTACACAGTCTCGACTACTGGGCGCCGAACGACATCGCTCGGACTCCCAGGAACGGGCTTGGGTTGGACGGGATCGTCGAAACGAACGAAGAAGGCTACAGGCGTTCTGAGTCCTGGATCGGAGGGTCAGCCGGGGCGCATCCGGGTAGAGGACGCCGTCCCGGGTGCTGGACTATTTGCCAGTGCATCCGAGAAGGAGTTTCGGCGCGGTGTGATCGCCGTCGCCAAAGGTGACTTTGCGTCGGCCGCTACGGCGTTCGACAAGGCCACGTCGTCAGACACGAAAAATATCTCAGACGACCTTTTCTTCGGATTTGTCCTTTCAAAACTGGACCGTGATGAGGAGGCAATCGTTCCGCTTGAACGGGTAGTAGCGAGCGACGTCAGCTTGCCAGATGCCCTGATGAAGAAATATGCAGCTCGTCTCGAATTCGTGGTGACCGCGGAGATTGTGCCGGGCATCGTCGTGGATCTACCTTTCGATAGTTCTGGTGCGGCGGTGCTTCTTGCGGAGATATACCAGAAGGTCGGTCGTTTCGCGGAAGCAGCGGATCTCCTTGAAGGGCTGGGAGATGCCGGGCTGCCCGAATCGGTGGCGGCCACATCGCTGGCTGAACTCTACGCTCAGCAGGCGTTGTGGGACGAGGTGCTTCGAGTTACGGACGGGATCACGAACACGGACGATCTGGACGCCGTCTGCCTCACTTATCGCGCAAGCGCCTTCTTTCAGCAGGGACTGTTGGATGCGGCTCTCGTGTCGCTCCGCGAGGCCCTTCGATCCTCCAAGCGGACTCCCGCCGTCTTGTGGAGTGCCCGCTACTTGCGCGCACGCGTCTACGAGGCTCAAGGTCAAAAGGCGAAAGCCCGGAAGGACTACGAGACGATCGTCGCCTCGTCACCTGATTTCGAAGACATCCGTGAACGTCTCGCGGGTCTTAGCAGCTAGGTGCTTCCAAGTCCTGACGACCACATCGCGATCACCGACCTGCTCGCCCGCTACTGCCTCACGCTCGACCGGGACGACGTCGAGGCGTGGGTCGCGCTGTTCACCCCAGACGCTGCGTACGAGGTTTACGGGCGGGCGTTCGCGGGCCATGA